>DATHII010000271.1:0-41172 GCA_035316885.1 Jiangellaceae bacterium | reverse complement strand
CGGCCAGTTCTGGCGCCGGCGTTCCACGGTGATCGTGGCAACGGTCCTCGGTGGGGCGCTGTTCCTCTACCTGGGCGCCTATCTGATCGCCAGCGGGCCCCTCGCCAGCGGAGCCACCGTGCTCGGCGTCGAGGTCGGCGGCCTGTCGCCTGCCGAGGCCGAGGACGTGCTGTCCGCCGAGCTTCCCGCGCTGGTCGACTCCCCGATGACGCTTCGCGTGGCCGGCGACGAGAGCACGTTCAGCCTCGTGCCACCGGAGGCGGGGCTGACCATCGACACCTCGGCGACGGTCGACGCCGTTCCGGGCGCCAGCGCAAACCCCATCTCGATCGTCCGGGCGTTGCTCGGCGTGGGTGCGGTCGACCCGGTGCCGGCGGTCGACGGGGAGGCCCTCGAGGCGGCCCTCACCGCGATCGCAGAACAGGCGGACATCGCCCCGGTCAACGGGTCTGTCGGGTTCGAGGACGGCGAGGTCGTGACGAGCGCGGCCGTTCCTGGACGCTCGGTCGACATCACCGCCGCGGCCGACGCCGTCACCGCGGCGTACTTCGGCACCGACGGCCCGCATGAACTTCCGCTCGGTGCGGTCGATCTGGCCACGACGGAGACCGACCCTGCGGTCAGCGACGCCGAGGTCGAGCGTGCCGTTGCCGAGTTCGCCGAGCCCGCAATGTCCGGGCCGGTCTCGGTCGTCGCATCTGGGCAGCGCGCGACGCTGGAGCCGGAGGTCATCGGCATGGCGCTGACGATGGAGCCCGACGACGACGGCACTCTGACACTTCGGCTCGACGGTGCGGGGCTCGCCACTGCAGCCGAGGAGGCGCTGGCCGACATCGGCCAGCAGGGCCGCGACGCCACCATCCGCATCGAGGGCGGCAACCCCGTCGTCGTCCCCGCGCGGTCCGGCCGCAGTGTGGCATCCGACGCGCTCGCTGCGGCCGTCCTACCGGCTTTGTCCGCCAGCGGCGACGATCGGACAGCCGAGGTCGAGCTCATGGAGACCGACCCCGAGCTGACGACAGCGGGCGCCGAGAAGCTGGGCGTCGACGAGGTCGTCGCTGAATGGACGACGCGCTTCCCCCACGCCGCGTACCGCAACACCAACATCGGGCTGGCCGCGAGGCGCATCGACAACACCCTGCTGCTACCGGGCGACACGTTCAGTCTCAACGACCTGGTGGGCGAGCGGACGGCTGCCAACGGCTTCGCGATCGGGTGGACCATCGACGCCGGCCGCCTGCGTGAGGACTACGGCGGCGGCGTCTCGCAGGTTGCGACGACCACCTACCACGCCGCGTTCAAGGCGGGCTTGGAGGACGTCTACCACCAGCCTCACAGCATCTACTTCGACCGTTACCCGGTCGGCCAGGAAGCCACGGTCGCGTGGGGGGGCTTCGACATGTCGTTCCGGAACGACACACCGTACGGGGTCCTCGTCGACACGCAGTTCAGCCCCAGCGGTGCCAGCGCGGGCACGCTCACGGTCAAGATCTGGAGCACCGCCTATTACCGGGTCGAGACATCGGTGTCCGCGCGGAGCAACTACACCGACCCCCAGACGATCTACGACACCAGTGACGAGTGCCAGGCCGAAACCGGCTGGCGGGGCTTCAGCATCACGTCCTACCGGAAGGCCTGGACGCCGGACGGCGAGCTGGCGAAGGACGAGTCCACTCCCTGGACCTACCGCCCGAATCCCACGGTCATCTGTGGACCGGAGCCTCGCGGCTGACCCGTCTCGTGATCATGAGGATGGCGTGCGGTAGTGGTAGCGGTGGTGCTCGATGAAGCCGAGCCGCTCGTAGGTGCCGAGCGCGGGCGCATTGTTTGCGGAGACCTGCAGGTAGACGTCGGTGGCACCGTTGGTCCCGGCCCAACGCGCCACGCCAGCGACGACGTGGGTACCCAAGCCTGCGCGGCGGGCCGTCGGTTCCACCTCGACCGCCGTGATGCCGACCCACCGCCGCCCGTCGGGAGCGTCGCTGACGGCACCGCGGGCGATCGCGACCCGCCGACCGCCTTCATCGACCGCGGCGAAGCCCACAGTGTCGGCGTGGACGAGCACGCGGCGGGCATGCGCCGGCAACGCGTCGCCGCGGTAGTGATAGGCCGCCAGCCAGGCGTCGTCCGGCTCGGCGGTCACCGTGACGGAGGCGAGGTCCGGTCGCAGCGCGTCGGCGACTGGTCCCAGCGGCGAGGTCAGGACGAGGACCTCCTCAGAGCGCCCCCAGCCGAGCGCGTCGAGGTGAGCGTCGACGGCCTCGCCGAGCAGTATGACCACCTGGAAGGACGGAACCATCGTCCGGGCGCCGTACCAGCGTTCGACCTCCGCGACGGCGGCGGGTACAGGCATTCCGGGATCAGCCAACGGCAGGCACGAGTTCGCCCGCCGCGTGAAGCCACCCGCGGCGCGCAGCAGCCAGCCGCCGAGTTGTGTGGTCTCGAGGGCGCGCCAGCCTTTCGCCGCGGCCTCCTCGAGAGCGCGCACGTCGCGGCGGGCGACGGCGTGCTCAGGCACGGGCTTGGCCGCGACCACGTCCGCGAGCGGAACGTCGATGACCGAGCCGTCACCGCGCCGGATTCGCAGTGTGCCCGCGTCCCGTCCGACCAGCCGGCCCAAGACGTCAGTGGCCATGTCGCTGTCCGGCAGGTGGTAGCGCACGACCACCCTCCGGCCGACGTGGTCGGCGCGGATCCGGTCCACCCAGGTGCCGGATCGCGGGTCCTCCCGCTCAGCCATCGGCGTCCTTCCAGGGTCTGGGCACGGCTCCATCTCGGCGCCACGAGCGCATAGGCTGGCCTCGGTTGCACACGCGGATGCGTGCAGGGCGATACTAGGAAGGGCACCGCCCCCCGTGCCTGGCGTCGACAGGAGGACGTTCTCGTGACGTACACCATCGCGCAGCCGTGCGTCGATCTGAAGGATCTCGCCTGTGTCGAGGAGTGTCCGGTCGACTGCATCTACGAGGGCGAACGAATGCTCTACATCCACCCGGACGAGTGCGTTGACTGTGGTGCCTGCGAGCCGGTGTGCCCGGTCGAGGCGATCTTCTACGAGGACGACGTCCCCGAGCAGTGGAAGGACTACACCCCGGCCAATGCCGAGTTCTTCGACGACCTCGGCTCCCCGGGTGGCGCGTCCAAGCTGGGTGTCATCGACAAGGACCACCCGCTGATCGCGGCTCTACCGCCGCAGGAGACCAGCGTCCACTGAGCGACACCGCCCAGGTGCACAGCCTCCCGGACTTCCCGTGGGACCGGTTGGCCCCGTTCGAGCACCAAGCGGCCGCACACCCAGGTGGGCTGGTCGACCTGTCCGTCGGGACCCCGGTCGACCCGACCCCGCGCGTCGTCCGTGACGCCCTGACGGCGGGTTCCGACGCTCCCGGCTACCCGGCCACGTACGGCACGCCGGAGCTGAGGGAGGCGGTTGCCGCGTGGTTCGCCCGGCGATGGGGGATCCACACCGTCGACCGGGAGGGCGTCCTGCCGACGATCGGCTCCAAGGAGCTCGTGGCCTGGTTGCCGACCCTGCTCGGCCTGGGTGCGGGCGACGCCGTCGTCCATCCCGCTCTGGCCTATCCGACCTACGACATCGGGGCACGGTTGGCGGGGGCGGACCCAGTCGCATCCGACTCGCTCACCGGTTTGGGGCCGCGGCGCGTCGGGATGATCTGGGTCAATTCGCCGGCGAACCCGCACGGCGCGGTGTTGCCGGTAGCACACCTGGCCAAGGTCGTCGCCTGGGCCCGCGAGCGCGGGACCGTCGTCGCCTCGGACGAGTGCTACCTGGAGTTCGGCTGGGAAGCGCGACCGGCCTCGGTCCTCGATCCCGATGTCAATGGGGGGTCGCTCGACGGCGTGCTGGCCGTCCACTCGATGTCGAAGCGGTCGAACATGGCGGGGTACCGCGCCGGCTTCGTCGCCGGCGACGTCGCGTTGGTCCGACGTCTACTGGGGATACGCAAGCACGCGGGCATGATGGTTCCCGCTCCGGTGCAAGGGGCGATGGTCGCCGCCCTAGGTGACGACGCCCACGTCGACAACCAGCGGAAGCGATACCTGGCGCGGCGCAGCATGCTGCGCCCTGCGCTGGAGGCTGCCGGTTTTCGGATCGACCACTCGGAGGGTGGCTTGTACCTGTGGGCAACCCGGAACGAGCCGTGTTGGGACACGGTGGCGTGGTTCGCCGCGCTCGGGATCCTGGTGGCGCCAGGTGACTTCTACGGCCCGGGGGGTTCGCGCCACGTCCGGATCGCGCTGACGGCGACCGACGAGGGGGTCTCCGCTGCGGCGGCCCGACTCGAGGCTTGGCACGCTGGACCGTCGTCCATGGCACGCTGAACCGTTGCTCAGGCGGGCGGTATGCCCTGGTCTGTGGAGCGGTCCAGCGTGCCATCTGGTTGGCCCGGCACGCGGCGAGGCTCCGTGCCCTTAAGACCTGGGCCGATGTCGCGCTCTCGGGTCGGTGCGGCCGTTAGGTCAGCGTGCGCCGCCGCCGGCGACGAGGGGGCGGAGCCGGTCGTTGAACGGCTTGCCAAGCAGCTGCGGGTTGTGCGTGGCGCCAGGGAAGACCGCCCGCTCGGCTTCGAGCCGCTCCTCCAGCACGTCGCCGGCGCACCGCACCGGGTGCCTCGATGAAGAAGGGCACGATCAGCAGCGCGAGCGCGGACAACGGGATCAGCCCCAGCCCGACCACCCGTTGCACCATCAAGCCAACGTTGCCTTCGTCGTCGTAACCGGCCGCGAACACACCCTCGTCGTCCACCTCGTGGATGATCGTGAAAACCCCAGCGCGGTGCGGGCTGCCTGCACCGCGACGCCGGCCGCAACCACATACGCCAACACGCGATACGCCGATCTCATGGAACCCTCCTGTCGATGACTGGTTCGATCGCCTCGACCCGCAACACACGCGTTGATGGCCGCAACCCGACCCGGCGCGCCCACACGACGACGCCCAGAGCGAGCAGGGCAGCGGTAAGACCAGCGCATGGGTCACCGCCGCGCCGGTCGAGGCCACGTCCGGGTCAGCCGCCGCGAGCGACGTCGACGTGGACGTGGTCGAGGTGCTGCAGGGTCGGGTCGGACGTGGCGCCGGACGGGTGAGTGTACGGCCGCCAACCCTGCGCGGATCGCCGCGCCGTCCAGATCTGTGCGTCGTAGATGACCGTTGCCACACCGAGCCGGTCGGCGTTCGCAACCAGCCAGTGTGCGACCACCCAGCCCGAGCGGTTGACCTCTGGGTCGTCGTGGGGCCGGAGAAGGACGTCGAGTGCCCGGCCGTCGTAGTGCGCGGAGTCTGAGACATGACCCGAGTCGATGCCACCGGGCTGGTAACCGCCGACCTCCAGGCCGACGAACGTCCCGGCGAGTTCGTCGCGCACGGCGCGGGCCCGAGCCGTCAAACCGTCGGGTTCCTCGACCTGCTCCTCGTAGGTCGCCGCCCGGAACGCGCAGCTCAGCGCGGCGGGCGAGTTGCCCGACAACGCCGATGCGAGCACCCGCGCGTCGGCCTCGTGGTCGGCGTAGGCGTCCGGGTAGGCGCTGCGCTGGACCTGCTGGGCAGCGACGGTGATCTCGAGATCGCGGTAGTCGGGGATCTGGACCAGCGCGTCGTAGAACCTGCCCACGGCGTAGGCCGGGTCCTGGATCTGCTCGGGCGTGCCCCAGCCCTGCGAGGGCCGCTGCTGGAACAGCCCGAGCGAGTCGCGGTCGCCGTGGTCGAGGTTGTGCAGGTTGGACTCCTGGTACGCCGTGGCCAGGGCGACGGTCACGGCCCGTGCCGGCAGCCCGCGCTGCTCGGCCACCGCCGCGATCGTCGCAGCCTGAACGGCCTGCTCCGGGCTGATCGTCGTCGTCCGTCCGTCGACCTCAGCCGTGCAGGTTTCGCGGACGACCACCGGTCCCACGGACCCGCCGGTCCAAAACACCAGGAGCGCCGCTCCGCCGGCGCCGACCAGGGCGAGGGCAAGAATGGCGATCAGCGCGCGGGACCGGCGAGTCATCGTGCCGTGGAAACGTGTGGTGGTCGCCGTGGCGTTCCCGGGCGGAGCGTCATGGCTGACGCTCAGGAGGTGTGGAGTGCGGCGTTGAGGCCGCCCCAGTCGCCCGCCCTGGCCAGCGCCTCGACCGCGCCGGTGAGACTGTTCCGGCGGAAAAGCAGGCCGTCGCTGCCGGACAGCTCACGGGCCTTGACGACCCGGTTGTCGGGCAGGCTCACCTTCGTGCCCGCCGTGACATAGCACCCGGCCTCGACGATGCACCCGTCGCCGAGCGAGATGCCGATGCCGGCGTTGGCGCCGATCAGGCAGTTCTCGCCGACGGAGATCACCTCGGTACCGCCACCGGACAGGGTGCCCATGATGGACGATCCGCCGCCGATGTCCGAGCCGTCTCCCACCACGACACCCGCCGACACCCGGCCCTCGATCATCGAGGAGCCGAGCGTTCCCGCGTTGAAGTTGACGAAACCCTCGTGCATGACCACGGTGCCCGGTGCGAGGTGCGCGCCGAGCCGGACCCGGTCCGCATCGGCGATCCGGACGCCGGACGGCACCACGTAGTCGGTCATCCGCGGAAACTTGTCCACGCCGTACACCTCGACCCTGCCGCGCCGGCGCAGTCGCAGGCGCATCTGCTCGAAGTCGTCGACTGCGCAAGGCCCGTGGTTGGTCCACACGACGGTGGCCAGCAGGGCGAAGATCCCGGTCAGGTCGATGCTGTGAGGCCTGACCAACCGATGGGAGAGCAGGTGGAGGCGAAGGTACGCGTCCGCGGCGTCGACCGGGGGCGCGGCGAGGTCCGACACCGTGCTGACGACCGTCTGCGACACGCCGCGGTCGAGGTCGTCGACCGCGAGCGAACGCAGGTCGGCGTCGTCTGCGTCCGTGGCCTTGCCGAGCATCGGGGTGGGGTACCACACGTCGAGCATGGTTCCGTCGGTCGTGGTCGTGGCCAGGCCGGTGCCCCAGGCGTTGCGGGGCAGGTGGGCGTCTGACATGACGGACAGCCTAGTAAGGCTCGTAGCCTCCTCCCATGACACTGGCGACCTGGCAGGCGTTGTGCATGGACGCGGCCGATCACACCCGGCTGGCCGGCTTCTGGGCGGCGGCGCTCGGGCTCAGCCCGGCGAACGGCGACGACGGTTCCATCCGGCTCGACGGCGACCGGACCAGCCAGCAGGTCTGGGTCGATCCCGTACCAGAGCCCAAGTCGGTCAAGCACCGCGTCCACCTCGACGTCGACGTCGGCAACATCGACGGCCTGCAGGATCTCGGGGCGACGGTGGTCCGCCCGCCCGGGGAGGACCGCGCCTGGTGGGTCATGGCCGACGTCGAGGGCGGCGAGTTCTGTGCCTTCGTGCGCGACGGTCGATCCTCCCTGCCGGGCCGGCTCTACGAGATCGTCGTCGACTGCGCCGATCCGTACGCGCAGGCGGACTGGTGGGCCGGCGTGTTCGGCGTCGAGCGCGAACGTGAGCCTCGGGAGCACTTCGCGGCGCTGGAGGGTGGGCAGGCGCTGCCGTTCGACTTCCTGTGCTTCGTGCCCGTGCCCGAGCCCAAACGCGCGAAGAACCGGATCCATTGGGATGTCGTCACACCTGACCTGCCCGGACTGCTGGCGCGGGGGGCCCGGGTCCTGCGCGAACCCGACGACGAGATCACGTGGCACGTCCTCGCCGATCCCGAGGGCAACGAGTTCTGCGCCTTCCGGACACCGTAGGGCGGGGCTCGAGCAGGACAGTAGGGTCGGCTTCCGTGACTGTGCGCCTCGACCTCGGGCTGCCTGCGCCGGATCTGACCGCGGCACTGTGCGACATCCCGTCGGTCAGCGGTGACGAGGGCATGCTTGCCGATGCCGTGGTGGCGGCGCTGTCCGCCTACGACCTCCTCCGGGTCGAACGAGTCGGGGACACCGTGGTCGCCCGGACCGGCCTGGGCAGGCCGGAGCGGGTCATCGTGGCAGGGCATCTGGACACGGTGCCGATCGCCGGGAACCTGCCCACCCGCCGTGACGGCGAGATGCTCTGGGGCCGCGGCACCGTCGACATGAAGGGCGGCGTGGCTGTGGCCCTCCGGCTGGCGGCGCACGTCGCCGACCCCGTCCGCGATGTCACGTACATCTTCTACGACCACGAGGAGGTCGAGGCCGACCGCAGCGGACTCGCCCGGGTCGCCGGCCGTCACCCGGATTTGCTGGCCGCCGACTTCGCCGTAGTGATGGAGCCGACCTCGGCCCAGGTCGAGGGCGGGTGCAACGGGACGGTCCGGGTGGCCATCACTGTCCGAGGTCGGGCCGCGCATTCCGCTCGCTGGTGGATGGGCAGCAACGCCGTCCACGCCGCCGGCGACGTGCTCGACCGGCTGCGGGCGTACACACCGGCCGAGGTCGAGGTGGACGGTCTCGTCTACCGCGAGGGCATGAACGCCGTCGACATCCGCGGCGGTATTGCCGGCAACGTCGTCCCGGACACCTGCGTGATCACGGTCAACTACCGGTTCGCCCCGAGCCGGAGCGAGGACGAGGCCCATGCTCACCTGCACGAGCTCTTCGCCGGGTACGAGTTGACGACTCTGGACAGCTCGCCGGGTGCACGGCCGGGCCTGAACCACCCCGCCGCGGCGGCCTTCGTCGCGGCCGTGGGGGCGGAGCCCCGGCCGAAGTACGGCTGGACCGACGTGGCCCGCTTCTTCGCGCTCGGGGTCCCGGCGGTCAACTACGGGCCTGGTGACCCCAACCTCGCCCATGCCGACGACGAACGCGTCGACCTGCGCGAGGTGCAACTCTGCGAGGACCGTATGCGGACCTGGCTCGGCGCAGCACCGGTCGCGGATCGTGGCTAGCCTGACGACCGTGACAGCACCGCAGAAGCCCGGCCGGCCCTCCGAGAAGCACCGCGGGCCGGTGACGCTGCGCCGCTCCCAGGTCGACGTGACCACGACCGACCAGCGACTGCTGGAGAGCCGTGGTCCGGCCGACTGGGTGCACGGCGATCCGTGGCGGGTCATGCGGATCCAGTCCGAGTTCGTCGAGGGGTTCGGGTCGCTGGCGAACCTCGGCCCGGCGATCAGCGTCTTCGGATCTGCCCGGATCCCGCGCGACGATCCGCTCTACCAGACGGCGGTTGCGCTCGGCACGGCACTCGCCCGGGCCGGATACGCGGTGATCACCGGCGGCGGCCCGGGCATCATGGAGGGGGCCAACAAGGGTGCCATCGAGGGTGGCGGTGTCTCGGTAGGCCTCGGCATCGAGTTGCCGTTCGAGCAGGGCATCAACGAGTACGTCGACCTCGGTATCAACTTCCGGTACTTCTTCGCCCGCAAGACGATGTTCGTCAAATACGCGCAGGGGTTCGTCGTCTTTCCCGGCGGCTTCGGCACGCTGGACGAGCTGTTCGAGGCGTTTACGCTGGTCCAGACCGGCAAGGTCACGCGGTTCCCGATCGTGCTCATGGGTACGACCTTCTGGGCAGGGCTGCAGGACTGGCTGCGCGGCACCGTGGCCGCCGAGAAGAAGATCGCGACGGCCGATCTCGACCTGTGGTCGGTGACCGACGACCCCGACAAGGCGGTCGAGGTCATCGTTCGGGTCAACAGCGAAGGCGGAGGGCCACGCGGCACAGCCATCACATGAGGCCGCGGCGCGGAGACCGTGGGGGTCGGCTGCCCTGGATCGCTGCGACCATGTCGAGGACCTGGCGGGTCTCGACGACGTCGTGAGCCCGAAAAACCCGCGCGCCCGCCCACGCTGACACGGCTGTAGCCGCGAGCGTGCCCGGCAGGCGGGCGGCTGCGGGCAGGCTCAGCGTCTCGCCGACGAAGTCCTTGCGGGACAGGCTGACCAGGACCGGCCAGCCGGTTGCGACCACCTCGTCGAGGCGGCGGGTCAGTTCGAGTGAGTGGCGCGTGTTCTTGCCGAAGTCGTGAGTCGGGTCGACCAGGATGCCGTCGCGGCGAACCCCGGCCGCGACGGCCTTCTCGGCGAGCTCCGTCGTCGTGGCGACGACGTCCGCCACGACGTCGCGGTACGTCACGCGATGCGGTTCGGTGCGCGGTGCCAGGCCGCCGGTGTGGCTGCAGACCAGGCCGGCGCCCCAGCGGGCCGCGACCGCGGCGACGTCGGGGTCGGCACCGGCCCATGGCTCGTTGATGAGCTGGGCCCCGGCACGGCACGCGGCCTCGGCGACACCGGCGCGGTAGGTGTCGACGCTGACCACGAGGTCGGGATGCCGGTCGCGCGCGGCGGCGACTAGGTCGACCGTGCGGCCGATCTCCTCGGCCTCGGGGACCGTTGGGCCGTGACCTGCCCTGACTCCTCCGATGTCGATTATGTCGGCGCCGTCGGCGGCCACCTCGTCCACCCGCCGGAGGGCGGAATCGAAGTCGAAGGTCGCGCCACGGTCGTAGAACGAGTCCGGGGTCCGGTTGACGATCGCCATGACGGCGAACTCGCCCGGACCGAAGACCCTGGTGCCGAGCCGTAATGTCACGCGTGCCTCCGAAGTGCGTCGGCGGAGCCTCAGCGTGGCACGATCGGTGCCCGACACCGGGAGGAGGTCGCTGTGCTGGTCGTGTTCGTCGTCGTCGCTGCCGTCGTCGTCTTCGCGGTCGCCGCCGCCGCGGTCGGCCGTGGCGGCGGGCTCGAGACGCCCGATCGCGACCTCCCGGTGCCGTGGCTACCCGATGAGCGGGTCTCGCCCGCTGACGTGGAGGCAGTGCAGTTCGCCATCGGGTTCCGCGGATACCGGATGGACCAGGTCGACGACGTTCTCGACCGGCTCGGACGTGAACTGGCCAGCCGCGACGACCGCATCGCGCAGCTCGAGCAGCGCGGGCGAACCCCGAGTCCGCCGCAGGGCGGCGCAGGCGGGTGAGGGCGGAGCTGCGCGTCGAACAGGTTGTGGAGGCGGGGCCCGAGAGCGTGTGGGCGCTGCTCACCGACTGGGAGCAGCAGGGCCGTTGGATGCCGGCCACCCGGGTGAACTCGGTCGACGGGCGCGGGGTCGGCGGTCGGATCACGGCCCGGACCGGATTCGGCCCGCTGGGCTTCCTCGACACGATGACCGTGACGCAGTGGGACCCGCCGAGGCGCTGCGAGGTGCTGCACACCGGACGGATCGTGCGCGGACCCGGCGTGTTCGCTGTTGAACCGTTGGGCCCGGGCCGGTGCCGGGTCGTATGGGAGGAGCACCTCGACCTACCGCTCGGCATGCTGGGCCGGGCCGGATGGCCGCTGGTGCGGCCGCTGGCCCGAGCCGGCCTGGCCCTCGCCCTGCGTCGGTTCTCGGCCCAGGTCTGATCAGACCCGGGCAGCGGGTCGCCGGGCGATGCAACCGACGAGGTGGTCGTCGACGAGTCCGGCGGCCTGCATCGTGGCGTACGCCGTGGTGGGCCCGACGAACACGAACCCCCGGCTCTTCAACGCCTTGGCCAGGGCGATCGATTCGGGCGTCGACGCGGGCACCTCGGCCAGTGTGGCCGGTGCCTCGAGAACGCGAGGCGCGTGCGACCAGACCAGGCGGTCGAGGGCGCCGTCGCCGTTCTCCTCGCGCAGCGCGACCACCGCCCGAGCGTTGGTGACAGCGGCGGCGATCTTGGCCCGGTTGCGCACGATGTCCGGGTCGGCCAGCAGTCGTTCCGTGTCATCGTCGTCGTAGCCCGCGACGACGACGGGGTCGAAGCCGGCGAACGCACGCCGGAACCCCGCGCGTTTGCGCAGGATGGTCAGCCACGACAGCCCCGACTGGAACGCCTCGAGGGTCAACCGCTCGTACAACGCGCTGTCCCCGTGGACCGGCCGGCCCCATTCGTCGTCGTGATAGGCGAGGTAGTCGGCGGTGCTGAGCGCCCATGGGCAACGAGGCCGCCCGTCCGGCCCCGGCGCTGTCCCGTCCGCGAATGGTCCCGGCTCGGTGCTCATCGGCCGTGGAAGGTCGGGCGCTCCTTGGCCAGGAAGGCCGAGACAGCGCCGCGGTGGTCCTCCGTGGCCCCGGTGAGACGCATGAGCTCAGCCTCATGGGCGAGGGCTTCGTCGAGATCGTGGGTCGCCGAGTACGAGAGCGCCCGCCGGATTGCTCCGTACGCCGCGGTGGGCCCCGCGGCGAGCTGGCGGGCGAGCTCGGCTGCCCGGTCGAGGAGGGCACCGTCCGGCACGACCTCGGTGGCGAGGCCCAGTTCGAGGGCCTCGGCCGCCGTCACGGTGCGAGGCAGCAGCAGGAGCTCTCGGGCCCGTGCCCAGCCCACCAGGCGGGGGAGCGTCCACGATGACCCGGAGTCGCACGACAGCCCGATGCCGGCAAAGGCGAGGTTGAACCCCGCACCGGAGGCCACGATCCGCAGGTCGCACGCGAAGGCGAACGCTGCTCCGGCGCCCGCCGCGATGCCGTTGACCGCCGCCACCACCGGCTTGTCCATCGTCGCCAAGGTCGACGCGATCGGGTTGTAGTGCTCGTGGACGGTCGCGCCCAGGTCGGCGTCACCGCGGACGAGGGCATCGGCGTGCTCCCTGAGATCCTGCCCGACACAGAACGCCCTGCCCGACCCGGTGAGCACGACGGCGCGGACGTCCCGATCGGCGGCCGCCTCGAGCACGTGGTCGCGCAGCGCGACCTTGGTGGCGGTGTCGAGGCTGTTCATCTCGGCGGGGCGGTTGAGCGTGATCGCGGCAACGCCGTGCTCGACGGCGTACAGGACCGGGGAGGTCACCGGGCGGCTCCGTTCGGGCGGGTCTGGATGGACAGGCCGTGGTCGACGAACCGGGCGCTGGCTGGAAGCAGCCGGGCCGTGTGGCTGTCGAAGAAGTCGGCGGCGGTGTCGCCGGGCCAGTGGTCGGGGAGGAGCGTGCGGGGCAGACCGGGGTCGGTGAACAGGAACTTGCGCCACTCGTGAACGAGCTGGCTACGGACGGCGAACGCGTCCTCGTCAGATGGCTGTTCTGGCAGCGCATCGACGAGTGTGGTCGCGTCGGCGAGCCATCGCTCGTACGAGCGGCCGACGGCGTCGAGGTCCCAGGCTCGGCGGACGAGCTCGGCTTCGTCGGACTCGTGGCTGGCCGCGAAGCGCTCGGCGTGGACCCGCTCGGCATCGAGCAGCGCGTCCAGCTCGGGCGACGGTCGGGCCGCCACCCAGGCGCCGTCCCCCAGGGCCGCGTAGCCCAGGAACGCCAGCCCGCTACGCAGCCGCTCGCGGGCGGCCCGGTCAGCCGGCCGCTCGGGCACGAGTAGGTGCCACCGGCCGTCCCACCCGCCGGCGGCACCGGTGCGGTAGATCCGGGCGGCGGCGTCCTCGAGTCGGCGCTCGGCCCGTGCGGTGAGCGCGTAGCCCGGCGCCCGGTCCATCCTGGCCGGCTTGAGCCAGCCCTGCTTGACCATGCGGGACACTGCGGTGCGTACCGCCGGGGGTGCGATGCCCAGCGGTGCCAGCAGGGCGACCAGCGATGCGACCCGGGCCCGCCCGCCACGGGACCGCAGGTGGTCGCCGTAGAGGTCGAAGAGCGCGGACCGGGCGTTCATGACGGCCATCCTGCCCCGTGCGAGGGCCCGCCGGGCGCTTCGGGCCGCGGAGCGCTTCGCGCGATCACTGCGGATGCGGGATAATGGCGACCATCGTGTCGCACGCGGGATCGTCTGCCGGCGATCCAGGGGCCCGCGTGCGCGCCTGAATGAGGAAGGGGTGCGCGGATGGCGGCGATGAAGCCGCGGACTGGCGACGGGCCGCTCGAGGTCACCAAGGAAGGGCGCGGCATCGTGATGCGCGTCCCGCTCGAGGGTGGGGGGCGGCTGGTCGTCGAGCTCTCGGCCGACGAGGCCAACGCGCTCGGAGATGCGCTGAAGGGTGCTGCCGGCTGACCACGCCGGTGGCCTGACTCGCTCCGGCCCCGTTCGGTGCCTGCCGCGCCGGCCGGGGCCGGTCCGTCTGTTTCGTCCCGCAGCAGAGTCGAAGGAGCCCTGTGATCGCACCCAGCTCCCCGACCGCGGTCGTGGTCGATGCCCGCACCCCGCTCGACGTCGAGGCGACGGTGTTAGCCGTACCGGTCTGGCCCGGCGACGGCGACTCCGGTCCTTGGATCGGCGAGGGCGCGGCCGACCTCGACGCGCTCGGGGTCGACCTCTTCGGCGCGCTGGAGCGCGAGTCGGCGTCGGGCCGGGCCGGTCAGGTCGTATCCGTGCCGGCGTCTGGTGATCGCGGGGTCGAGCGCGTCGTACTGGTCGGGGTGGGCGACGGCTCGGCCGCGATGTACCGCCGGGCGGGTGCCGCCGTCGCCCGGGCCGCGCGGGGAGTCGGGCGACTCGCGAGCACGGTCACGGTCACTGCCTCCGATGCCGAGATTCGTGCTTTTGTCGAAGGGGCGGTCCTGGCGCCCTATGGGCTGCGCAAAGCGGACGGCCCCAAGGCGCCGCTCAGCACGCTCGTGCTCGCGGGGACCGGAACCGAACGGTCGGCCGCGGTCGACCGTGCCCGCGCCGTGGCCGGAGCAGGCTGGCTCGCTCGCGACCTCGTCCACACGCCGTCCAACGTCAAGGATCCAGAGTGGCTCGCGCAGCGCGCGCGTGCGGTCGCGGAGGGCGCGCGACTGCGCGTGTCCGTCCGCGACGAGAAGGCGCTGGCCGCGGACGGGTTCGGCGGGATCGTGGCGGTCGGCATGGGCTCGACGCGGCCGCCGCGGCTGATCGAGCTGACGTACACGCCCCCGGACTTCGATGCTGAGACACCTCGGGTAGTGCTTGTGGGCAAGGGCATCACGTACGACACCGGTGGCCTGTCGCTGAAGCCGCGCGAGGCGATGGTGCCGATGAAGACCGACATGTCCGGCGGGGCGGTCGTCATCGGCGTCCTGTCGGCACTGCGCGACGTGGGCTGCCAGGTAGCCGTGACTGGTCTGGTCGCGGCCGCCGAGAACATGCCCAGCGGTACCGCACAGCGGCCCGGCGACGTCGTCCGGCAGTTCGACGGCACCACGGTCGAGGTGCTCAACACCGACGCCGAGGGCAGGCTCGTGCTCGCGGACGCGATCGCGTACGCCGCGGCGACCCTGGCACCGTCGGTGATCGTCGACGTCGCGACCCTCACCGGCGCGGCGACGCTCGGACTGGGTCGCCGCCACGCCGCGCTGTACTCGACATCGGATCCGCTGGCGGCCGCGCTTTGCGCCGCCGGCGAGGCGGCCGGCGAGCGGCTGTGGCGGATGCCGCTCGTCGCCGACTACCGCGAGTCGCTCGAGTCGACCGTTGCCGACGTCGCCCATGTCGAGACCCGGAAGATGGGCGGCGGCTCCATCACGGCGGCGTTGTTCCTCGAGCGGTTCGCCGGCGACGTGCCGTGGGCACACCTGGACATCGCCGGTCCGGGCCGGGCCGACTCCGACGAGCACGAGGTTGTCAAGGGCGGCACCGCGTTCGGGACCAGGGCCCTGCTCTACTGGCTCGAGACCGCGCATCCGGCCGATGCGGTCACCCGGTAGGTCAGTCGGGCAGGCGGCGCATCTCGACGACAGTCAGGCCCAGGTCGTCGAAACGGGCGAGCAACCCGCGCAGATGCGCGAAGTCACGGACCGGACCGTACATCGCAGTCCCTCCGGCCGGCGCCGGCGTGCACGTCAGTTCGGGGAAGGCGGCCCGCACGGTGTCTGACGGCTCGCCGGCGATGAGGAACTCGTAGCGCACCGGGGCTGCACCTCCTCCCCGTTCGCGATGTCCTCCATGAGCCTGAGACGTCACGCCCGCTGCCGCTTCACCCCGGACGGGTGAAGTCGTCGGCTTCCGCGGGCTGATCAAGATCGGCTACGGTGGCGTCGCGCGGCATCTGGCGCCCGGGAGGAGCCATGGGTGACTGACCCGACGTTCGCGGTACCGCGGGTGACGGCATTCGCCATTCGGCGGACCCGCCTACTCCGGAAGATCGACGCTGCCGAGGCGCGGGGGGCCAGGATCGTCTTGGCATCGGCCATGGCGGGTGCGGGCAAGACCACGCTGCTCGCCCAGCACGCGGCTGCCGCTTCGAGGTCCGGCCGCCCCGTCGGCTGGGTCTCTGTCGGCAACGAGCATGACGATCGCCGGGCACTGTGGCGGGCCGTGGTGCAGAGCCTGGCCGGTGCCATTGCTCCAGTCGCACCCGACGCGGCGGCGGGGCTGGCCCGGCTCGCTGTTACGTCCCCCGCCCAGGGGCTGCCTTCACAGTTCACAGCGGCTCTCGCGGCCGTCGGGTCACCGGTATGGCTGATCCTCGACGACGTTCAACTCGTGAGTTCGCGACGGTCGCTGGACCTGCTCGAGGTTCTCCTGCGCGACCGCCCGGAGGAGCTGCGCGTGGTGATGGGAGCCCGCTACGACCCGCCACTGAAGCTCGCCCGCATCGCCCTGGACGGCGCGTTCCAGGACCTCCGCTTCTCCGATCTCGCGTTTGACCGAGCCGAGACCCTCGCAATGCTCGAGTACCACGACGTCGACCTTTCCGAGCCGGACCTCGACCTGCTGCTGGAGCGAACGGAAGGCTGGCCGGCTGCGCTGCGGCTCGCGGCGATCTCGATGTCGCACAGCCCCGACGCCGCGAAGTTCGTCACCGGGTTCGCCGGCGCCGACCGGCCGGTGGCCGACTACCTGTCCTCCGAGATCATGTCTGCCCTCCAGGACGACGTCGTCGACTTCCTGCTGGTCACCGCTGTGCCTGATCGCCTGACTGCCGAGCTGGCCAGCGTGCTGTCGGGACGGTCGGACGCCGGCGCCGTACTCGGCGGCCTGGAACAGGCGAACC
This sequence comes from Jiangellaceae bacterium, assembly GCA_035316885.1. GTDB lineage: Bacteria > Actinomycetota > Actinomycetes > Jiangellales > Jiangellaceae > DASRTE01. Next base: position 24,421 of record DATHII010000271.1, on the reverse strand, counting down.
TCCTGGTACACGAACCGGGCACAGAAGGCGGCTGGTACCGCTACCACTCGCTGCTGCGGTCCTACCTGCTGGCGGAGCTCACCCGCCGCGAGGCGCTCGCTGAACAGCGACTTCATGCCGAGGCCGCGCACTGGTTCGACGCCAGCGACCTGCCGGGCCCGGCGCTCGACCAGGCCATCGCCGCGCGCGACTGGCCCCAGGTGGCCGATCTGATCGCCCACCGCGGGCTGCGCCTGCTTGCTTCTGACGGGGCCAAGAGCCTGCGCCGGGCGATCGACGCGCTGCCCTCCGATGCCGGATCGGCGCCCGCCGTGCAGTGGGTCGCGCTCCTCGCGGCACTCGGAGACGGCGACCTGCCCACCGCCCACGGGTTGATCGCCCGACTAGGCCGCGCAGCGGACCACCACGCGGTGCCGCGGATCCAGGTCATGCGAGCGACTGCGCTGCTCCACGAAGCCCGCCTCCGCGGTGATGGCGACGCGCCGTTCGACGAGCTGATCGAGGCGACCCGCGACGACGCCGTCGACGATCCGGACCTGGCACTCCTGGCGGCGTTGAACAGAGGGGTCGCACTCCTGTGGCTGGGCCGTGATGCCGACGCCGAGGTCGAACTGACCTCGGCGTTGCGGACGGCGCGCCGCGGGTCGCGCCACCGGGTCGTCGTCGAGTGCCTGGCCTACCTGTCGGGCTCCGCTACGGTGCGCTGCGACTTCGTCGAGATGGACCGGTGGGCCCGCAAGGCCATCAGAAGGGCTACGGCACTGGGCTGGGCCTCCTCGCCCGTGCTCGCGTTCCCGTACGCCGCCGTGGCCTTCGCCGCCTGGCAGGTCTTCGACCCGGACCTGCCCGGGCGTTTCAGCGTGTATGCCGAGACGACGCTCGGTGGCGACATCGACCCTGCTGTCGAGGTCGCCGTACGGTGCCTGCCGGCCGTCCTCGCCGCTGCCGACCCGCATGCGCGCCGCTCGGCCGTCACCACGCTCCGCGCCGGCTGGGAGCGGTGGGAGGGCAAGATCATTCCGCCTGCGTTCCTCGCCATCGACTGCCTCCTCGAGATCACCCTGGCGCTGCGCTACGGCGAGACGGCATGGGCCACCGAGGTCGCTGGCCGTGCGGAGCGGCGTCTCCACGGCTGGGGCGACCTGCACGTGTGCCGTGCGCTGGTCCATGCCAACCATGGACGCGACGCCGCCGCCCACCGGGAGCTGGTGTCCGTCCTCGCCGGCGACGTTGCGTGCCACTCCGTGACGTCGCAGGTCTTGGCGTGGCTGCTCGAGGCGCACCTGGCCGACGTGGCGGGAGAGTCGGTCCGGGCCCACGCCGCCATCCAGCGCGTGCTCGACCTCGCCGCTCCCCGACGGATGATGCGCGACCTGGTCCACTGGTCGACGCGCGTCTGCGATCTGCTCGTGCGCAACCGCGGGCGTTTCGGTGAGCACGAGGAGTTCGTCACTGAGGCCCTGGCCCGCGGACGCGTCTCGCAGGCGCATGGCGGAACCGCGGCGCTGCTGGCCGGCGAGGCGTTGACCACCCGCGAGCTAGCTCTACTGCGCGACCTGCCGTCTCTGCTCTCGCTCGACGAGATCGCTGCCGCCCACGTGGTGAGCCCGAACACCGTCAAGACACACCTGAAGTCGGTGTACCGCAAGCTCGACGTCGCAAGCCGTCGCGCTGCCGTGGACCGGGCGCGTGAGCTCGGCCTGCTCTGATGGTGGTTCGGGGCCGGTCGCTGTTCACCCGGTACGGGTGAAGCCGGAACCCGACACGCGGAACACAGTGGTGGACACGGCCCGCTGCGCGGGTCACCGTCCCGAAAGGGGAGACGATGAACGCCTACGAAGCGCCGCGCACGTCCAGGACGTCCCAGACGGGCTGGGTCGGCTGGATCTGGTTCGCCGGCCTCGTCCTGGTCTTGGTCGGAACCATCAACGTGATCGAGGGTCTCGCAGCGATCTTCGAGGACGACGTCTTCGTGCAGACCGGTCGGGCAGGCCTGCTGGTCTTCGACCTCACCACCTGGGGATGGGTCCATCTGCTGTTCGGTGCGCTGCAGATCCTGGCCGGCCTGGCGCTGTTCTCCGGGGCAACATGGGCCCGGATCACCGCGGTCGTTCTCGTCATGCTCAACGTGATCGGGCAGATCGCCACGCTCAACGCGCAGCCGGTGTGGAGTGTCATCGTGATCGTCCTCGATCTGCTGGTCTTGTGGGCCCTGGTAGTCCATGGCGAAGAGGCCCGCGAGGGGATGGCATGACGCTGGGCGAGCCGGCGACGCCGCCCACGTCCGACGTCCTGCCCGACACCGAGTCCGAGGTCGCCACGGCCGGCCGCGCAGGCGGCTGTGGTCATCGCCGCCGTGATCGAACTGGTCGACTTCGCATCGCTTCGCCGCCTCTACCGGATCAGCACCAGCCGGCTGGCTGCGATCTACGGTCACGCGACCCGGGTCGACTTCATCGGCGCGGTGGGGGCCCTGTTCGGCGTGCTGGTCTTCGACACGTTGCCGGGGCTGGTCATCGGCGTGGTGCTGTCACTGCTCACGCTGATCTACCGGGCCTCGCGCCCGCACGTCGCGGTGCTGGGTCGGGTGCCAGGCGCGCCCGGGCAGTGGAGCGACATGGAGCGCCATCCCGAGAACCGTCAGGCCGACGAGGTCGTCGTCGCCCGGGTCGAGAGCGGGCTGTTCTTCGCCAACGCGGACACCGGTGGGGGCCGGCTGCGCGGGCTCGCCGAGGCGGCGGGCGTTCGCGCCCTCGTCCTGGACGCGGCGACGATACCGGTGGTCGACACGACGGCGGCAGCGATGCTGCACGACCTGGCCACCGACCTCGAGCAGCGCGGCGTCCACGTGATGGTCGTGGGTGACGTCGGCCAGGTGCTTGACGTCCTGCGCCGTACCGGCACCGCCCGCGTGCTCGCCCAGCCCTACCCGTCGATCGAGGCGGCGACGGCGGCGGCGCTCGGCGACGGATCCCCGGCCGGCGCCGCAGGGGGAGATGCGACGGGGCGCGCGACCGTGCGTCCCGACGAACTGGAAGGAGAACAGGAATGAGCGCAGAGTCGAGGACCGAACCGACCGGCTGGGTCGGCTGGGTCTGGTTCGCGGGCATCATGCTGATCACGATTGGGTTGATGGACCTGTTCCAGGGTCTGATCGCCCTGTTCAACGACACGTTCGCGGTCGCCGTCGAGGCCGGCGTGCTGGTCCTCGACCTCACCACCTGGGGTTGGATCCACGTCATCCTGGGCGTCGTGCTGATCCTGACCGGCATCGGCGTGCTCGGCGGCAGCACCTGGGCCCGGGTTGTGGGCGTCGTCGTCGTGATCCTCAACCTGCTGGCTCAGTTGACGGTGATCGGCATCTACCCGTGGTGGGCCACGATCGTGATCATCCTGGATGTCCTGGTGATCTACGCGCTGGTTGTCCACGGTGGCGAGGTGGCAGCCGTCTAGCGACCCACGTGCATGGGCACCTCCTCCTGGGGCTGGTGCCGTTCGCGATCGGCCTGGCCACCACGCCCGGTGCGATCGCGGGCGGCATCGTGCTCCTCGGCACGCCGCGGCCTTTCGCGGGTGCCATGGTCGCTGCCCTAATACACCCTGGCGTCTGGCACGGTCGGTGCTCGTCTTCACCAGGCGCGATACGTAGATGGAGCAAGGTGACATGTACGTATCCGCTTCGCGCGCGAGCCGCCGACCTGCGGCGTGCGCCCCGACTTGTGGCCATTCCCCGTAAACGCGCGTACTGCGAGATTCAGGGACCGAGCATCGGGGCCAACCCGGACCGTTCAGCCCGTCGTCTCGAGCCGGATCACAACGGACTTCGAGGCCGGCGTTCCACTGACCTCGGCTGTGTGGTCCAGGGGCACGAGCACGTTCATCTCCGGGAAGTACCCGGCGGCGCACCCTCGCGCCGTCGGGTAGGCGACGACCCGGAATCCGGGAGCCCGCCGGTCACCGTCGGCCCATTCGCTGACCACGTCGACGACCGACGCGTCCGGGATGCCGAGTTCCAGCAGGTCGTCGGCATTGACGAACACGACGCGCCGTCCACCGTGGATGCCGCGGTAGCGGTCGTCCATGCCGTAGATCGTCGTGTTGAACTGATCGTGCGAGCGGACGGTCTGGAGGAGGAGCCGTCCGGGTGGCACCCGGAGGACCTCGACCGGGTTCGCGGTGAACAGTGCCTTCCCCGAGGTTGTCGGGAAGCGGAGTTCGTCCCTCGGCGGGTGGGGGAGCACGAAACCGCCGGGCCGCGCCACCCGCTGCTCGAAGTCCTCGAACCCGGGCACGACCCGGGAGATGCGGTCGCGGACGGTGGCGTAGTCGGCCGCCAGCGCCTCCCATGGCGTCGGGTCGCCGAGCCCGAGCACGCGACGAGCGAGCCCGCACACGATCGCGACCTCGCTGCGCAGGGCCGGTGAGGCCGGCGGGAGGGCGCCGCGTGAGCTGTGGACGACGCTCATCGAGTCCTCGACCGTGACGAACTGCTCGCCGCTCGCGCGCAGGTCGATCTCGGTACGACCGAGGCAAGGCAGGATCAATGACCGCCGGCCGGCCAGGGCGTGCGACCGGTTGAGCTTGGTCGAGACATGGACGGTCAACGGCACCTGCCGCAGCGCCGCCGACGTGACGGCGGAGTCAGGAGTCGCCGCCGCGAAGTTGCCGCCCAGGGCCATGAAGACCTGGACGGCACCGTCGCGCATCGCCCGGATCGCGCCGACGGTGTCGTATCCGTGATCGCGGGGTGGGTCGAAGCCGAACTCGGCGCCCAGGGCGTCGAGAAACGCCGCTGGCGGCTTCTCCCAGATGCCCATGGTGCGGTCGCCCTGGACGTTGCTGTGGCCCCGGACGGGGCAGACGCCCGCGCCGCGGCGGCCGATGTTGCCGCGCAGCAGCAGAAAGTTGACGATCTCGCGGATAGTTGGCACGGCCTGACGGTGCTGGGTCAATCCCATCGCCCAGCACACGATCACGCTGCGGGCCCGCCGCACCTCGGCGGCGAACGCATCGATCTCGTCGCGGGTCAGGCCGGTCGCCTCGCCCACGTCGGCCCGGTCCAGGTCACGCCACAGGGCCGCGACGTCGTCGAAGCCCGCCGTGTGCGCGCGGATGAATTCGTGGTCGACGTCGCCGGACTCGACCAGGAGCCGGTTCACGGACTGGAAGAAGGCCAGGTCGCCGGCCAGCCGGATCTGCAGGAACAGGTCGGCCAGCGGGGTTCCTCGTCCGAGGATGCCGCTCACTCGTTGGGGGTTCCTGAACCGGATCAGCCCGGCCTCCGGCAGTGGGTTCACCGCGACGATCCGCGCACCCCGGCGCTTGGCCTGCTCGAGGGCCGTCAGCATGCGCGGATGGTTGGTCCCGGGGTTCTGTCCGACGATGACGATGAGCTCGGCGTGGTCGGTGATGTCGGTCAGCGACACGCTGCCCTTGCCCACGCCGAGGGTCTCCGACAGCGCCGCGCCCGAGGACTCGTGACACATGTTCGAGCAGTCCGGCAGGTTGTTGGTGCCGAGCCTGCGGGCGAACAGCTGGTAAAGGAAGGCCGCCTCGTTGCTTGTCCGGCCGGAGGTGTAGAACACCGCTTGGTCCGGGGTCTCCATCGCGGCCAGCACGTCCGCGACGATGCCGAAGGCGTGGTCCCACGACACCGGCCGGTAGTGGTCGTCACCTGCTTCACGCAACACCGGCTCGGTGAGCCTTCCCTGCTGGCCCAGCCAGTGGTCCGATCGGTTCGCGAGCTCACTGACCGGGTGGGCGGCGAAGAACTCCGCGCCGACCCGGCGTACGGTCGACTCCTCGGCCACGGCCTTGGCGCCGTTCTCGCAGAACTCGGCCAGGTGTGGCTTGTCCGACTCCGGCCATGCGCAGCCGGGACAGTCGAAGCCCCGTTGCTGGTTGACCAGCCGGAGAGTTCGAACCCCACGCGCGACGCCGGCCTGCTGCAGCACCGGCCGTAGACCGTGCCGGATGCCTGCCAGGCCCGCAGCACTGCGTTTCGGCCGCTCGACGTGCAGGTTCTCGTCCCCGACGTCGTCGACGGGAGGCTTCGCCGTCATGTCACGACCGTACGACTACCTGCGCCTGATCACGAGGGCGATTGGATGCCGGCTCGCGCGGGGTTTGCCAGCAGTCCACGATGAGCACGACGGCGAGGACGCAGAGGCCGAGGACAGCAGCGACCATGCCATCCGTCGACATGGACCGTTCTCGCGGCGTTGAACGGCCGTCAGGTGGCGGTGCTGCGGCCGGCCACCGAGTCGCCGATGTCGGCGACGGCCCGCATCATCTGCCCGAGGGCGATCGGCCAGGACGCGAGGAACAGCGCGATGGGCGCTCCGATGAAGATCACGCCGAGAGTGGGCCAGAAGCCCTCTGCCTCGATCGCCCAGATGATCGCGCTGATCCCGACCAGGATCAGGGACACCGCGCCGAGGACGTTCAGTGCGGCCGACCAGGTGCGCAGCGTGGCGTATTGAGTCATGCCTGAGATGTTGGGCCGCACAGCCGGTCCCGTCGTCACCCGATCGGGGTGATCTCCGGTGCGGTGTCAGTGACTGACCGCCACCTTGAGCGCGACCAGCAGGAGGCCGAGCCCGAGGTTGAGTGCGACCCACATCAGCGTGATCCGCAACGACGCACCCGCCTGGCGGGTCGCTGCGACCGTCCATCCGACCTGCCCGACCAGGGCGGTGACGAAGGCCCACCACGCCGCCGCGGTGTGGGACAGGCCGAAAGCCGTGGCGATGAGGGCGGCCGCGGCGGGCGGCACCGCCGCCAGCAGGATGGGGCTCTCCTGACGGGCGCTGTGGAGTAGTGACGTACGGCCGACCCGGCCATCGACGGCATGCGCGACGCTGCGGGCATAGACATGCATGATCCAGAAGACCGCGCCGGTCGCCAGCAGCACCAGCGCAAGGTCGCGGGGTCGTATCGATTCCTGCAACGGGCTCTGGCCGACCACCACGGAGGCGGCCAGTAGCGAGCCGTAGACCGCGCCGGCCGTGTCGATGCGGTCGTACCACGTGTCGGCGTCGGGTACGGTCATCGCCGCAGCACGCACCGGAAGCCCAGATGGCTGGTCGTGCTCCGCACCGCGTGCCCCTGACGCGCCGCGGGCCGGTAGCGGTGGCAGTACGACGGCGCACAGATGTGCGAGCCGCCCTTCATCACCCGGCGGTCCAGCTCCCCGACGTGCTCGTGCCCCGGCCCGCAACAGGCCGGCACTGCCGCGACGGGCTCGGCATGGTCGGCGGTCCACGGCGTGCGGGTCCACTCCCAGACATTGCCGGCGACGTCGTAGAGCCCGTAACCGTTCGGCGGGAACCGACGCACCGGCGAGGTGCGGTCGAAGCCGTGCGGCCGGAGGTTCTCCCACGGGAACCGGCCGTGCCAAGTGTTGGCCATGACCCTGCCGTGAGGCAGGAAGTCGTCACCCCAGGGGTAGGTCTGCCGGTCGAGGCCGCCGCGGGCCGCATGCTCCCACTCGGCCTCGGTAGGAAGGTCCTTGCCGGCCCACGCCGCGTAGGCCAGCGCGTCTTCGTAACCGACGTGCACGACCGGGTGCAGTTCTCGGCCGTGCAATGTGGAGGCGGGGCCCAGCGGATGCCGCCAGTCGGTGCCCGGCACCCAGCTCCACCACCGGGTCCAGTCGTCCAGCGGCATCGGTTCGGGCGTCGGGGTGAACACCTGCGATCCGGGCACCAGGCTGGCCGGGTCGGCACCGGGGAAGTCGGTCGGGTCGGGAGCGCGCTCGGCGACGGTGACGTGACCGGTGTCCTTGACGAAGCGGCGGAACTCGGCGTTGGTGACCAGGTGCTCGTCGGCCCAGAGCTCGCCGACGTCGACCGCGCGGACCGGGCGCTCCTCCGGGTAGAACTTGTCGCTGCCCATGAGGAACCGGCCCGCCGGCACGTGCACCATGTGCTTGCGCAGGCCCCCCTCGTTCACGCCCGCAGCCTAGGCCTGATCGGCTGGCTTGAGCATCCACCACTCGGTGAACTCGGAACAGCGTCCGTCAGCGCCGAACCGCACGACCCAGAGGTTGGAGTAACGCTCGTCGTCGTAGTCGACGTCGCCGGTGACGACAGCGAGGTCGTCGTGCACCACCAGCGGCGCGAACTCCGCCCGCCAGGTACCCGACTCGTCCCGGTGCTCGCCGACCCAGTCGGCAACGATCGCGTCCCGTCCCACGACGGGCGTGCGGTAGGGACGGTGACGGTAGGTGGCATCAGCGGTGAACAAGGCCTCGACGTGCGCCGGGTCGTTGCTCGTCCAGGCCACGAGATAGGCATCCACCCAGCGGCGGACATGGTCCGTGTCCACGGTGCTCACGGCTCTCCTCTCCACGGGTCGGTCCCGGTCTACCACGGCCGGGGTTACCCGAGAGCCTCGGCCGGTTCACACTTGTGGCATGGAGGTGCACGGACGATGGGCCGCGTGACGGCTAGGCGCGCAACGCTGCGGTTGGTGGACGGCCACGCCACTGAGCGGCCGGACACTCTCGCCGTCGAGGAACCGCTGCAGATCCGGGTGGGTTCGGCGGTCGTCACGACGACCATGCGAACGCCGGGCGACGACTTCGACCTGATCGCCGGTTGGCTGGTCGCCGAGGGCGTGGTGGCCGCGGCCGCCGACGTGGTTGCCATGCGAACGTGTACCGACGAGCTCAACACGGTCGAGGTGACGTTGGCCGGGCACGTGGCACCGCCGCGCCCGCGCGCTTTTGCGACCACCAGCGCCTGCGGGGTGTGCGGCGCCGACAGCGTCGTCGAGGTCAGCGGCGCGCTGCGGTGGCCGGCGGCGGAGGATCGGATGACGATCCGACCGGCGGTGGTGTCCGCCCTGCCGGACCGGCTGCGGTCGGCGCAGAAGGCGTTCGACAGCACCGGGGGCCTGCACGCCGCGGGACTGTTCACCTCGGCCGGCGAGCCGGTTTGCATCCGCGAGGACGTCGGCCGCCACAACGCCGTCGACAAGGTGGTGGGTGCCGCCCTTCGCAAGGACGCGTTACCGCTACGCGGTCACGCCCTGCAGGTGTCCGGGCGGGCATCGTTCGAGCTGGTCCAGAAGGCCGCGATGGCCGGCATCCCGGTCCTGTCGGCCATCTCGGCACCATCGAGCCTGGCCGTCGACCTCGCCCGCGAGTGCGGTGTGACGCTGGTCGGCTTCGTGCGCGAGGGCAGGATGAACGTCTATTCCGGGGAAGCCCGTCTCGGCACGCCCGTCACGCGCTAGGGAGGACGGAACGGTAGACGTCGACCGTGTGGGCGGCGACTGCGTCCCAGCCGAACTCGGCGACGGCCCGCTCGCGGCCGGCCCGGCCCATCTCGCTGGCGCGGTCCGGGTTGGCGGCCAGCTCGCCGACCGCGTCGGCCAGTCCGGCCTCGAACGCTGCCGGGTCGGCAGCGTCGTAGGGCACCAGCAGGCCGGTGACGCCGTCGTCAACGACCTCCGGGATCCCGCCGACCGCGCTGGCGACCACCGCGGTAGCGCAGGCCATCGCCTCCAGGTTCACGATCCCGAGCGGCTCGTAGACCGATGGGCAACAGAACAGGGTGGCGTGCGTGAGCACCTGGCGCACGTCCTCCCGCGGGAGCATTTCGCTGACGAGCACGACCCCTGTGCGCTCGGCGCGCAGACGCTCGACGAGGGCGTCGGTCTCGCGGGCGAGCTCCGGGGTGTCGGCGGCGCCGGCGAGTAGCACGAGCTGGACCTCGGGATCGAAGTGCAGGGCAGCACGCAGCAGGTGCGGCACGCCTTTTTGGCGCGTGATGCGCCCCACGAAGGCGACCGACGGCCGGGCGGGGTCGATGCCCAGCCGGTCGGGGACGTCGGTCTCCTCGACCGGCCGGTAGAAGTCGGTGTCGATGCCGTTGTGCACCACGCGGACCCGTGCCGGGTCGACGGCGGGGTAGCAGGTGAGGATGTCGGCCCGCATGCCGCGGCTGACGGCGATGACTGCCGCCGCACTCTCGTAGGCGGTCTTCTCCACCCACGACGACAGCCGGTAACCCCCACCGAGCTGCTCCGCCTTCCACGGTCGCAGCGGCTCGAGCGAGTGGGCCGTGAGCACGTGCGGCCTCCCGTACAGGAGCGAGGCGACGTGGCCGGCGAGGTTCGTGTACCACGTGTGGGAGTGGACGACGTCGGCATCGCCGAGCGCGGCCGCCATCACCAGGTCGGCGCTCATCACGCCGAGCGCCGGGTTGGCACGCGGCATCCGCAGGTCGTCCTCGGCGTAGGTCGCCGCGCCCTCGCGTGCGGCGCCCGTGGCGTGCACCTCGACCTCGACAGCGCCCGCCCGGCGCAGCTCCCGGACCAGGAAGTCGACGTGGACGCCGGCGCCCCCGTACACGAGCGGGGGGAACTCCCTGGTCAGCATCGCTATCCGCATTTCCGCCACACTACGGTCGGGTCGAGGATCGACGTGGCGCTAAGGGTGTGACGCAGTGGATGAGATATCCCGTGACGAGCAGGAACGACTACTCGCACTGATGCGCGAGCACCGCGCCGAACTGCTCGCCTATCCGAACGTCCACAGCGTTGACATCGGTTTCGAGTTCACCGACGGGCAGCCCTCCGGACGGCTCGCAATCCGGGTTCATGTCGACCAGAAGCAGCCGGAAAGCGCTCTGGACAGTTCGCAACGGCTGCCTACCCCTGTTGCCGATGGCGTTGTCCAACCACCACGTGATGGTCGTCGAGCCGGCCGACCGCGACGACGTCATCGCCCAGCCGAAGACCCTGCGGCAGGCCGACGTGCTGGGGCGGCTTTCGCGCTGGGACGAACTGCTCGACTGCGCGGTGTGCACAGTCGGAAGACCGTGGGACACGGGCGTTGCTGACCTGTCCAGTGGTCCGGTGGGTCTGAAGGAGCCCCTCGTCGGTTCGGCGGTGGTCAAGTCGGGACGCACGACGCTGGTCACCCGGGGCATCATCGACGGTACGGACGGCAGCGAGTTCACGGTCGTGCCGGACCCGGCGCACCCGGCACCGGGCACCGAGATCAGCGCGGGTGGCGACTCCGGATCGATCTGGATGGCCAGCGCCGACTCGTACGCCGTCGGCCTGCACTACGCCGGCGAGACCGACCCCTCCCCGGCCAAGGAGCGGGCCTGGGCGAAGTTGATGGTGGCGGTCAGCGAAGCGCTGAACGTGGGCATCTTCACCGGCGCTGCGATCGGCCGGTGCCGCGTTGGCCGACCCGCAACGGTGCTCGCCCGCACGCACCGGGTGCGCCGTGTTCGATCGTCGTGCGGTACCCGAGCGGCCGGCGAGCGCCGCGCAGAGTCTCGGTGCTGCCACGGCTGACGCAAACGGTTGGGTGCGATGGACTTGGCGCGTCGGCGCGACCCGACCACGTGAGCGGTCACGAGGCAGGCACCCAGTAGCGGAGCTTGCCGTCGCGCTCGTCGTCGAACTTCCCACCGGCGCGCTCGATCACCTTCCGGGACGCGACGTTGTCGACGTCGCAGGTCACCAGCGCCGGGTCGATGTGGAGCTTCCGGCACCACGGCAGGGCCGCCTGGAGCATCGCCGTTGCATGACCACGCCGTCGTGCGGAAGGCCGCACGTCGTAGCCGATGTGGCCGCCGTAGTCGTGCAGCCACTGGGTGAGACGGTGCCGGATCGACAGCCGGCCCAGAAAGGACGCGCCGTCGACGTACCAGAGGTAGGTCGTGGGTACCCAGCCGGTGGGACGTGGTGCGCCCTCGGTGGCCTGCGCCCGCTGACCGGCTACGAACGTGGCGAACTCCGCCAAGTCGGTGAGCCGGTCGAGGTCGAGGTCGTCGGCCCAGCGCGGGTCGTAGTCGGCTTCCGCGAGCGCGCCCAGCCACGACCGGTGGACGCTGGTCGTGGGGACGACGAGTTCGGGCATCCGCCCATCCTGCTCGTCGCCGTGTCGCCCAGCCAGATGATCCCGGCTCGGATCGTGGCTAGTGTCGGATCGTGACGACGGGACTGCACGTCCTCGGGATCGTCCTCGCCGGCGGTCAGGGAAAGCGGCTCATGCCGCTGACCGCCGACCGCGCGAAGCCCGCCGTCCCGTTCGGCGGGAGCTACCGGCTGGTCGACTACGTCCTGTCCAACCTCGTCAACGGCGGCATCGACCGGATCTGCGTGCTCACCCAGTACAAGTCGCACTCGTTGGATCGCCACATCTCGCTGACCTGGCGGATGAGCACCATCCTCGGGCAATACGTCACGCCGGTGCCAGCACAGCAGCGGCTTGGCCCGCGGTGGTACCAGGGCAGCGCCGACGCGATCTACCAGTCGCTCAACCTCGTCTACGACGAGACGCCCGACCACGTGGTGGTCTTCGGTGCCGACCACGTCTACCGGATGGACCCCCGGCAGATGATCGACGCCCACGTCGCGAGCGGCGCCGGGATCACGGTCGCCGGCATCCGGGTCCCTCGGGAGGGCGCCAGCGGGTTCGGCGTCATCCAGACCTCCGACGGGCAGCGCATCGACGCGTTCCTGGAGAAGCCCGCCGACCCGCCCGGCCTGCCCGACGACCCGGACAGTTGCTTCGCCTCCATGGGCAACTACGTGTTCTCCACAGAGGTTCTCCTCCACGCGCTGCGCGTCGACGCCGGCGACGAGGGTTCGGTCCATGACGTGGGCGGCAACATCGTGCCGAAGCTGGTCGAGCGCGAGCAGGCGAACGTCTACGACTTCGCCGACAACGAGGTACCCGGGACGACCGACCGCGACCGCGGCTACTGGCGCGACGTCGGGACGCTCGACGCCTACCACGAGTCGCACATGGATCTGGTGTCGATCGACCCGCTGTTCAACCTCTACAACCGAGAGTGGCCGATCCTCACCAGCCACCCCCAGCTCCCTGGCGCGAAGATCGTCGAGGGCGGCGAGGCGCACGAGTCGATCGTCACCAACGGCTGCATCATCGCCGGAGGGCTCGTCGACCACGCCGTGCTCTCACCCGGCGCGGAGGTGCGGCAAGCTGCCGAGGTGTCGCGGTCGGTGCTCATGCACGGCGTCCGGGTCGAGGCCGACGCGCAGGTCCGCGACGCGATCCTCGACAAGAACGTCGTCGTGCCGAAGGGCACGAGTGTCGGCGTCGACAAGGAGGCCGACCGCGAGCGCGGCTACGTTGTCAGCGCTAACGGCATCACCGTCGTCGGCAAGGGCGTCCGGATCGACGACTGACCCGTGTCCTCGACATCGGCGTCGGTCCCAGCCTGCTCGCGGCGGAGACGGCGGCGGAAGTAGGTGCTGTGCGACTTCGAGGCTCGGCCCTGGGCGGCCGACCTGCGAGCACTCGGCCCCGGCTACTTCTTCAGTCTCAACCGCTACCTGTTCTGCTCAACGAGCCATCGCTGACCGGCCCGGGCGAGGCAGATTCGCGCCCTCCGGCGTCAGCGGGACCGGTCTCCGGCCAGCCAGGACCGTCCGACCTGCTCCTCGATGCGTGCGGCACGGACGACCGCGTCGTGAACCGCCTTCTCGATCCTGCCACCGACCAGCGGGATCGACGCCTTGACCGTGGCGTCGACCGTGGTCACCGTGCCGGTGGCGGAGCCGACCAGTGTCATCCCACCGGTGAGGTTGACCGGGGCGCCGCCCAGGTCGATACGGATCGAGCCGCTCCGCGAGCCGTCGGGCGACGCAGCCTCCCACACGTCCCTCTGGTCGAGGTCGATGGTCTCGCCGACGAACCGCCGCAGGAAGTCGGGCACATCTGGGGGCATCACCCGGAGCAGGCGCACTGTCACCCGGTCGCCGTCGTTGGTCACGGAGGCCTCATGGCGGACCGCCCCAGTCGCCTCGGCCTTGCGGGCGAGGTATGCCTCGTCGGTGAACATCGCGAACACGGTGGCCGGATCGGTGTCGAAGCGGAGCTCTGTGCGCAGGTCCATGAGCCCATCCTGGCCCACCGGGGGGCCGCACGGGTTCGTATGGTGGCCAGATGGCGACGCACGCGCACCCCCCGCCCGCCCACTTCGGTGAGGACGGAGCCCGGCTGACGTACGGCAGCTACCTGCGCCTCCCGGCGCTGCTCGACCAGCAGCGGCTCGCGACCGACGCACACGACGAGCTGCTGTTCATCACCATCCACCAGGTCTACGAGCTGTGGTTCAAGCAGTTGCTCTTCGAGCTCGAGTCCGTTCGTGACGCCATGAGCGGCGGGCAGCTGTGGTGGGCCAGGCACCTGCTGGCGCGCGTCCACGAGATTGAGCGGATCCTGATCGAGCAGGTCGGCGTGCTGGAGACGATGACTCCGCAGGACTTCCTCGAGTTTCGCGAGCGGCTCGCCCCTGCCAGCGGCTTCCAGTCGGTGCAGTTCCGTGAACTGGAGTTCCTCTCGGGGGCCAAGGACACCAGGTTCGTGGGCCGCTTCCGTGGAGTGAGCGAGCAGGAGCGGAGTCGGCTGGAGCGGCGGCTCGCCGAACCGACCCTGTGGGATGCGTTCACGCAGGTGCTGAGCACCCGCGGGCTGGCGTCGGAGTCCGACGACGAGGTCCGCGAGTCTCTGCGCACCGCTGCCCACGACCGCGGGACCCACGGCGAGATCTGGGAGCTGGCCGAGGCGCTGCTCGTCCACGACGAGCGGGCGGCCGGATGGCGGGCCCGGCACGTGACGATGGTGGAGCGGATGATCGGGACGAAGACGGGCACGGGGGGCTCGTCAGGTGCCGCCTACCTGCGCCGACGGTTGGACATGCGCTACTACCCGGTCCTGTGGGAGCTTCGCTCCTGGCTCTGAGGGCTGTGGACTACCGGCCGAGGGGTGTCGGCGCGCCCGGCGCGAGCTAGGGTCGGAATCGTCGCGTACAAGGACGTACCGGCAGGAGCTGTCCCGGGGGCAGAGATATGCGCAACCGGCTCGACGAAGCCAAGTCCGAGCTTCTCGCGAAGGCTGCCGTGGTGGCCGACCAGCGCGGCCAGCCCCGCTCCGACGAGCTCGCCTTCCTACGCCGCTACTACCGCCACATCGCAGCCGAGGACCTCGTCGACCGCGACCCGGTCGACGTCTACGGCGCCGCGGCGTCGCACCGCCAGTTCGCGCAAACGCGCCCACAGGGCACCTCACTGGTCAGGGTCTACACGCCGACGGTCGACGAACACGGATGGTCCTCCGGCCACACCGTCGTCGAGGTGGTAACCGACGACATGCCCTTCCTGGTCGACTCGGTGACGATGGCGCTAGCCAATCAAGACAGGTCAGTCCACCTCGTCGTGCACCCCCAGTTCGTCGTGCGTCGCGACGTCGCGGGCGAGGTGCTCGAGATCTGCGACCAGGGCGAGGCCGACCCGCGCACCGCCGAGATGCCCGACGCCGTCGTCGAGTCCTGGATGCATGTCGAAGTCGACCGCGAGACCGATCCGGCCGTGCAGAGCGCGATCACCGACGGGCTGCGCCGTGTCCTCCGCGACGTCCGCGAAGCGGTCGAGGATTGGCCCCGGATGCGACAACGCGCCGAGGAGATCGCAGCCGAGCTGGAGAAGGACCAGTTGCCGGTGTCGTCCGAGGAGGTAGCCGAGGCGCAGGAGCTGTTGCGCTGGCTCGCCGACGACCACTTCACCTTCCTGGGGTACCGCGAGTACCTGCTGGACACCGTCGAGGGCGAGGACGTCCTGCGGGCCGTCACCGGGTCCGGGCTCGGCATCCTGCGAGCCGACCAGGAGCTGTCGGGGTCGTTCGCGAAGCTCCCGCCCGAGGTGCGCGCCAAGGCGCGCGAGAAGCAAGTGCTGGTGCTGACCAAGGCCAACTCCCGCGCCACGGTGCATCGCCACACCTACCTCGACTACATCGGGGTGAAGTCGTTCGACGAGTCCGGCGAGGTGGTCGGTGAGCGTCGGTTCCTCGGGCTGTTCACCTCGGCCGCGTACACCGAGAGCGTGCTGCGCATCCCCGTTCTGCGCCGCAGAGTCCTGCAGGTGCTCGAGAACAGTGGATTCGCCGCCACCGGCCACTCGGGCAAGGACCTCATGCAGGTACTCGAGACCTACCCGCGCGACGAGCTGTTCCAGACCCCCGCCGACGAGTTGCTGCCCATCGCGCTGGCCGTGGTCCACCTGCAGGAGCGGCGCCAGCTGCGCCTGTTCGTCCGCCGTGACATCTACGGGCGTTACCTGTCGTGCCTGGTCTTCCTGCCCCGCGACCGCTACAACACCGATGTCCGGGAGCGCATACAGGGCATCCTCCTCGGGGCCACCGACGGCCTCTCGATCGACCACACGGCGCTGGTCAGCGAGGCGGTGCTGGCCCGCTTGCATTTCGTCGTCCGGATGCGTCCCCACCAAGAGCTCCCCGACCTCGACGTCACCGGGCTCGAGCGGCAGCTCCTCGCGGCAACCCGGGGATGGGGCGACGAGTTCGCCGACACGCTGGCGGAGCAGACGGGCGAGGAGGCGGCGGCCCGCCTGCTCCGGAGGTACAAGGAGGCGTTCCCGGAAGCCTACAAAGAGGACTTCCCGGCGCGGACGGCGGTCGCCGACGTCGCGCGCCTCGAGGAGCTCCCGGACGACGACGGTCTGGGCATGAACCTCTACCGGCCGATCGGCGGGCCGCCCGACGAGCGCCGGTTCAAGATCTACCGGACCGGCCCGCCGATATCGCTGACCCAGGTGCTGCCGATCCTCTCGCGGATGGGCGTCGAGGTCGTCGACGAGCGTCCCTACGAGATCCTCCGACCGGGCGAGGCCGCACCGGGGCCGGCGTACGTCTACGACTTCGGCCTGCGATACGACGCGAGGCGGGCGGCCGGCGAAGACGGCCTCAAGGAGCTGTTCCAGGAGGCCTTCGCGGCGGTCTGGCGGGGCGAGGCCGAGGGCGACGGCTTCAACGCCCTCGTGCTGCGGGCCGGGCTGACCTGGCGGCAGGCGGCCGTGCTCCGGGCCTACGCGAAGTACCTGCGCCAGGCCGGTTCGACGTTCAGCCAGGACTACCTCGAGCAGTGCCTCGGCACCCATGTCGAGATCGCACGCCTGCTGGTCGACCTGTTCGAGACCCGGTTCGACCCGGACCGCTTCGTGGACGACCCCGACGCCCGGTCGGCGGCCGCCGAGGAGATGGTCGAACGGCTGCAGAAGTTGCTCGACCAGGTGGCCAGCCTCGACCAGGACCGGATCCTGCGCTCGTTCCTGAGTCTCGTGCAGGCCACACTGCGCACCAACTACTACCTGCTCGACAACGACGGCCGGCCGCCTGCGGCAACCTCGTTCAAGCTCAAGCCGTCTGCGATCCCCGACCTGCCCGAGCCTCGGCCGATGTTCGAGGTCTGGGTCTACTCGCCTCTGGTCGAAGGTGTGCACCTGCGCTTCGGTGCCGTCGCCCGCGGCGGGCTGCGGTGGTCAGACCGCCGCGAGGACTTCCGCACCGAGGTGCTCGGGTTGGCGAAGGCCCAGGCGGTCAAGAACGCCGTGATCGTTCCCGTCGGCGCCAAGGGTGGCTTCGTCGGCAAGCGGCTGCCCGACCCCTCGGTCGACCGCGAGGCATGGCTGGCCCAGGGCGTCGAGTGCTACAAGACGTTCATCCGAGGTCTGCTCGACGTCACCGACAACCGGACCGCCGACCGCAGCATCGTGCCTCCTCCCAGGGTGGTCCGTCACGACGCCGACGACCCCTACCTGGTCGTCGCAGCCGACAAGGGCACGGCCACGTTCTCCGACATCGCCAACGGCGTTTCCGCGGAGTACGGATACTGGCTCGGCGACGCGTTCGCATCCGGAGGCTCCGCGGGCTACGACCACAAGGCCATGGGCATCACCGCCCGCGGCGCCTGGGAGTCGGTCAAGCGGCACTTCCGCGACATGGGCCGCGACTGCCAGAACGAGGACTTCACCTGCGTGGGCATCGGCGACATGTCCGGCGACGTGTTCGGCAACGGCATGCTGTTGTCGACACATGCGCGGCTGCTCGCCGCGTTCGACCACCGGCACATCTTCCTCGATCCCGACCCGGACCCGGTGGTGTCCCACGCCGAGCGGCGCCGCCTGTTCGAGCTCGCCCGCTCCACCTGGGCCGACTACGACCCCGCCCTGATCAGCGAGGGCGGCGGGGTGCACCCCCGAACGGCCAAGCGCATCACCTTGACTCCCCAGGTCAAGGCACGGCTGGGGATCGACGACGACGTCACCGAGATGACTCCGGCCGACCTCCTGCGCGCGATCCTGAGGGCACCGGTCGATCTGCTCTGGAACGGCGGCATCGGTACCTATGTCAAGGCGGCCACCGAGACCCACGCGGATGTCGGCGACAAGGCTAACGACCCGATCCGTGTCGACGGAGCCGAGCTGCGCTGCGGGTGCGTCGGCGAGGGCGGCAACCTCGGCTTCACCCAGTTGGGCCGTATCGAGTATGCGACGTCCGGCGTCGGCGGGCGGGGCGGCCGCATCAACACCGACGCGATCGACAACTCCGCCGGAGTCGACACCTCCGACCACGAGGTCAACATCAAGATCCTGCTCGACGGCGTCGTACGCGAGGGCGATCTCACCGAGAAGCAACGCAATGCGCTGCTGGCCGAGATGACCGACGAGGTCGGGAACCTGGTGCTCGCCAACAACTACGGCCAGAACGTCGCACTAGCCAGCGGGGTGTACCAGGCGGCAAACCTCATGCACGTCCACCACGCGTACGTCGCCGCGCTCGAGGCGAAGGGCAAGCTGGACCGCCCGCTGGAGTTCCTGCCCACCGACCGCCAGTTCCGTGAGCGGCTCCAGGCCGGCCGTGGGCTCACCTGCCCCGAGCTCGCGGTGCTGCTCGCCTACACCAAGAACACGATCTACGCCCAGCTGGTCGGCAGCACTCTTCCCGACGACCTCTACCTGCGTAACGCCCTGCACGCCTACTTCCCGAGCGCGCTGCGCGACCGGTACCCCGACCGGATCGACGAACACCCGCTGCGGCGCGAGATCATCACCACGATTGTCGTCAACGAGCTGGTCAACGAGGCCGGCACCACCTTTGGGTTCCGGCTGGGCATGGAGACCGGCAGCACCATCGAAGACCTCGCTCGGGCCCACACCGTGGCCGGCGTCGTGTTCCGGATGCCCGAGCTGCTCACCTCCGTCGCGGCTCTCGACACCGTGGTTCCTGCCGACCTGCAGACGCAAATGCGGCTGGAAGGTCGCACGATCACCGAGCGCGCCACCCGGTGGCTGGCGGTCAACCGCCGTCCGCCGATCGACATCGCGTGGCAAATCGAGTTCTTCGAGGCCCCGATAGCACGCCTGCTCGCCGAGTTGCCCGACGTGCTGGTCGGTCGCGAGCTCGACCTGTTCGTCGAGCGCCGCGACTCTCTGCTCCGGGCGGGTGTGCCCGAGGACCTGGCTGTGCGGGTGGCGGTGCTGCCGCTGGCCTATGCGGGCCTCGGCATCGTCGAGTCCTCGCTCACGACGGGCACCGATCTCATCGAGGTCGCTCGCGTCCACTTCAAGCTCGGCGAGCACCTCGCCCTCGGGCAACTGCTCGAACGTATCGTTGCGCTGCCGCGCACCGACCGGTGGCAGACGATGGCGAGGGCGGCGTTGCGCGACGATCTCCACG
Source organism: Jiangellaceae bacterium (assembly GCA_035316885.1). GTDB lineage: Bacteria > Actinomycetota > Actinomycetes > Jiangellales > Jiangellaceae > DASRTE01. Next base: position 4,896 of record DATHII010000271.1, on the reverse strand, counting down.
CCGTCCAGACCGCATTGACCGCCCAGGTGATCCAGCGCACGGAGGAGGGTCTCGACGTGAAGACCCGAGTGCGAGCCTGGGCCGAGGCGGACACGGTGGTGGTGGCGCGGGCTCGAGAAACCCTGCGTGAGATCGTCGATAGCGAGTCGTTCGACCTGGCCCGGCTCTCCGTAGGGCTGCGCGTCGTGCGCTCCCTCCTCCGCGCCGACACGGCCTGATCACAGCGAAGGGACGGTGCCCCTTGATCGTCCGCTACTGGCGCGGCTGGACCACACCGGAGAATGCCGACGCCTATCAGGACATCGTCAGCAACCGGGTGCTCCCGAGCATCCGGAACCGTGGGCTCGCGGGGTACCAGGGCGCCTACCTGCTCAGGCGCGAGCTCGACGGCGAGGTCGAGTTCGCCACGCTCATGCTCTTCGACTCAATGGTCGCTGTTCGGGCATTCGGGGGAGCCGACTACGAGGTCGCTTACGTCCCTCCTGAGGCGCGGGAGGTGCTGACGCGGTTCGACGAGCGGTCCGCCCATTACGAGACGTTGCTCGAGCCCTGAGACGCTCCGAGCTTCTCATGGGAATGAACATCAAGAACGGGGAAGCTCTTCAGCTGGCCAAGCAACTTGCCGGGCTGACCGGTGAGAACCTCACGGTCGCCGTGACCACCGCGGTGCGCGAACGCCTTGACGGGGTGCGCCGGCAGCGGCATGGCGACGACCTGTTCGCGCGGCTCTTGGCGATTGGAAAGGACGCGGCTCCGCGGTTGCGTGAGCCGTTCCGCTCCGCCAACCACGGCGACCTGCTGTACGGCGACGACGGACTCCCGCGGTGATCGTTGACACGTCACGCTCATCGCGATCCTCCGTGACGGGGTTGATGCGGCGACGTACGCAATAGCGATCGCGGAGACAGAGCGACGTCGCATCTCGGCCGCCAACTTCCGGGGGGCCGCCTTGGTCATCGACGGCAGCCGCGATCCGGTCGCAAGCCGCCGCTTCGACGACCTGCTGGCGGAGGCCGACATCGTCGTTGAACCCGTCACCGGGTCGCAGGCCAACGTAGCCAGAGCGGCGTACGGGGACTGGTCCACCGACCACGGACTACGCAGACCGGGGGCCGCCCTGGTGGAGGCGTACAAGGTCGTCGCCCGCTTGCACAACGCGGCAGCGGTCACGCGCGAAGTCGACCCATCCGCGCGGTGGTTCCGCAGTCGGTCGTTCCAGGTGCTCGGGGCGCACCGCTTCGTTGAGACCTGCCTGGAGCAGGTGGGTGACGCCACCTTGCGCGACCTTCCACTGGTCGGCTCGGTCGATCAGTTCGCCGACTCCTCCGATGTGCTGAGCAATCCGGACCGGGCCCAGCGGCTGCGCCACGTCTACAGCCGGTGATCGACGTGAGGTTGGTGCTGCTGGGAGCATGATCCACGTGAGCTCTATGTCGCTGGGACGACACCAACCTCACGCAGTCAAGGTCCTGAAGGTCCTCAGAGCTGTAACCAAAATACACAAGAACTCTTGCACGTGAGTTCTTGTATGTCTAGCGTAGGCCACATGGCCGATCCGTCCTCCCGTATCCGGTTGCGCGATCCGAGTGCGATGCGCGCGCTCGCACATCCCACCCGCCTACGGCTGCTCGGCGAACTCAGGGCGCGTGGACCGCAGAACGTCGGCATGCTCAGCGAGGTCGTCGACGAGGCTCCCGGCTCGGTCAGCTACCACCTGACGACGCTGGCGAAGCACGGCTTCGTCGAGGAGGCGCCAGAGCTGGCGCCGAGCGGTCGTGAGAGGTGGTGGCGGGCCGCGCACGCCCGAACCGTATGGGACCGGGTAGAGACTCTTGACGATCCCGAGCGGCGGCTGGCCGCCGACATGATGCAGCGCACGATCCTCGCACGCTGGGTGCAGAAGCTGGAGCACTATCTGGACGTCGAGCCCACGCTCGACCGGGAGTGGATCGCTGGAGCCGCCGGCAGCGACGCGATCATGCATCTCACAGCGGACGAGCTGGCCGAACTGCGCTCGGAACTAGAAGCAGTTGCGGCCCGTTGGTCGGCGCGCAGCAACCCGAACCGACCCGGCGCCGCCCAGGTGACCATGCTCCACTTCGGTTTCCGGAGCGACGTGTGAAGGGTCGTCGGGTTCCGCTGACCGGCCTGCTGGCCGCGCACGCCGTGTCGCTGACCGGCAACATGATCACGTTCATCGCCCTGCCGCTGTATGTGCTCGACACGACGGGCAGCGCCTCCTTGACCGGCGTGGCCGCGTTCTTCGCCGTGCTGCCCGTCGTCATCGGGGGAGCGCTCGGCGGTGTTCTCGTCGACCGGGCGGGCTACCGACGCACCAGCATCGTCACCGACCTGATCGGCGGCGCGACGATCCTCGCGGTGCCCGTGCTGGCGGCGACGGTCGGACTGCCGTTCTGGGCACTGACGCTGCTGATCTTCGCCACCGGCCTGTTCGACACACCAGGCCGGACTGCCCGGTCATCCCTGTTACCCGAGCTCGCCGAACGCGCGCACGTGCCGCTGGAACGGGCGGTCGGGACCTTCGAGGCGCTCGAACGCGGCGCACGGCTGGTGGGCGGGCCGGTCGGAGGGCTGCTGGTCGCCCTGCTCGGCCCGGTGAACACACTCGTGGTCAACGCCGCGACGTTCGCGGTGTCCGCGCTGCTGGTGGCGTGGCTCGTGCCGAAGTCGGTCGACGTCGAACGGATGGCCGGCGACAGCTCACCAAAGGCCGCGAGCAGTTCCTACTGGCACGAACTCGGCGATGGTCTCGCCTTCCTGTGGCGGCAGCGACTGCTGCGGGCGATCATGGTGCTGCTCGTCGTCACCAACTTCTTCGACGGGGCCTGGACGACGGTGATCCTGCCCGTCTTCGCCGACCGTCACCTCGGCGGCTCCGTGGCGCTGGGTCTGCTGGTCGCGGCGATGGGCGGCGGTGCGTTGGTGGGTTCGCTCATGTTCGGCGTCGTCGGGCACCGGCTGCCGCGGCGAACACTGTTCGTCGTGTCGTTCCTGCTCTGCGGCGGTCCGCGGATGCTGATCTTCGCAGCCGAGCCGCCATTGTGGCTGTGTCTGATGACCGTCGCTGTGGCGGGCCTGGCTGCGGGGTCGATCAACCCGATCATCGGCACGGTGCAACTCGAACGCACTCCGCCGGGCATGCGGGCGCGTGTCTACGGCTGCATGGGCGCCGGAGCCTGGGCCGCCATGCCGATCGGCGCTCTGGTGGCCGGCGTCACCGTCGAGCACCTCGGGTTGACGACGACACTGCTGATGCTCGGGTCGGCGTACCTCCTCGTGGTCCTCTCGCCATTGCTGGGCGGCCCCTGGCGGAACATGGAGCGGCCCGAGCGATCGGCAGCATCCGCACTCGAGCCCGCCCCGGTGGGCGTGCACGGCTAGGCGCCCACCCGTCATCTTGTGGCGGGAAAGACACGCCACACCGGCCGGGCACACGTTCCTAACCCGCCACAAGATGGAGGAAGATCGCGCGTCGGCCTGTGGATATCCGCCTGAGGGCTGGTCAGCGACGCGACACACCGGTATAACTCAGCGGCATCCAGTTGGGTCATGTGCTGTTACCGCCGTCATCCACCAGATCACGGGTGCCAACAGCCAGGTGAGCGAAGAAGCCGTCGACGGGGTCCGCAGCATGACCGCACTCGAGATCATCGATGCCGAGGTCCGTGACGTCGTCCGCCGGGAGGGACTCGATCCGGTCGCCGACCCAGCAGCCGTACGGCGCATCGTCGACGACGTCGTCGCGACCTACGACGAACGCAGCCTCAGCCGCCCGCTCCCCCCGCTCGGCGATGCCCGGACGGTCGCCCGCACGGTGCTCGACTCGGTGGCCGGCTTCGGACCCCTGCAGCGTTATCTCGACGATCCGACGGTCGAGGAGATCTGGATCAACGAGCCGGGCAAGGTGTTCATCGCCCGCCGGGGCCGCAGCGAGCTCACGACGACGATCTTCACGGATCAGGAGGTGCGCGACCTGGTCGAGCGGATGCTCAAGACATCAGGGCGGCGGATCGACCTGAGCTCTCCGTTCGTCGACGCGATGCTCCCCGACGGCAGCCGGCTGCACGTGGTGATCCCCGACATCACCCCTGAGCACTGGGCAGTGAACGTCCGCAAGTTCGTCGTGCGAGCCACCAACCTCGACGACCTGGTGGGTCTCGGCACTCTGACCCAGCAGGCCGCCAGGTTCCTCGACGCCTGCGTTGTCGCGGGGCTCAACATCCTGGTCTCGGGCGGCACGCAGGCGGGCAAGACCACACTGCTGAACTGCCTGACGGCGGCTGTGCCCGCACGTGAGCGCGTGATCACGTGCGAAGAGGTCTTCGAGTTGCGCATCCCGTTGCCGGACGTCGTCCGGATGCAGACCCGGCAGGCCAGCTTGGAGGGCACCGGTGAAATCAGCCTGCGACACCTGGTGCGCGAGGCGCTTCGGATGCGGCCGCAGCGGATCGTCGTCGGCGAGGTCCGCCAACAGGAGTGCCTCGACCTGCTCATCGCGCTGAACTCCGGCATTCCCGGGATGTGCACTGTGCACGCCAACTCCGAGGCCGTGACGAAGATGTGCACGCTTCCGCTACTGGCCGGAGAGAACAGTGGGGGATTGAGTGTATTCAGGACCGCCACGACCACAGGTGTGGCACGCAGCCCAATGGCGTTGCGACGACGCAGTTGTGGATTCACTGTGGTCAACATCGGTGTTCAGCCCGTAAGTCAGCCATGCCTCCATGGGGCGCGGCGTGCTGACTCCCGGGGATCAACCGACGCGGAACCTCGGTTGCAGCCTGGCAGGCCGGTCGGTCCTCATCTGGCGCCTCGCCTGATCGACTACCCCGTGGCTCAACCTAGATCGCGAGGGCGCGGACGTGCTCCATGAGA
>DATHII010000270.1:0-3544 GCA_035316885.1 Jiangellaceae bacterium | reverse complement strand
CCGCTTGGTCATGTCCCCTCCAGCGGAAAGTGGCCGTGTGCGCCGACGACCATGAGTACATGTGGAACGCTGCGCGGAGATGACGGGGACGCTAGCGCGTGTCGGCGCCCGTGAATACTCCCGGCGTGGCATTTGGCCACGGCTGCGTGGCTCAGGCCGGCTGGACGGTGTAGACGACGGTCTGTACGCGGATCATGCCGTCCTGGAAGATGAAGGTGTCGATGCCGTCCTCGACCTTGCGGCCGCCGCCGGTGGCCTTCCATTCGAGGTAGAGCATGTCGTCGGCGAAGACCGTGTCGAGCTCCCACTGTGCCTGGGGGACGTCGCTGAGCAGTTGGGTGAAGACCTCCCGGGCCCCGTCCTTGCCGCGGTAGATCTTCTTCTGCACGACGAGGATCGCGTCCTCGGTGTAGTCGGCGACGATGTCCTCGAGGTCCTCGGCGCCCAACGCCTGCCCGTGGTGTGCGAAGACCTCTTCCGGAGTGCGTGCGGCCATGGTCGTCCCCTTTCACTCGGTCTCGACCCGGCTGATTCTCCGCCGTCCCGGCGTATCCCGGAAGAGGCCGGCGGCCCTGGTGCCCGCGCCCCTGGTCGTGTGTGCCTACGGTGCTGACGAAGGGGACCGAGAGGGTCGTCCGGGCCCTGGACGGGAGTAGTGATGAAGGCGGTTCGGTTGTACCGGTACGAGGAGTGGAGCGGGTCCTCGAGTTGACCGACGGCAAGGGTGCCGAAGTGGTCGTTGACTTCGTCGGGGAGAGGGGCGCCGAGCGGGACAGCTGGGCGATGACCCACCGGGCCGGCAGCGACTTCGTCATCGGGGACGGCGGCACGGTCGACATCGCGACCATCGACGTGATCTCTACCGAGCGGAACGTCGTGGGGGACCTCGTGGGCAGCTACAACGACCTCGTCGAGCTGATGGCGCTCAACGCCGCCGGCCGGGTCACCATGCTCACCCAGACCTACCCGCAGGACGCGGTCAACGACGCCATGGACGACCTCGACGCCGGCCGACACCGCGGCCGCGGCATCCTGGACCCCACCGCGGCCGCGTAGAAGCCGCGAAGAGCTATGGCCGGAGCGGCCGCGCCTCGTCTTCGACGGTGATTTGCACCCCTAGGACTGCTGATCATCGCATTGGAGCCGTCACCATCGGATGACCGTTACGTGACTTCGATCATCTGGCGAAGGACGAACTTGACCGCCGCGATGTCGTCGCCGGTCAGCTTCTCCCGCTCGCGGCGGCGTAGCCGGTCGTAGCTGACTGCGCGGACTTGTTCCACCAGGGCCATGCTCGGCTTGCCCTCGCTGGCGATGCTGAGCCGTGGCTGCCAGATCAGGCCGCGGTCCTTGGATGTCAGCGGCACGACGAGGGCGAGGCGGTTTGGCAGTCGGCAGTAGTAGTCGCTCGCGACGATGATCGCCGGCCTCTCGTTCGCCTGTTCTGGGCCGACTGCCATGTCAGCCGAATCGAATGACACACGCCAGATCTCCCATGGGCGCGGGTTCAATGTCACTCGTAGATCACCTGGTCGTTATCGGCCAATCCGGACATCTCTGCCTGATAGCTGGACAGTGCCTCGGGGTCTGCCTCCAATGCAGCGACGGCCCGAGCCGTCTCGTGTTGAAACAGAATGATCTTGAGCGCTTCGTCCATGCTTGAGCCACGCATCTCACGTTGAGCGATCCGCGCCAGGTGATCGCGGGTCTCCTTGGACACGCTTATGCTCGTTTTCATAACTGCCACGATATCAGAAGGCATAATCCAGACTGGGAGACGAGTGCATGGTTGATCGCACTCCAGAAGCTCGGACCCCGTACCGCGTCCAGCCAGTCGTCCTCGCCTACGAGTTCGGGCTGGGACAGCGGGGAGCGCACTCGCCGAAAACTGATGGCGCATAGCGAAGCGCAGCGGCTGGAAGCCGCTTGGCAGGGTAAGGAGACAGAGACGACGCGTTTAGACCCGAAGAGTCGATGATCATGAAAGGAGCACCAATGATCGGCACCATTCTGGCCGGCGCGGCCGGCGTGGTCGCAGTGCCGGCGGTCGGCGGGTTGGCCTACCGCGGCGTGCGCAGGCGTCGGGTCGCCAAGGCGCTCGCGATCGACACCCCGAACGGCATCGTCGAGGAACGGTTCATTCGGATCGGCGGCATCGACCAATGGATACAGGTCCGCGGTGAAGACCGCGAAAACCCGGTGCTGCTCGTCCTGCACGGCGGGCCGGGCTGGCCGAACGCGGTCTTCAACCTGCCCCTGCGCCCGTGGGAGAAGGACTTCACGGTGGTCCAGTGGGACCACCGCGGCGCAGGCAAGACCTTGGGCCTCAACGGCAAAGGCGGCAGCGGGGAGATGACCTTCGACCGCCGGGTCGCCGACGCCATCGACGTCTGCGAGTACCTGAGAAACCACCTGCACAAGGACAAGGTGATCTTGCTGGCCGAATCCATGGGCACGTTGACCGGAACGCCGCTGGTCATGCGCCGGCCCGACCTGTTCCATGCCTACGTCGCCACCGACCTGTACGTCGACATGGTGCGGAACGAGGCCCGCAAGTACGAGTTGACCCTCGACCGGCTACGTGCGGCGGGGAACACCAAGGCCATCGACGCCATGGAACGGATCGGCGCCGACCCGACCAAGTGGGACCTGAAGGCCTGGAACACGAGCATGGGGTGGGCGTTCAAGACGAACCTGCCCACGCCGAATCCCGACCGCACGCTGCTGTTACCGCTCGTGCTGAGCTCACCGCTGTACACGCTGCGGGACATCTACACCCTGTTACAGGGGTTCCAATGGTCCACCACCCAGATGTTCGAGGAGTTCAAGGCGTACGACGCCCGCCGGCTGGGCACCCGGTTCGACGTTCCGTTCTTCCTCTTCCAGGGCGAGAGCGATGTGGTCACAGTGACCACACTGGCCGAGGAGTACTTCGAGGAGGTAGAGGCGCCGACCAAGGGGCTGGCGCTGATCGAGGACGCCGGCCACTTCGCCGCATTCACCCAACCCGACCGGTTCCTCACCGAACTCCGTACCCGGGTACGCCCCCTTGCAGCAGCGCCCAGCCCCTGAAGCGTCCGGAAGGGCTACGGGTGGCGAGGGCCAGGAGCGGGCCTACCTCAGCAGTCGTGGGCGTAAGTTGAGCGGCGCGCGGGCTCAGCGGCCGCCGCCTCTCACCTGAAGGTCGACCCAGACCAGCCGGTGGTCGGAGCCGGGGAACGGGAATGTGCCGACCAGCCGGAACAGTGGGTCGCTGGAGAGCGGCCAGAACACGGCGGAGTCGTCGATGCGCAGGTTCTTGCTCGGCAGCACGTAGTCGGCGCGCAGGTTGCCTGGCGCGGTGTCTGCGAAGTCGGCCGTGTCGAAGCGCGGGTCGCCAAGGTGGGTGAGGTTCGCGCCGCCTTGCAGTGCCGACTGCTCGACCGCCCCTTCACTGTCCGGGGTGACGTTGGTGTTCACGCGCGGGTGCTCGATCAGCTGCTGGATGGCGCCGGGGATGCTGTCGCCGTCGAGCGGGTCGGAGTTCTGGTCCCCGGCGATTACG
>DATHII010000269.1:0-7727 GCA_035316885.1 Jiangellaceae bacterium | reverse complement strand
GGGGCGAACCTTTGGTAGCGAGCGAGCAGCCGTTGCGCGTTCTTGTTCGACCGGTCGTCGAAACCCAGGAACGACAACGCGTTCTCGCCGAGGAAGCGATCCGTCCGTTCGTCACCAAAGCGCCCGAACAGTTCGCGGTAGCGGCCGAGGAACCGCTCGCACTCTGGATGGATAGCGACCATGAACCAGTCCGAGCCGTACATGATCCGGCCGGTCATCGCAGCCGTCGGCGGGGTCGCGAACATACGCTCGAGCATGTCGAGGTACGCCTCGCACAGCCGGCGGTCGTAGATCCGGTGGTTGCCGACGTCGGCGAACAGGCCGGGCACCTGCTCACACGCTCTGGCGATCGTCCAGGGCCAGCCGTCGTCCCGTTCGTTCACCGACGCACCGCCGAAGTGACCGAGGTTGACGTGCAGGTGGGGATGGCGGTGTAGCACCGGTAGCCAGTCGGCCGGCCGGCCGAAGCCCTCGAAGAGCGGATCGGCGTAATTGGAGTCGGCGCAGTGAGCGGTGATCGGGACCTGCTCGGCCTCGCACCACGTCGCCAGGTCGTCGACGATGCGGTCGAGTTCGGCGGCGTCGGCCTCGCTGAGCCCACGCCGGGCCTCGTTGCCGCTCGGCCGCCACCCCATCGGCGGGAGACCTTCACGCCAACGAAGCCGTATCGGAGGACGGCGCTCTGCACGTCCTCCAGCGGGGTTGCGATGTCGTCCTTCCGACGCGCGCGAAGCTCGCGGATCGGGTCGAAGCCCACGAACGGGTGGACGCGGGCCTTGCCGCCTCCCGGCAGCAGGCCGAGCATGCTCGCCCGGCTCACCTTCTCGAACAGGACGACCTGCTCCGACACGCTGGTCTTGGCGGTGTCGCCCAGACCGGTGCCGAGGTCGACCAGCAAGGGCGTCGCCAGGTCGACCTCGTCGTCGAAGGTACGGACGTAGTCGGCCACCAGGTCGAGCCGTGATCGCCCGAACAGCTTCACCCATCGGATGGCTCTCCGGGCGCTCCGCATGACGTCGCCGACGCCCTCCAGCCCGTCGGTCGTGCCGGCTGGGGCCTCTTCGTCGGCGATAGCGCCACCCACCCGCAGCAGCAGGTCGGGGTCCTCGCCTTGGAGTTCGGTCAGTGCCCGGTCGACCTCGTGCTCGAACTGCTCCGGAGGTTGGGGGATCGTCGGTCGAGCCATGTCGACCGTCTCGAGCATCTCGCTCGATCCGAGCAAGGCGTCCAGGCGGGCAAGGTCCGCTCGGCTGCCCGGGGCGGTGCCCTGGATCAACCGGTCGACCAGGTCGGACAGCGCGGCGCCCAGTGGAACGTTCCGCAGGTGCAGGCGACGGATGAAGCCACGCACGGGCAGGTCGTCGGCGTTGAAGGAATGGCAGTGGATGTCGACGATCGCCGTCATCTGGTCCCCCTGCTGCTCTCAGTCCGACCAGGCCGGGTCGGCGAAGTTCAGCCCGGCGGACGCGACCAGCGGGTCGTCGACCATGCGCCACAGCGGCACGGCGTAGTTGCCCACCCCGTAGCGACCGCCGAAGTGCAGCCCGACCACGGTGTGGCTCGCCAGGTCGAACACCGGCGAGCCGCTGTTGCCGCCGAGGGTCGAGCAGTCGTGCCTGAGGACGGTCTCGGGCGTCTGCGACTCCACCGTTACCCCCGGCTGGAGCCGCTTGACGTTGTAGACGTCCATGAAGATGCGTCGCATCGGCTCGGGTTCGTTGCGTCGCCCGTCCCACGCCGGGTAGCCGACGACGTACACCGGACGTCCCACGACGGCGTCGGGTGCGACCGCGGCGATCTGCAACGGCTGCGGCAGCGGCGCGTCGCCGGATCCCGTCGCCTCGACGCGGAGCAGCGCCAAGTCGACGTCGTCGTCCTCGTGTACGCCGATGACCTCCGTGACTGCGAACTCGAGGGCAGGCGAGCCGCCGAGCTCTTCGAGCAGGTCGATCCTGGCGCTCCGACCGCTCCTGAACGTCCAGTGGTCACCGTCACGGCGGCCGAACTCCACGGCGACGTGGCGGTTGGTCATGACGACATCGGCCGCGACCAGGAACCCGGTTCCGATCCAGTCCAGGTCGGGGTGGCCCGTCACGTCGATCCTGCCGACCCGGGTGATCGACTCCCTGATGGCGGCACGCTGAGGGACGAGGCTCTGCCACTCCTCGGGCGGGTCCCAGAAGTCACCCCCTTGGACGGGGAGAGCGGGGCGGCCCTCGAGCAGCACAATGGCCTCGACGCCGAACTGCTCCTGTTCGCTCAGGTCGGCGTCTGGGTCCTTGGCCAGCTTCTCCAGCCCGGCGGCGCCGTGCCCGAGAACTGCGCCGCGCACCTCACGTACCGCGCGGGATACGACGGCGGCGGCCGACTCGCCGGCCGGAAGCTCCTCCGTCGACTCGGGCTGCTCGAGTTCGGCCTCGGCGCGCTCGCGGGCCCGAAAGGCGACAGCCTCGAGGTCGGTGAAGATCGTGGTCGCATCGGTTGCGACCGGGGATCGGCTACTCATGGCCGGTTCTCCTGTCTCATCGGACTGCGGTGACCTCGTCGTGCGCCGCCGGGAAGCGGTCGGCCAGGTCGGCGAGCACTGCTGAGATCTGGGTGCCGAGGTTGACGTAGGCGCTGCTCTTGCCCTGGAACTTCACGTCGACCCGGCGCGACCCGCGGTGCAGGGCACACACGACCCAGTCGTCGGTGAGCACCGGCGAGCCGGAAGACCCTCGCTGCGTATCCGTGAAGTACCGGATGTCCCGGTCAGTGGTGCCGTGCACGATGTTGTTCCGGAGCCCGATGCGCTTGGCCCTGCCGTCGGGATGCTGGATCACGTTGACCGCCACGTTGTCCTCGACCTTCGCCTCGAGGACGCCGGCCCGGACCGGCAGGGCGGGACGGCCGGAGGTATCGGCAAGCCGCAGGACCGCGTAGTCGAGGTCCGGCGACCAGGCGACCACTCCCGCGCACTTGGCCTCGACACCGTCGGCCTGCTCGTCGTCGTAGTCGAAGCGGACGACGGTGCCGGCAGCCTGCAGCTCGAGATCCGCATCAGCGGCGCGCCGAGCGGGTCCGCCGACCGCGGAGCGGGCGTTGAGAACGTGATGGTTGGTGACCACCAACGTGGGGGTGATCAGCCAGCCGGTGCCGCCGTGCGGGTTCTCCGGAGCACCGAGCGGTGTGCTCTTCCGGACACCGCCCTCGTAGGGCGGGACGGTCAGCCGCCCTACGGACGTACCGGCAGCGGCACCGCGCGCCAGGAAGTCGAAGGGGACCGTGTCGTCCTGGAAGACGATCTCTTCCTTCAGCTCGGCCGGATCTGCGATGGGCCCCAGGTCCGGTTCCCCAGAGGCCTGGCCCGCGACGCTGTCGAGGGCCTGCTGGAATGTTGCCCGCGGTCCCGGCTCGAGGGTCATCCGGGCCGCGTTGTGCAGCCAGATCTGTAGGGGAACCGACCCGTCAACCAGCCGTTCGACCCCGTTCATCTTCATCAGGTCCGACGTGATCTGCAGTGCCGGAGACGGCAGGTACGGCAGCGTCGCGACGTACGCAGGGAGGACACCCTCGAACAGCAGTGGGCGTGCCTGTGGGTCGGCGAACGACGCGATCGCGGCCTCGCGCACGGTGTCGAGATCGTCTGGAGCGAGGTATGTCGCCACCGCTAGCCTCCGGTCGGTTTCGTGCCGGCTCCGGGCCCGGGCGGGTGGACCGCTGTCCCGGGTGCCGGTTCGAACGTCGCCGCGGTGGTCGACATCGCTGCTGCGATCCCGGAGCGGAGCCGGCCGCTGTCGTCGCTGATCGTCAGCAACTCCTTGGCCAGTCCCTCGAGCGTTCCGGTACGACGGGCCTCTTCCAGCACGCCCAGCACCTCGGGGGCCTTGGCGTCGTCGTCCAGTTCCGGGACCGGGACGGTCCGGCCCAGCCGCCGCAGCGCCTCGGCCACGGCCGGCTTGGCCGCCAGAGCACCTGCGATCGACTCCGCCATCGTGGCCAGCGGCCGATCCGAGCCGGTCGGCAGCCCAACCAGGTCGAGGGCGTGCGCCAGCACCCGAGGCGCGCGTTCACCCACCTCGGCAGCGATGGCGCGGAACAGCATGGGCCGGCTGGCCAGCGTCGTCTCGGGAAGCGACTCGACCCGTTCGGCCAGCGCTGCGTCCGCCGCGTCCTCCTCCGGGCTGCGGATCGATCCGTGCAACTGAGCACGTTGGAGCATCGCCCCGAGCGCGTCGAGGTCTCGGCCGAGGCTGGTCGCGACGCGCTCAGCCCGGCGCAGGTCGGTGTCGGCGGCTTCGATGTTGCCGGCCGCCGCCGAGGCCTGGGCCGAGACCAGCAGCAGCTCGAAGTAGGCGTCGCCACACCGGTCCACACCTGGTTCGTCGAGCGCATCCGACACGGTCTGCTGGGCCTCGGCCAGCTGGCCACTGCGGATCAGGGCATCGACGAGCAGGGCGTGTAGCGGGCTGCACATGGTCCACGGGCGTCGCGCTTTCAGCGTCTCGAGGACGTGGTCGACGTACCCCTGTGCCAGCAGGTTCTCGACCTCTGCGGCTGTCTGACGCTCCCAGTCGAGCTGGTCCGCCTCGTCGACGAGGTCGTCTGGGACGTCCTGGCGCAGGCGGGCGAGCAGCCGGGCACCGCGGGCCGGCAGCTCCGCATCGACGTTGCCCAGGTAGAGCGCCGCCGCCGGCATCCAGCGCTGCTTGACGGCGGGCAGGTCATCGGCGAGCCGCAGCCGGTGGTAGATCTCCTCGGCGCGGTCCTTGGGGTCGTCCGACCTGGTGTAGTAGCCGACGGCGCTGTGCTCCACCGCCCTGCTCACGGATGCCTTGTCCTTCTCGAGCAGCCTCAGCATGACCTGACGGACGTCCTGCCGGTGCCGCAGGACGTCCGGGGCCACCTGGTCGACCAGGTCGAGCTCCCTGGCCATCTCCGCGAACAGCTCGCGGGCACGATCCAGGTCCGGCACCGACACGCCGCAGTGCGGGGCGAGCACGTCGCGGATGATCTCCGGGGTGATGCGGCGAAGCACCAGCCCGGGGTGGGCGAGCCGCCGCACCTCGTCGTTCGTGATGTGCTTGAGAAGCCGGTCGTACAGGACACCCTGGATGAGCATGTCGTCGACGGACCCGAACAGCCGGCGTCTCCGCGCAGGAACCGTCTCGATCCACTCGCCGGAGTCGCCGGCCGCGCCCATACGGACAGCGACGTTCGCCGCGAGATGCAGGCTCAGCGGACTGCCGCCGATCCGCTCGACGATGGCGGTGGCGACCGGGTCCGCAACGCCGCGCGAGGTCAGGAAGCTCACCGCAGCCTTGGTGTCGAGCTCACCGAGCTCGAGGGTGGGGATGTCGTCGAGATCGACGTTGGGGTGCGCGACTGGCGCCCGACCGGCGACGACGACCCGGGTCGCCGGGTAGATGCCGGTCAGCGAGTTGAGCATCGCCCACATGCGGTCGAGCACCGGAGAGCCTCGGTACTGCGCCTCTTCGAACGAGTCCAGGACTATGAGGAAGGGCCGGGTGTCGTCCGGCGTCGACCCGCTCACGATTCGGACCGCCATGCCCAGTTCAGCTGCCGCGCGGGTGTCCTCGTCGCGGGCACTCACGTGGAGCTGGTAGTGCACCCCGCGCCCGAGTGTTCGCGTCGTCGCGATCGCCTGCCACTCGTCGGTCTCCGCCTGGTCATCGCGGTGCCGGCGTGCAGCAGCCCGGCACCGGGCCGCGAGCTCGGCGAACATCGCCGCGTGGCGGGGGTACTGCACGGCGAGCTGGCGGGCCATCTCCTCGACCATCGACATGGGCTCGTGGATCGACACGGTGGCCCGCTCGAAGTCGACGTAGGCGAAGGGGAAGTCGGACGCGCGACCGGTCACGTGGTCGAGGAGAAAGCGTGCGACAAGTGTGCTCTTGCCGATTCCCCCGGGGCCGTACACCACGAGCGGCAGCGGCGGGCGGTCACGTCCGGCCCGCCCGGAGAACGTGCGGCCGTATCCGGTGACCTTTCCGCGCCACGTCGTTGGGGGCAGGACGCCGACGTGGGCGCGTAGCCGCTCCAGCTCCCGGGTCCTACCTTCGAACCGGTGGCGCAAGAGCGACTCGAGCGGTTCCAGCAAGCGGCGGCTCTCCAACAGTTGCGCAATGTCGTCCTCAGCGGGGAGTCCGGTCATCCCCGGGACGAGCGAGAGCCAGCCAACGGCCTCCCGGATGTGGCACAGCGTGTCGATGTCGGCTGCTTCGAGTGTGGGTGCCTGTCCTCGCAGGTACGCGAGTGCGGCTCGCTCGGTGCCGTGCTCGGGGCGGGACTCGATGTTCTCCTCCAACGTGGCCAGCGCGTCGTCCGGGCCGGAAAACGACAGCAACGTCTGCTCGCGGACGTCCGGGCGCAGCGACCAGGCCGGCCCGGAGCGACCGCCGCGTGTCTCACAGTCGTCGACGAGCTGGAGAACGGCTCCGCCGACGGACTCGCCGCCGGGGCGTCTGAGCAGGGTGGGGTCGAAGCTCGTCAGCAGGGCCGCGGCCTTGCGGTACTCCACGCGGTCCACCGTCAGATCGGTGTCGGCGGACCGCTGAGCCTGGAGCCGCTCGCGCAGGCGGGCGGCGAAGGCGTCCGGAGACCGGTCAAGCGGCGAAGACATCGACGGCCCCCTCAGCCGCCTTGGACAACGCGAGCATGTACGAGCGGCCGGCCTGCTCCGCCACGGCGGCCTCGCGGAGCACTTGCTCGGCGGCGATGGCGACGTGCTGTCCGAGCAGAGCGTCGTCGATCGTCTCCGCACCCTGCGTCCGCTTGGCCGTCTCGCGGAAGTACTGGGCGAAGAACGTGGTGACATCCGCCTCGCTGGCCCGTCGAACCTGGTCGGGGTGGATCTGCTTGCGCGGCAGCGGGAGATCGGCGAGGTCGTCCCCGTAGCCGAGCAGCACCAGCCGCGGCCGGCGTTCGGCGGGACCGGGCGTCATCTCCGCGATGGCAATGGACAACTGGGCGATCAGCTCCACCACCTCGGAGGTCGGGTCGAGGTCGTTGCACTGGTCGATGACGAGCCACCACGGCCGAGCCGGCGATGACCGCCTGGCCTGCTCCACCAGCCACAGCGCCCAGTACCGCAGCCGCTTCGTCGGGTCGTCGACGGGATCGGGTCGCGCACCGGGCGCGGCCACCCGGACGGCGAAGTCGCGCATGACGTCCTCGGCCGTGCTCGTCTTGCCGACGATGACCCGCGCCGGCTGGATGCCGCACCGGTCGGAGATGTGCTGGAGCAGGGAGAACGTGTAGGACTTGCCGGCGCTGCGCTCCCCGCTCACGCGAAGCACGAGCGGCTCCGGAATGTTGGCGGGCGGGTCGACTAGGAGCCGGACGGATGCACGCAGCTGGACCCGGTCGATGAACACCTCACCGGATCCCGGGAGGATGCAGGCTCCGAACGGGTCGTCGTGCTCGAGCGCGACCTTCTCGGCCCGAAGACGCTGCAGGTATGAGGTCACCTTGCCGATCTCGGGGAGCACCTTGATCTGGTCGAGCTTGGAGAGCGTCTCGAGCAATTGGATGGACAGCGGCGTGGGGTCCGTAAGGTTGGCCATCTTCGCCTCGTTGACCACGGTGTCGGCGTTCTCGCTGGCCACCTGGGTGACCCGCCACATGTAGACCTTGTCCGGGAAGTAGTCGTGGAGAACCGCGTACGGGTTCGCCGTCGCAACCAGGTGGTCGACGACGAGGCAGCGGACCAAGGTCCACTCTTGTTC
>DATHII010000268.1:0-5072 GCA_035316885.1 Jiangellaceae bacterium | reverse complement strand
CAGTTGTTCGACGTCGTCACAGTCCAGAACCGTTTCAACCTCGGCGACCAGACAGCCGACGATGTCCTCAGGGCTTGCGAAGAGGAGGGGATCGGGTTCATTCCCTGGGCTCCGATCGCGATCGGCCACCTCTTGGGCTCTCCGGGGGCGCTGGCCAGCGTCGCCGCCCGACATGGTGCAACCCAGGCCCAGATAGCCGTCGCCTGGCTGCTCGACCGATCGCCTGTCGTGTTGCCGATCCCGGGCACGGGCTCGCTCGAGCATCTACGGGAGAACCTCAATGCGGCGCTGATCGAGTTTTCCGAGAATGATCTGCTGGACCTGGAGCGCGACGCCAAGCAATCGGGCCGACCGCCTCTGTGACCCTGTAGCCACGTTGGTGCTCAGGACCACAGCACGAACCCGCTGCCATGGCCGTGGACCTTCCCGTGCTCGAGCGCTGGCAACACGCTCCAATGTCTTGTCAGGACGAGCTGTAGAAGCGGCGGTGGAGGTCGCGTACTTGCTCGGCAAGGCCGGGAACCGGGCCTTCCACCACGAGCCCGGGGACGATATCTCGGATCGGCAGGGCCCGTACGGGGGGTGGGGGAACACCCATGTCGGCAAGCCAGCCTGCCATCTGCTCGGAAGAACTCACGTACACGATGCGTCCAAGGCCGACCCAGCCGTGGGCGGCGGCACACATCGGGCAGTGCTCGCCTGAGGTGAAGACAGTCGCCGCCCTTCGCTGCTCAGGGGTCAGGTTCGCGGCGGCCCATCGTGCCAGCTCGAACTCCGGATGCCGGGTCGGGTCGCCGGAAGCGACGCGATTGTGGTCCTCAGCGACGGCGGTGCCGTCCGCGGCAACGAGCACGGAGCCGAACGGCTCGTCGCCCTCTTCCAGAGCCTCGGCCGCAAGTTCTACGCAGCGGCGCAGGTGCCGCAACTCATCCTCAGTCGCCATGGCCGCTCCCGTTGATCTTCTGGAGCATCCTAGGACGAGTGGGTTGACAAGGATCTCTTTTACGTAAAGACTTGGTTGTGCGATGAGAGACGTCCTGTACATGGAGAGGGTCGAGCAGGCAGAGGCCTTGCTCAAGCCGCAGCGGATCGAGGCGCTGCGTCACCTTGCCGAGCCGCGCACATGTACCGAGGTGGCGGCCCTGCTCGACCAGACCCCGCAGCGGGTCTACTACCACGTTCGGCGGCTGGTCGAGGCGGGGTTGGCGGAGCAGGTGGCCGAGCGCAAGGTGCGCGGCATCCACGAAGGCATCTACCAGGCGAGTGCCCGCTCCTACTGGCTCTCGCCGCGCCTGGTCGGTCGGATCGGGCTGCGCACGATGCAGGACGAGATGAGCCTGGGCCACCTCCTGGATCTCACCGAGGAAGTCCAGGCCGACGTCGCGGCGCTCGACCGAACTGCGCCCGAACTGCCGTCCATCGGCGTTGCGGGCGCGATTCGCGTGCCCAAGGAGCGCCGCAAGGAGTTCCTGGACGACCTGAAGGCCACTCTGCAGGCCTTGTTCACTCGCTACGGCGGCGAAGAAGGCGACGCCTTCAAGCTTGCCGTCGCCTGTTATCCCAAGGGAGAAGACCGTGTCTGAACCGATGATCCTCCGTGCCCGCGTCCAGGCACCGCTCAAGGAAGTCCATCACGCGCTGACCGAACCCGAGGCCCTGCGCGCGTGGCTGGCCGAGCATGCCGAGGTCGACCTGCCTGACCGGTACGAGTTCTGGGGTCGCTACACACCGGAGGGCGACGCGCCACACCAGCGCCTCCTGCACGCCGACGACCACACGCTGCGGTTCAGTTGGCTGCTCGACGGCGAGGAGACGACCACGGAGATCCGCCTCGAGGAGGAGAGTGCCACCTCGACTGTCGTGATGCTGTCGCAGACCCACTTCGACATCCAGGAGGGCCTCACCGGCGCCAGCATCCGCGGCGTGCTGCAGACCTTCTGGGCGCTGGCGATCGCCAACCTGGTCGACCATGTCGAAGGGCGGGAGCTCAGCCCCAAGTGCGACTTCACCTCCACCGACATGCGGGCCGAGGTGGTCATCGCCGCGCCGATGGACGCGGTGTACGACTCTTTGGTCAACTCCGAGAAGGTGTCCCGGTGGTTCGGCTACCCCATCGAGATCGAACCGTACGTCGGCGGGCGCTTCGCCATGGGTGGCTTCGACAAAGACCCTCAGCCCGCGAAGGTCATCGACCTCGTGACCGGGCGCTCGATGTCGACCGACTGGGGCAGGTACGGCGTTGTCGCCTGGAAACTGGAGGACACCGGTGGCGCGACGCGCCTCACCTTCGTGCAGAGCGGCTTCGACGCTGCGCACCCGCCGCACGCCGGTTGGGCTGGTTGGCTCAGCGGCCTGGCCGAACTGCGCCGCTTCCACGAACTCGGCGACTGGCAGCCCATCTGGCTCGACGACCAGGCGGCCGGCTGAGCACATCCCCACGTGAACGCTGACTTGTGGCGGGCACGCAACGCCTCGCCGGGCCCGGAGGCGTTGACTACCCGCCACAAGTGAACGCATGGTGCGCTCGGCTGGGCGATCCAGGCCCGGTTTCGCGAACGGCCCGCGCTGCCCGAGGCGCCGACCTACGCTCTCTGCCATAACGGCAGACCGAATCGCCCCATCCAGGGGTTGATGATGGACTTCGAACGGCTCGTCGGTCTGGTAAGTCTCGGGATCGGCCTAGCGCCCCACGGTGCTTTCCTGCTGCGATGGATCGCGCGAAGGACTCAACGTCGGCAAGGATCCGGCCGAGCCGGTCACCGACGACTACCCGGGCGCGAGGCCGTACGCGTTCACGGGAGGCACGATAAGCCAGGCGATTGTTGATGTTTCGGGCGAGCAGTTCGTCGACCTGGAGAAGGAAGCCATCGCGATGATGTCGCGGGAGTGAGCTCGCGGTCACGCGAGTCTTGGCCGCCGTGCTTCGAGGTCCGGCGGCCGCACCCGGAACACCTGCAGCCGCAGGTCGTAGTACTTCTCCGTCTCGCCGACCCACTCCATGCCGATCCGGCGAACCGTCGCCTCGGCCCGCCGGTTGGCCGGACGCACCACGGCGAGGACCTCGTCGATCGCCTGGCTGAACGCCCACCTCGCGATGGCGCGCCCCGCTTCGGTCGCGTACCCGTGGCCCCACGCGGACTGGTGGAGCTGCCAGCCCATCTCCAGGTCCAGATCGCCGGGCGGCAGCGGAAGCAGGATCGCGCCGCCGATCAGGCGCCCGTCCTCCCGCAGCTCGATGGCCCAGCGGCCGGCCGGAGGGATCGTCCGGGAGTCCTCCGCAATCCACTGCTCTAGGACCAGGCGCATCGCGGACGCATCGGGCGCGCGATCCATCGCCGGACTCAGCCAGCGGGAGACCTCGGGATCGCCGTAAATGCCCAATGCCGCGTCGGCGTCGTCCAGCCGCCATGGCCGCAGCAGCAAGCGTTCGGTGACCAGTCGTTCGGCCACGGATTCACCACCCTTCTCAACGCCGTCCCGCGCCTGGGCGGGGAGTTCGCGACGACACGATCAGCCTAGTCACCGATCCGCGGCGGTCCTCAGGTCCGCATGCGCAGGACAGCTGCGCCGTGGACGCGGTCGGCGGCGAGGTCGCCGAGTGCGCGGTCGGCGGCGTCGAATGCGTATGGCGTCGTGGTCACCTTCAGCCGGTGCTCAGCCGCGAACGCGAGGAACGTGCGTCCGTCGTCGCGCGTGTTCGCCGTGACGCTCCGCACCTGCCGCTCCCGGAACAGATGGCGCTGATAGTCCAGTTCCGGCACGTCGCTGAGGTGGATGCCGGCGATCGCGAGCGTCCCGCCGGCGTCGAGCGCCTCGAGGGCCACCGGGACCAGGTCGCCGACCGGCGCGAACAGGATGGCGGCGTCCAACGGCTCCGGCGGTGCATCGTCGGCACCGGCGGCCGACGCCGCGCCGAGTGACAGCGCGAGCTCGCGGGCCGCTGCGGCCCGGGTGAGGACGTGCACAGTCGCGCCCTCGGCGAGCGCGACCTGGGTCGCCAGGTGCGCGGAGGCGCCGAAGCCGTACACACCGAGCCGGCCGCCGGGGGGCAACGAAGCGCGCCGCAGCGCCCGGTAGCCGATGATCCCGGCACAGAGCAGCGGCGCGACCTCCTCGTCGGAGTACCCGTCCGGGAGCCGGTACGCGTACGCGGCCGGGACCACCGCGTACTCCGCGTAGCCGCCGTGCGCGTCCCAGCCCGTGTAGCGGGAGAACGGACAGAGGTTTTCATCGCCACGCCGGCAGTAGCGGCAGCGGCCGCATGTCCATCGCAGCCACGCGATGCCGGCCCGCTGACCGTGCTCGAAGCCGACGACGTCGTCGGCCGCGGCCACCACCCGGCCGACGACCTCGTGACCGGGAACGGTGTCCGGCGCCCTGGGTTCGAGATCGCCCTCGGCGAGGTGCAGGTCGGTCCGGCAGACGGCACACACCTCGACCCGCACGAGGATCTCACCCGGACCAGGCTTTGGCACCGGCATCGTCACCCGGCGAAGCGGGCCGCCCTCGACGGGGCCAGGTTGGTGGACGACCCACGCCGTCATGGTCTTCGGTACGTCCTCCCACACGCGCATGAGACGCAGCATCGCATCGTCAGGGCCGAGCCGGCTCTGGCGGCGCAATCGCGAGGTAGAGGAAGTCGGTGACGCCGAGCATCCCGAGCAGTTGGCGGACGCCGGGTGGCACGGCGCTTCGAGTCTCGTCGTGCACGACGCGGGGATCGGTGAGCCGGACGCGTTGACGTCGCACCTCCAGCTCGCACCCGCCGGCGGCGAGTACGTTCTTCACCCAGTCCGTGTCGGTTCCGTAGGTGAGAGCGGCGACGTATCCGTCGCCCCCGCGGAACACGTTGATCGGGGTTCGGTACGGATGGCCCGATCGCCGGCCCCGGTGCAGCACGATGCCGAACCCGGGCAGCCGGCCGGCCACGTGGCCCGTGATGCGGTTGGTCACAACGCGGTTGAACAGCGCCACCCGCTTCGGGATCACCATTGGCCGCAGTGGCCGGTCAGGCCTGCGTCGGTGTCATCCGGGCGGCTCGTGCAACCCGAACGGCGAGCCCTGGTCGTCCT
>DATHII010000267.1:0-10658 GCA_035316885.1 Jiangellaceae bacterium | reverse complement strand
ACGCTGCTGCGTGTTCTCAGCCATCAGGCTTCTACCGCCCTGGAATCCGCCATCCCCGGCACGTGCTGGAGGGCCCCGGCCGTGATGGCATGGACCACCTCCTGCTGCGTGGTCTCGGCTCGCTCCAGGAGTGCCACCCGCTGTCCGAGCCGCAGCACCGTGATCCGGTCCGCGCACTCGAACACGTCGTGCAGGTTGTGGGAGATGATCACGACACCGAGTTTCTGTTCCGCCAGTCGGCGGACCAGGTCGAGCACCTGGCGGGTCTGCGCCACGCCGAGTGCGGCCGTGGGCTCGTCCAGGATCACGAGCTTCGAGTTCCACATCACGGACTTGGCCACGGCCACCGCCTGTCGCTGCCCTCCCGACAGCCCGATCACACGCTGGCGGACCGATCGCAGCGTCGTGACCGACAGGCTCGCGAGCGTCGCGGCCGCCGCGCGTTCCATGCTGGGCTCGTCGAGAACGAGCCCGTTGCGCACGCGCTCGCGACCCAGGAACATGTTGCTCACGACGTCGAGGTTGTCAGCCAGCGCCAGGTCCTGGTACACGACCTCGATACCCAGCCGTGCGGCCTCGCGGGGGCTATGGATCCGCACGCTGTCGCCTTCGAAGCGGACCTCACCCTCGTCGAACGGGTAGATCCCGGCGATCCCCTTGATCAACGTGGACTTGCCGGCGCCGTTGTCGCCGACGAGCCCCATGACCTCACCGCGGCGGACCTCGAAGTCGACGCGGTACAGGGCCTGCACCGCCCCGAAGGCCTTCGAGATGCCGGTGCAGGCGAGCAGCGGTCCATCAGCCATCGATGACACGGCCTCTCTCTCTGCGCCCCGGCGGCCGGGATGCGTGCCCTGACGCGCCCCGGCCGCCCAACCGATCGGTCAGACCCGGCTCAGCCCGCGTTCTCCTGACACCAGGTCGTCGCGGCGACGTCGCCGGTGCAGATCTCTTCCACGGTGCGGAACCCATCGGCGATGACCGTGTCCGCAATGTTCTCCTCGGTGACGCCGATGGGCACGAGGCCGAAGTAGGGCACCACGCCATCACCTTCCGGCGAATCGGTCGGTTGCCCCGTCTCCGCCTCGATGCCGATGAGCTCGTAGTCGAAGTCGAAGTCCGTGGTGAGAATGTCCTCACCGGCGCGCAGCGCGAGGGCGACTGCGGAAGCGAGACCCGCCTCGTTCTGGATCGGCTTGTAGACGCTCATGGTCTGCCTGCCGAGCAGGACGTTCTGCATCCCCTCCGCGGTCGCATCTTGACCGCTGATCGGCAGCGGCCCGATGCCGGCAGCCTCGATAGCATTGGCCGCCGAGGCCGCCAGCCCGTCGTTCGCAGCGAACACGGCGTCCACGCCGTTGGCCTGGTCGACGAGGATCTGCTCCATGATCGTCAGAGCCTCTTGGTTGTCCCACCCGGGGACGTGCTGGTCGGCGACGAGCTCCCAGTCGCCGGCGGAGACGCGCTCCTGGACCGTGGCGTCGTACCCCGACTTGAACAGGAACGAGTTGTTGTCCTCCTCGCCACCGTTCAGTTCGACGACGCGAACGGGGGAGAGCCCGAGCTCGTCGATGGCCGGCTCGAGGACCTCGGCCATCGTCGCGCCGACCTTCACGTTGTCGAAACTGACGTAGGCGGCCCCGCCGGCACCTCCCGTGTTGAACCGGTCGTACTCGAGGACTTGGACATCCGCCTCGGTGGCCTGGTCGATGATCGTCGCGCCCGAGCCGGTGTCGAGGCTCGTGAGCACGATGACGCTCGCGCCGTCGTTGATCGCCTGTTCGGCTTGGGACTGCTGCGTGGTCGCGTCGCCCTCGGCGTTCACGATCGTGAAGTCCTCGCCGTCGACGAGGCCGGCCGCCTCGAAGTTCTCCGCGAAGTACCGCCGGTCGTCTTCTTCCCAGCGGTCCGACGACTCGGTGTCGGGGAGGAGCACCCAGATGCTGCCCTCACCGCCCGCAGCCGGGGATTCCGTGCCTTCTTCGGCCGTGCCGCCGTCGTCGTCGTCGCCACACGCCGCCAACACCAGTCCCAGCGCCGCGACCAGCGCGATCCAGCTGAAGCCCTTTCGCTTGCTTGCCATGTCCACCCCTCGTGGTGTCGTGCTGCTCGGCCTGACGGCGGCTGACCTGCCTCGATCCGTTCGGCTGCGCCGCGAGCGTATGCCCCGGACGGAGGTGCGCGCAACGGCGTCACGGTGCTGCGATTGGTACCGGATCCTTCCGTCGTCACTGCCTCCCCGGATGCCGCGGCGGCGACGGATCGAAGTCGCTGCCGATCGTTGGAGACCGTGACCCCGGATGCGGCGGCCGAGCTGGTCGAGTTCGGGGTCCCGTACGAGAACCCTGAAGGGACCACCGAGGCCCGCAATTACCTTCCCGAACTGCTCGCGTACAAGCGAGGGTGGCCGGTGGACCGACCTGCGCAGCGACGAGGCCTGTCTGTATCCAGACTCACACGAAGGGGTCGAGCGGGCCCGATGACCTCAGCCGCCCGGCAGCACACGGTGCGCCTTGCTGCGCACCTCCGCCTTCGCCGCCCGGGCGGTGAGCTTCGCCTCCCGTTTGGCTGCCCGCCCCATTCGCTTTGCATCGGTAGCAGCGTGCCGGGCCCGCCAGCCCAGTCCCGGCCGGCCCTCGGTGTCGACGCCGGCGAGCAGCAGCCCTCCGGTGATACCGACGTTCTCGAGGAACCGCTGGCGCTGCGTGGACTTCTCCTCGGGATCGCTGGCCGTCCAGAACGGGTAGCCGGCAATGGTCGTGGGCACCATCGACCCGGCCAGCACAAGGGACGCCAGCCGTGGGAACGTGCCGGTGGCGAGCAGGGCCCCCGCACCCACGTGCACCGCCGCGTTGATGCGGACCAGCGTGCGAGGGTCGGTGGGTGCCTGAGGCACATGCTTCTCGAGCAGCGGGGTCACCCGGTCGGTGACCGGTTTGGCCTGCCCGACTGCGGAGTCGGGGTCGCGCAGCGTCTTCAGACCCTGCACGATGAAGATCGACGCGAGCATCGGGCGGGCAACGAGGCGAACCAGGCTCATACGTCTTCCCTACCACGAATGCGGCGGTCCTGAACCCGGAACGAGGGCATGGCAGGCTGACGGGATGTGCGGAAGGTACGCGGTGAGCCACAGCGCAGACGAACTGGCGGAGGAGTTCGGCGTCGACCGGATCGAGGTGCGCGAGCGCCTAGAGCCCGACTGGAACGTCGCCCCGACCAAGGACGTGTACGCCGTTCTCACCCGGCGCCGACGCGATGCACCGGACGATCCGCCCGAGCGCCGGCTCACGGTGCTCCGCTGGGGCCTGGTGCCGTCGTGGGCCAAGGATCTGGCGATGGGCAGCCGGCTGATCAACGCCCGGGTCGAGACCGCGCCCGAGAAGCCGGCCTTCCGACGTGCGTTCGCCCTGCGCCGGTGCCTGTTGCCCGCCGACGGCTACTACGAGTGGTACGGCGAGGTGAAGGGGAAGAAGCAGCCGTTCTTCATCCGACCCCGCGACGGTGGCTCACTGGCGATGGCCGGGTTGTACGAGATCTGGCGTGACCCGGCGGTTGCCGACGATGACGCCCCGGACGCGTTCCGCTGGACGTCGGTGGTGCTGACGACCGAGGCCGAGGACGACATAGGGCAGATCCACGACCGGACGCCGATGCTGGTCGAGCCCGACCGCTGGAAGGCCTGGCTGGACCCGACGGCCGACGATGTCGACTCGCTGCGACGCCTGCTGGTTCCCGCCACGCCCGGCCTACTCGAGGCGTTCCCGGTGTCCACCGATGTCAACAACGTCCAGAACAACGGCTCGCATCTGGTCGACCCGCTGCCGGCCGACAACGGCGACGAGAAGCTGTTCTAGGCAACCAGACCCGCGGTGTAGAAGAGGCAGTCGCGGCGCGCCTGCACGACCGTGGTGGTCATCATGACCGGCGTCATCTCCTCGGCGACGACGAGGCTCCCCTCCGGGGTGACGTCGAAGAGCCGGTCCGTGACGTCGCGGCCGAACATGTCGGTGGCGCACAGTGGCATCGCGGCGGCCGGATCGATCCGGCCGATCACGTGCCCGGGGAACAGGGTCCCGAAGTTGAACGTGTCCAGGCCCGCAGCGATGACGAGGTCGGTCTCGTCGTCCAGCGTCCCACCAAACGCGAACGTCACCTCGTCGCGCACCGTGACCCGCACGAGCGTCTCGAGGATTCGGCCCGGCCGGGGTCCGGCCTGCCCCGGCCGAACCGTGAAGCCGTCCTCGTTCAGGAATCGGTGCACGACGCCCTTGGCGAAGGCGGTGCCCTCGGGCAGGTGACCCAGCCCGCACTCGACGGCGACGGTCGGGCAGCGGTCGGCCAACGCCTCCATCAGGGTGTAGGCGTCGAGCTTCCACTCCAGCAGGGTGTCGGCGCACAGGGTGGCAAGCGCGAGTCCGGCCGGCGTGGAGCGGGGGAGGATCGCGTAGTAGGGGTTCTGCCCGCTGTTGTTGTGGAGGTCGACGGCGGCCTCGAGGTCGATGGCGCGCAGTTCCTCGAGAATCGCCGCCGCACACCGGCGCATGCGGGTCGTGGCCGGGCCGCAACCCCACACCCGGTTGAAGTCCTCCTGGTCGTCGAGGTACCGGTGGGCATACCAGCCCTCCTGCGTCGCGGCGCGGACGTTGCCGATCAGCACCCACAGGTCGAACGGGAAGCGTTCGCCGCGGCGGAGAACCTCGAGGACAGCGCGAAAGCCCGAGGGTTCGTTCCCGTGCATCAGGCAGGCCAGCAACCGGGCACTCGGGCGCTCCGCAGTGGCGGCAGCCGGGATTCGGACCAGCGCCGGCCTGCCGCCGAGGTTCAGCAGCACGTCCTCGTCGGTGCCGTCCAGCAGCGGCTTGAGGTCCTCGTAGCCGTCGAGGCGGTGGTAGAGCTCGGTCATGGGCGGTCAGGGTATCTCCGGCCGCCAGGTGCCGCCGTATCCGGCCGGCGACTTCGGAGGCAGCCCGGTCAGCCGCCGACCGGCCAGGTGTGGACGGGGGTGCTCGCGAAGGAGCGCTGCTGGTAACGCCGCACGAGCTCGCGGGCCGCATCAATCCGGTCGAGACCGGAGTCGTCGATGAGTGAGCGCCAGGTGGCAATCTGCCAGACGGCGCCGGTCATGCCGGTGAGGGTGCGGTCCTCGATGATGCCGAGGTAGTAGTCGACGTCGACCTCGTCGAGGCCCCAGTCGAGCAGGCCTTCCCGCGCGATCGGCAACAGGTGGCGCAGGAGCAGCTCGCTGACGGGAACCCGGGCGCCCACCTGCGGCCAGTACAGGCGTGCGCCGAGGCCGTCGCGCGCGGCGGCGTAGAAGTTCTCGGTGGCCGCAGCGAAGCTCATGCGCTCCCACAGGTGCGGGCGCGGACGGGACGCCAGGCCGTGCAGGAGCCCGTAGTACAGCACGGCATTGGCGACTGAGTCCGGTACCGAGGGACCCGCGGGAAGCACCCTGTTCTCGATCCGCATGTGGGGGCGACCCCGGAAGACCTCGTACACCGGCCGGTTCCAGCGGTAGATCGTGCCGTTGTGCAGGGTGAGCTCAGGCAGGAGCGGCACGTCGCCGGCATCCAGAACCGCACGGGGGTCCTCGTCGTCGCAGATCGGCAACAGCGAGGGGAAATAGCGGACGTTCTCCTCGAAGAGCTCCCAGAGACCTTCGCCCTCGTGGAGCCACTTCTCGCCGAACCAGACCCGCGGCCGGACGCCCTGAAGCGCCAGCTCCTCGGTCCGGGTGTCGGCCGCCTGCTCGAACAGCGCGATCCGGGTCTCGTGGTGGAGCTGCTTGCCGAGGAAGAACGGCGAGTTCGCCGCGACGGCGACCAGCGGTGCGGACAGTGCCTGGGCGGCGTTCCAGTAGAGGCCGAACTCGTGCGGATCGACCTGCAGGTGCAGCTGCATCGAGGTGCAGGCGGCCTCGAAGACGATGGAATTAGCGCGGGTCTTCAGCAGCTCGTCACCTTCGATGCGGATGAGGATGTCCTCGCCGCGTGCTGCGAGGATCATTTCGTTGAGAACCTTGTACCGCGGGTTCGCGGACAGGTTCTGCTCGGTCACGTCGAAGTCCCCGAGCGTCGGCAGAATACCGATGATCATCACCCGGGCGTCGAGGTCGCGGGCCACGGCGTCGGCGTGGTTGAGCGCGCGTCGCAGTTCCTCGTCGATGGCGTGGAAGACATGGCCGGTCAGCAGCCGCGGCTTGATGTCGAACTCGATGTTGAACTGCGCGAGCTCGGTCTGGAAGTCCTCCGAGGCCACGTGCTCGAGCAGCTTGGCGTTGATCGGCGCCGCATTGCCGTGCGGATCTGTGAGATACACCTCCATCTCGATGCCGCACTGCCGGCGCCCGGTCTCGAACCGTCCGCCGTCGACGAGCTCGCGCAGGGCGACGAGGTTCCCCTTGACCTTCTCGCGGAATCGGGTCCGGTCCTGGCGGGTGAACTCCGTGGTCTCGATGTCTCGGCCCATGACCGGTCCTTCCGACGCACCTGGCCCCACGAGTCTACGGACGGCGGTACGGTGCCGGACCGTGACGGACATCCTCGTGACGACGCCCGAGGGCGATGCGCGGCTCGTCGTCGACGAGGCCCGCCGGCCTCGCGGCACGCTCGTGCTCGGCCACGGCGCGGGCGGCGGCATCGGGGCCCGCGACCTCGTGGCTCTCGCCACGGCTCTGCCCGCGTCCGGGATCACTGTCGTCCGGGTCGAGCAGCCGTGGCGGCTGGCCGGACGCCGGGCCGCCCCGGCACCGCGCACGCTCGACCGGGCCTGGCTGGCGGCGCTCGAGGCCGTGCCGCTGGAGACGCCCGTCGCAGTCGGAGGTCGTAGCGCCGGTGCACGGGTCGCGTGCCGGACCGCGCGGACGGTCGGCGCCGTGGCGGTGGTGGCCCTCGCCTTCCCGTTGCACCCTCCTGGCCGGCCGGAGCGTTCGCGGTGGGAGGAGCTGGAGGGGGCCGGTGTCCCGACGCTGGTCGTCCAGGGCGAGCGCGACGCCTTCGGCCGTCCCGCCGAGTTCCCACCCGGGGAGCACGAGCTCGTCACCGTCCCTCACGCCGACCACGGCATGGCGGTGCCGAAGACGCAGGACCAGGCGGTTGCCCTCGACCGGGTCGTGGTGACGGTGACGGGCTGGCTCGGGAATGTGCTGGCGCCGACTCCGCGTTGACAGCACGTACGGTTCCCACAATCACGTACGGTTCCCACGATGGAAGAGGGCAGAGCCAGGTGAGCAGGTCCGGTGCCGAGTGCCTGGAGGCCAGGCGAGATGAGAGCTCGGCGACGGCAGGGTGGGCCGGCGTGTCCCGTTGGGCGGAGTGGCCGACCACGCCGGCGTCCCCGCAGATAGCATCGCGAGCGATGACCGTGACGGAAACCACAGAGCAGCGCGCACAGCGGTTCGAACGCGACGCGCTGCCCTTCCTCGACCAGCTCTACTCTGCGGCACTGAGGATGACCCGCAACGCCAGCGACGCGGAGGACCTCGTCCAGGAGACCTTCGCGAAGGCGTACGCCTCGTTCCACCAGTTCAAGGAGGGGACGAACCTCAAGGCCTGGCTCTACCGGATCCTCACCAACACCTTCATCAACTCGTATCGCAAGAAGCAGCGCGAGCCGCAGCAGAGCGCGTCCGAAGAGGTCGAGGACTGGCAGATGGCCCGGGCGGAGGCGCACACCTCCACCGGTCTACGCTCCGCCGAGGCCGAGGCGCTGGCACATCTGCCCGACTCCGACGTCAAGGATGCCCTCCAGCAGATCCCCGAGGACTTCCGGATCGCCGTCTACCTCGCCGACGTCGAGGGATTCCCCTACAAGGACATCGCCGAGATCATGGGCACGCCGATCGGCACGGTCATGTCACGGTTGCACCGCGGGCGCCGCCAGTTGCGCGCCCTGCTCGAGGACTACGCCCGCGAGCGCGGGCTCGTCCAGGCCGTCACAGAGGAGGTCTGAGGATGAGCTGCGGCGAGCCGCACGACACCGATTGTGTGGAGATCCTCGATCGGGTCTACGTGTTCCTCGACCACGAGATGCCTGACGGTCCAGCGGCGTATGCACTCGTCGAGGAGCACCTGGACGAGTGCGCTCCGTGCTTGCGCAAGTACGACCTCGAGCGGGTGGTCAAGGCGCTGGTCGCCCGCTCCTGTTCCGAGCACGCTCCGGAGGCGTTGCGTCAGCGCGTGCTCACCCGCATCAAGGAGATCCGCCTCGAGATCGTCGAGAGCTGAGCCGGTTCAGCTGTTGGGGCGCTTGCCGTGGTTGGCGCCCTTACGCTTGCGGGCCTTGCGCTTGCGCGCCGCTCTACCCATGGTCGTTCTCCTTCTTCGTCGGTGAGTCCGGGCTCGGCGTCCCTGCAGGTCACGACACGGCGGTGCGTGCGTGCTCCGCGCCGGAGCCGAGGCCGTCGATTGTCTCATGCTCGCGACCGGCGTCTTCCTCGTCGCCGCCGAAGGCATCCTCGCGCCGCCCGCCCGCGGTACGTGTCATGCCCAGGCCCACGGCGAGGGCGAGCCCTGCTGCCACTGCCACGTCACCCGGACTGACGACCTCAGGGCGCGGTGGGAAGGCGACCGGCACCGTCTTGCCCAACCACGGCAGCAACGTCTCCGGACCGATCGGTTCGCGCCCGGAGGGTCCGACGAGAACTGCGGGATCGGCGCCCGCACGTGCCGCGGCGTCGGTCGAGACAGGGACGGCACCGTTGAGCAACAGGACGAGCCCGTTGGCGGCGAGGCCGACCGCGACCAGCGCCACTCCGGGCACGGCACGGTTCACCCAGGTGTAGAGGGCGACCATAAACCAGGACAGCGAGGACAGCACGCCGAGCAGCGGCTCCCAGAGCCACCCGCCGAGCACCCCCAGCACGGACAACGCGAGCGCCGTGAGGAGCAACCGGTTGCGGCGCAGCGGCAGCCGGAGGAGGCCGGCCAACCTACCGCCGCGGGCGTAGCCGATCTCCACGCCGACGGCCAGTGACAGGAGCACGAGCGTCACCCCTTCATCGTCGTCCTGTCGCACCGCGCACGGCGCCGCGCCACGCCCGAGATCTTCCGCGCAGCGCGTCGATGCCCGACGTCGCGGTCCGGTCTCGGTCGGGTCCAGGCAGTCGTGGTGGAATGCCCCAGCCAGGGTTGCCGCACACCAGCCGAGGAGAACGTCGCGTGGCCGAGCAGATATACGCCGAGATGGTGGCCAACGTCTTCGCGGTGACCGTCGCCGAGGGCGAGCAGGTGGAGGCCGGTTCCACGCTGCTCGTGCTGGAGTCGATGAAGATGGAGATCCCCGTCCTGTGCGAGACCGGGGGGACGGTGACCGAGGTCAAGGTGCAGCCCGGTGACGTCGTCCAGGAGGGTGACGTGCTGGTGGTCGTGACGTGACGACGCTGGCGCCGGGCCTCGGTGCCGACGTGGCGCATTTGGTGGGTGAGGACGACACCGCGACGGCGCTGGGTTCGGGCGACGTCCCCGTGCTGGCCACGCCGCGCCTGCTGGCGCTGGCCGAGGCGGCGACGGTCGCAGCGGTCGCCGGGGCACTGCCCGAGGGAGCCAGCAGCGTCGGAACCCGGGTCGAGTTGGAACACCTGGCCGCGAGCCCGGTCGGTGTCCGGGTGTCGGTGCGTGCCGAGTTGGTCGGCGTCGACGGGCGGTTGCTGCAGTTCGAGGTCGTGGCCGAGCATCCCGACGGTCGCGTCGTCGCACACGGCCGGGTCAGCCGGGTCGTCGTCGACCGGGCCCGGTTTCTTCAGCGGTCGCGGGTACCGGGCGGCTGACCTCGGGGAGCCGGGCCGTGGGCCCGCCGGCTCAGAGGCAGCGGTCGATGGGGTCGACCGCGATGGAGGTCTGCGTGATCCGGACGGTCACCACGGAGGCGTTGTCGTCGTCGTCGGTCTCGAGCAGGAGTTCCCGCGGGTCGGCCTCGTTGTGCAGGCAGTAGGCCCCATCCGGGAGGTCGGCAGGCAGGTCGAGGTGCTGGTCGGCTAGGTCGGCGCTGTACACGTCGGCCCAGCCGGGCATGATGCCCTGAACCCGGTCGCGGCCACAGTCCCCGTAGAACTGGGCGAAGCGGACCGGTGATGCCGTAGCGGTCTCGCGATTGTCACGCAGGCAGAAGCTGACCTTGTCCGAGGACACCAGCGGGGAGTTCTCGCCCGGTCGGGTCAGGGCGTAACGGGCCATCGCGTCGAAGTGCCAGTGCTCGTGCTCCGTGTGGTCGAGCATGCACCCGCCGGGGCGGGTCGTCGTGACGGCGTCGGTCGCGCGGTCGTAGCGGCCGTTGCCCGCGTCGTCGTGGTACAGCACCTGGGAGGCGTGGCGCTGGCCGGGTGGACAGGGGAGCAGGCCATCCGGCAACACCTCGGCCGGACCGATGCCGGCGTTGGCGATGATCGAGGCGAACCTCATCCGTCGCTGCCCGTCGACGAATTCGAGGTGGACGTTCTCGGCCGGCAGGCTGCGCAGGTTCGGCAACAGGCGGGCGTCAACCGGCACCCGGCGCGGGTCGGGAGGCGACAGGAAGGTCTCGGTCGGCGTCGGTTCAGCGGCGGGGACGGCTCGAGCGCCAGTCTCGTCGCCGGATCGCAGCAGGCCCGCGCCGAGGAGACCGACGATCAGCACGGCTGCGCCCACGCTGGTCGCGGTGATCGCGGTGGCACGGGTCAGCTG
>DATHII010000266.1:0-2042 GCA_035316885.1 Jiangellaceae bacterium | reverse complement strand
GTGCCAACGGCGCCCCGCACACCGCCGACGTCGAACTGGACGATGTTGAGGCGTTGTACACCGAGAACGGCCTTTGGTCGACGGTGTTCGACTTGAATACCTGATCTGGTTGTCGAGGTCGCGCAGTCGGCTTGTCACGTCCGCTCATCGGCTACTTGTTGAATTCTCGTACGGCGGCAGCCGGGCCAGGCTGTTGTCGAGGTGCTCGGCGGGACGCTCTCTCAGCAGCGGCTGCCCACCCGTTGGTTGGGTGTGGCTCTCATCTGGCATGCGGTCCTGCCGGGCGCCGCTGGTGAGGCGTGGCTCAAGAGGGGATTGCCCGGCTCGAAGTAGCTCTGCCCGTCCTCGCCGATTCCGGCTCGAGCGAGGAGGTCGAACTGATGAGCCGAGTGATTGTGGGTGTGGACCCACACAAGAAGTCGGTGACGATCGAGGCGGTCGACGAACAGGGCAAGAAGGTGGCCACCGGCCGGTTCGGCACCGACAGCACCGGATATCGGCTGATGCTGCGGTACGTGCGGGACCAGTGGCCGCAGCGACGGTGGGCGGTCGAGGGTGCCAACGGTGTGGGCCGGCCACTGGCGCAGCGGCTGCTCGCCAACGGTGAAGTGGTGCTCGACGTGCCGGCCAAGCTGGCCGCCCGGGTGCGGGTCTTCGACACCGGCAACGCCCGCAAGACCGACGCCACCGACGCACACGCGGTCGCGATGGTGGCGCTGCGGACCCCGCGGCTGAACCGGCTCACCTTCGATGAGGAGCTGATCGCGCTGCGGCTGCTCACCGATCGTCGTGACGAGCTGTCGCACCGTCGGGTGCAGACAGTGAACCGGCTGCACCGACTGCTGGCGCAGCTGATCCCCGGCGGCGCCAAGCGGGATCTGTCGGCATTGCAGGCCAAGCGGCTCATCGCATCGGTGAGGCCGAGAACCCTGGTGGGTAAGACGATGCGGCGGATGGCCGTCGAGGAGATCGGCGACCTGGTCGCGGTCGACGCCAAGCTCAAGGCCATCAAGAAGGAGCTCCGCGCGGCAGTGCGGGCCCGCGGCTCGCACCTGATGGACCTCTACGGCATCGGACCCGCCGGGGCCGCCCGGATCCTGTCCGACGTCGGCGATGTGGCGCGGTTCCCCGACCGCAACCACTTCGCGTCCTGGACCGGCACCGCACCGTTGGACGCCTCCAGCGGCGAGCAGATCCGACACCGCCTGTCACGGGCCGGGAACCGG
This sequence comes from Jiangellaceae bacterium, assembly GCA_035316885.1. Classification (GTDB taxonomy): domain Bacteria; phylum Actinomycetota; class Actinomycetes; order Jiangellales; family Jiangellaceae; genus DASRTE01. Next base: position 816 of record DATHII010000266.1, on the reverse strand, counting down.
CGACTCAACCACGTGCTGCACATCGCCGCGATCGTGCAGATCCGCCACGACACCGAGGGCCGGGCCTACTACCGACGCAAGCTCGACGAGTCCAAGACACCGATGGAGGCGCTGCGCTGCCTCAAGCGGCGCCTGTCCGACGCCGTCTACCGCCAGCTCGTCGCAGACGCAGTCCCCACCGCTGCCGCCGTGATCGAGCACGAGGCGGGTCCGGGAGGGCACTCGGGGGCGACTCCACAATCCAGCGCGGCCGACCTATCCACCCCGGTCGTCGGCTCTTCGGACAAGCCACAACCCGGACCCGCACACCCGACGCTACCGGCACAACGGTCCCGTTCAACCCCCCACGCGGCCTCGGCGGCCAGCCCTTCGCGTCGTCGCGCAGGAGCGGTCAAGGTGGAGCGCCCCACCGGACGAACGACCTTGACCGCGACAAGCGCCGGCGCACACTCCAAGGCCACGAGTCCGCGCCCTTGACACAGAGGGGAACCAGATCCGGACGGCTTGAACGCGGAATGATGCATCCCGAATGCCTTGGCCGTGGCCGCACAGCTGCCGTGCCCGTGAACTGGTGTACTTGAGTGATGGACGCTGCCGAGCTCGAGTGGATCGCGTGGACGACGCCGATCACCACCTCGTTGGGTGCGGCGCTGGCAGCCTCCGACTTCAGCGGTCGCACCGTGGCCTGCCGCCAGCACATCCTGGCCGACACGATCTGCATCGTGGCTCCGTTCGTCGAGGCCGGCGCCCGGGTGCGGGTGGCGTCGTGCAACCCCGACAGCACCGACGATCGCACCGTCGCCCACCTGGCCTCGA
>DATHII010000265.1:0-4763 GCA_035316885.1 Jiangellaceae bacterium | reverse complement strand
TCAAGGCAGGTCGGCTCATAGGGTTGGCCTCGGCGGACGCCGAGGGAGGCCGATGAGAACCTGGGTCAACGGGCGGATGATCGACGAGACCGAGGCGGTCGTCAGCGTCTTCGATCACGGGCTGACCGTCGGCGACGGAGTCTTCGAGACCGTGAAGGTCATCGACGGCGTACCTTTCGCGCTGCGCCGGCACCTCGAGCGGCTCGCAAGGTCGGCGGCTGGTCTGGAGCTGCGGCCGCCCGATCCGGACCTCGCCCGCGCAGCGTGCGAGTCCGTGGTCGCGCAGGCGCCGATCGGGCGCTACCGGCTGCGTATCACCTACACCGGCGGCATCGCGCCCCTCGGCTCGGGCCGTGGCGACGGTGAGCAGACTCTGATCGTCGCGATCGCCCCCATGGGCACCTGGCCGGGAACCACGACAGTCGCGGTGGCTCCCTGGCCGCGCAACGAGCGCGGAGCGCTCACCGGTCTGAAGACGACCTCATACGGCGAGAACGTGGTGGCGCTGGCCCACGCCCGGCGCCTCGGCGCTGCCGAGTCGCTGTTCGCCGATACGCAGGGCCGGCTGTCCGAGGGCACGGGCAGCAACGTGTTCGTCGTGCGTGACGGCCGCATGCTCACCCCGGCGCTGTCGTCGGGCTGCCTCGCTGGGGTGACGCGTGCGTTGCTGCTGGAGTGGACCGGTGCGGAGGAGGACGACCTACCGATCGAGGTGCTGGACGACGCCGATGAGGTGTTCCTCGCGTCGACGACTCGGGACGTGCAGGCGGTGTCCGGCGTCGCCCGCGACGGCGGGTTCCGTACCATCGCCGAGGTGCCCGGCCCCACGACCCGCGAGGCCGCCGCCGTGTTCGCCCAGCGGAGCCTGGAGGATCCCGAACCGTGACTGCGCTCACCCTGCGCTCCATGACCGACGACGAATTGGCCTCGTATGGCAAGACCCAGGAGGGCGGCTACGCCCGGCAGATGGTCGAGTTCGGCGGCATGGCCGAGGCGGACGCCGCCGCCAAGGCCGCCGCGGACATGGAGCGCTACTGGCCCGGCGGGCGGCCGGCCGAGGGCCATCACCTGTTCGCGGCGGAGGCGGACGGCGAGGTCGTCGGCCATCTCTGGCTGTCGGTGCGTTCCCGCGACGACGTCGCCGGGCAGGGCTGGATCTTCGACATCGAGGTCGACAGCGCCCACCGGGGCCAGGGATTCGGGCGCGAGATCATGCTGGCCGCGTTCGACCGGGCCAGGGCACTGGGCTGCACGAGCCTCGCGTTGAACGTCTTCGGCGGCAACGACATCGCCATCCGCCTCTACCAGTCGCTCGGGTTCCGTACCACGCACATGCAGATGAGCCGGCCGCTCTGAGCCGCCTCTGAGCGGCTGACCCGCCTTCTATCGCCGAGAGCGACCGTCTGCGATCCTGGTGGGTAGCCGCGAGGGAGCGGGGCATGAGCGACGGTCCTACGCTGATCCAGTCGGTTCAACGCGCGCTACGACTGCTCGAGGTCGTCGCCGAGCGTGACGGTCGTGCGCACGCCAAGGAACTGTCCCGCGCGGCCGGGCTGACGCTCCCCACCACCTACCACCTGCTGCGGACACTGGCCCACGAGGGCTACCTGCGGCGTCTGGACGAAGGCACGTACGTGCTCGGCGACCGGCTCGACGTCGTCCTGCGTGACGGAAGCGCTGCCCGCACCGCCGCCCGTGCCCGCCGCACCCTGGAGTCGTTGCGCGACGAGCTCGGGAGCGCCGTCTACCTGGCGTCGTACGACCAGGGCGAGATCGTGATCGTCGAGATCGTCGACAGCCCGAAGGCGCCGCGCATCGACCTGTGGGTGGGCATTCACGACGCCGCCCATGCCACCGCGTTGGGCAAGTGCATCCTCGGCCAGCTCGACGACGGGGCCCGTGAGGCCTACCTGACCGGTCACCCGCTGCACGACCTGACCCCGCACACGGTGGTCGATCGCCGGCGGCTGCAGGCACAGCTCGCCGTGTCCGCGACCGTCGCGGTCGACGACCAGGAGTACGCCCTCGGCGTCGGCTGTCTGGCCGTGCCGGTGCGTACGCCCGAGCTGGTCGGGGCATTGGCGGTCGCCGGCTCGCCGCGCCGTCTCAGCGACCAGCCGGTGCTGCGCGAGGGCCTCATGGCGGGCGCTGCGCGGGTGTCCCGTGCGCTCACGCTCGCGTAGCCGAGGACGCTGTATCACCATCTGAGATCCCGGGGCTTTCCCCGTGGCGGACGGCGGCTCACCATCGGGGCATGGACCAGATCCCGCAGTGGGCAACACAGGCACTGGGCACGGTCTACGACCCCTGTTGCCAGGAGAAGGGCATCTCCGTGGTGGACATGGGCCTGCTGCGCTCGGTGACGTTGAACGAGGGCCGGGCGAAGGTCGAACTGCTGCTGACGACGGGGTGGTGCCCGTTCGCAGCCCGGGTGCTCACCGACGTGCAGAGGGCGGTGGAAGCCGTCCCGGGAGTCGACGAAGCCGACGTGGAGGTCGTCTGGGACGAGGCGTGGACGACCGATCGGTTGTCCGAGTCGGCGACCCGCAAGCTCCGGTTCCTGCCGCCGCCGATGGCCGTGCCCGACCGGGACGCCTACCTGGCGGCCCGCTCATCCGCAGAGGAGGCCAGCTGATGATCGACGACGTGTTCGTGTTCGACGGCGTGGCGCACGTGTTCAACTTCGACGAGAAGAACCCGTACGGAACGCCTGGCCAGATGTTCTCCAACCACCTCTACGCCTTCCACACCATTTTGACGCCGGACACCCACACCAAGCTGCCACCGGAGAGCTTCCTGAGGCAGTGGACGGCTTCGGACATCCGCCAGATGGTCTACGACGAGTCGGACACCGACATGCTGGTGGCGATGCCGCTTCCCCTGACCGACCTCTACCGCGACGGTCTCTCGCCCTGGGAGGAGTGCGCCGAACTGGCGCAGCGCGACCCCGACCGGACGATCTTCTGGGGCAGCGTCAACCCGCTGGAGGGACGCAAGGCCCTCGACCTGATGGAGGTCCAGGTCAAGGAGTTCGGCGCCAAGGCCTTCAAGTTCTACAACGTCCGCTACGACTACGGATCGCCGTATCCGTGGCGCATGGACGATCCCCAGGTTGCCTTCCCGGTCTTCGAGAAGGCGCAGGAGTTGGGCATCGACCTGATCGGCGTGCACAAGGGGGTCCCGCTCGGGCCGCAGCCGATCGAGCACACGCAGACGTGGGACATGGACGGCGCCGCCGCGGCGTTCCCGGACCTCAACTTCGTGATCTTCCACGTCGGGCTGCCGTTCATCGACGAGACCTGCTGGCAGCTGATCCGGTTCCCGAACCTGTACGCGTCGCTGGCTGCGACGATCAACTTCCTGGTGCGGGCGCCACGGATGTTCGCGGAGATCCTCGGAAAGCTGCTGTTCTGGTGCGGCGAGGACAAGATCGTCTACGGCTCGGAGGCGCCGATCTTCCACCCGCAGTGGGCGTTACGGGCGTTCATGGACTTCGAGATCCCGCAGGATCTCTGCGACGGGTACGGCTACCCGCAGCTCACGGAGACGGCCAAACGCAAGATCCTCGGCGAGAACCTGCTGCGGCTGCACGGCATGGATGTCGAGCAGGCCAAGGCGAGGTTCGGGCGCGCCCCGGTGGCCTGAGACAGGTCGGGGTTCGCCGTCGGTGCCGGGTCAGCTGGCAGCGGCGCGACGGCGCTCGCGGTACGCAGCGACGTGCAGGCGGTTTCCGCAGGTGCGGCTGTCGCAGTAGCGCTTGGACCGGTTGCGGGACAGGTCGACGAGCACCCGGTCGCAGTCGGGGGCAGCACAGATCTGAAGCCGCTCGTGCTCGCCGGTCGTGACGACGACGGCCAGCGCCATGGCGCCGTCGGTCATGAGGTGCTCGGACACCGCCGCGCCGGGCGGGAAGTAGTGCACGTGCCAGGCGTAGCCGTCGTGGTCGGTCAGCCGCGGGATGACGGTGACGGTGCCCAGCAGGTCGTTGAGGAGCTCAGCGGACTTGGCCGCACTACCGGTGAGGAAGATCTCGCGCAGCCGGACGCGCATTTCGCGCACGTTCGCGAGGTCGTCGCGGGTGAGCCGTCCGACTTCGCTGACGTCGTGGCGGACGACGAAGCCGTGTAGCGCGTCGAGGTCGGGCAGCAACTCCTCGCCGCAGCTGGCCGGGTCGGTGTTGACCAGGGCGACGACGACGTCCAGGGATCGCTCGACATCGTGGGCGAATGTCACGCGGTTACCTCGTTCCTGGGCGGGCCGGCGGGGTGTGGCCGACCGTAGCCGGACAAAGCTCCCTGGACAATATGATGCGTCAGGATTCGCCCAGCAGCGACGCGAGTACGCCGTCGACATCGAGGTAGGCATATTCCGTGCCCGGTGGCACGAGCCGCGCTGTGGCGGCGAGGAACTCCTCGAGCGCGTCCGCACTCGCCTCCAGCAGGGCGTCGCCGTTGGGCGAGCGCAGCCTCAGGTGGACGGCCGGGCGTTCCTGCGCGTCCTGGGTGGGCCATACGACGACGTCGCCGTCGCCGGAGCGGCGGTCGAGGCCGTCGGCGAGCAGGTCGCGCGCGAACACCCAACGGACCGGTTCGGCACTGCCGTCGTCGAACAAGGCCTCGACAGCCAGCGGATCCTGCGCCGAGTAACGCAGTTCGGCTTCGAGTGGTAGGTCGGCTCCGTCTGCGCTGAGCAGGTTGACTGCAAGGTGGTGGGAAACGATGGCGTGGTTCATGGAGGTCTTCCGTCATACGGGCGCCATCGCG
>DATHII010000264.1:0-7820 GCA_035316885.1 Jiangellaceae bacterium | reverse complement strand
CACCAGTGCCGGCAACCTCGGGCCGCTGCACCGCGGCCACCACACCGACAAAACCCACCACCACTGGCGACTCGACCAACCCGAACCCGGCCGATACACCTGGACCGCACCCACCGGACACACCTACCAGGTCGACCCCGACATCGTCGGCCTCCTCGCCTCACCACCGCCACCGGGCCAGGACCCGCCAGCCGAGCCGACACCCCCCGACCCCGACCCACCACCCTTTCTGAGCAGCGAGGTGTTTCAGGATCGCAGGCGGAGGCCGCGCGGGGTGACGTGGAATCCAGCGGCTGCAAGCGCGTCCCCCAGCCCCGTGGCGGTGACCATTTCGCCGTCGGCGCGTTCTACCCGAAGCGTGCCGAGCGCTCCGTCACGGACGGCCAGCGCGAGCGCGTCGGCCGCCGCGCGGAGCCGGGCGGTGTCATCGGACCAGGACAGCAGCGTGCGCCCGCCACGCTCGACGTAGAGGACGAGCTCGCCGTCCACGAGCACGACCAGTGCGCCGGCCTTGCGGCCCGGCCGATGGCCACCCGGCTGCTCACGGTCCGGCCAGGGCAACGCCGCGCCGTACGGGTTGGCCGGGTCGGTGGCGGCCAACACGAGGGCGGGCACCGGTTCCCGCCGCGCCGCGGTGTCGGTAAAGGCCCGAAGCCGGTCGACCGAGCCGACCGTCGCGAACTGGGCGGCACCCAGGCCGGCGACGAAGTAGCCGCGCCTCGCCCGCCCGCTGTCCTCGAACGCCGAAAGCACGCGGTAGGCGGCCGCGAAGCCGCCGGGCAGACGCTCGGCGACCACCGCACCGCGGGTGACCACGCCGTGCCGGTCGAGCAGTCCCTCGGCGGCGGCATGGGCGCGTCGGGTCGGGTCGGGGTCGCGGGCCGGCAGCAGGGACCACCGGCCGGCCGCGGTCGGCGGCCCGCCGCGGGCGGGCAGTGCGGGCCGTCCTCGGGCGTACCGGGACCGCGGCGGCCGCGTCGGCCGCGACCGGTGCGTCGACCGGCCGCCGCCGACGAGAGACCGCAGCGGCGCCAGCGTGTCGTTCGTCACGCGGCCGGCCCAGACCAGGTCCCACAACGCCGCCACGAGCGCGCCGTCATCGGTCGAGCCCACCGCGTCAGCCAGCTGGCGGAAAAAGAACGCTCCCCCGGACGACAGCGCGTCGAGCACCGCGACATGCAGCTCCGTCCTGGAGAACTCGTCACCCGGGTTGGGCAGCGTCAGCGGCGCGGCATCGGCCACGTGCAGCGACACCCAGCCGTCGGTGCCCGGCAGCGCCCCGTGCCCGGACCACACCACCTCGCCCGCGGTGGTCAGCTCGTCGAGCCAGGCGGGGGAGTAGCCCGCCACCCGGGCCGGCAGGACCAGCCGCTCCAGCGCGCTGGCCGGCACGGCGCAGCCGCCGAGCTGCTCGACCACGCGCAGCACCCCGTCGGCGCCGCGCAGCGCGCCGCCGACGTGCTGCCACGCCGGCAGGAAGCGCCCCAGCGCCGCCGGCTCGACCGGCTCGGCCTCCTTGCGCAGCGCGGCGACCGACCGGCGCCGCAGCAGCCGCAACACCTCGGCGTCGCACCACTCGGTGCCCGACGCCCCCGGCGTCAGCTCGCCCTCGACCACCCGGCCGGATACGGCCAGCCGTCGGAGGGCATCGGTCACCACCGCGACTCCGAGGCCCAACCACGCCGCAGCGTCGACGGCGTGGAACGGGCCGTGGGTGCGGGCGTACCGCGCCACCAGGTCGCCCAGCGGATCGGGCACCGGCTCGGTGAACGCCACCGGCACGCCGACCGGAAGCGGCACACCGAGCGCGTCGCGCAGCCGTCCGGCGTCCTCGATGGCGGCCCAGCGCTCCTCACCGCCTACCCGGACCCGGATCACCCGTCGGGCGTCCTCCAGCGCCGCCAGGTGCCGCGGTGCGTCGGCGACATCGACGCACCGGTCGGCAACGGCGGCAGTCGAGAGCGGCCCGAGCAGCCGGAGCAGGTCGGCCACCCCCTCGAGGTCGCGGGCCTGGCGGTCGGGCGCGAGCCGCTGCAGCTCCGTCTCGGTCCGAAGGATGACGGACGCGTCGAGCAGCTCGCGCAGCTCCGTCCGGCCGAGCAGTTCGGCCAGCAGCGTCGGGTCGAGCGACAGCGCCTGGGCCCGCCGCTCGGCGAGCGGCGAGTCGCCCTCGTAGAGGAACGAGGCGACGTAACCGAAAAGCAGCGACCGCGCGAACGGCGACGGCTGAGCGGTCTCGACCTCCACGATGCGCACGGACCGGTCGGCCACGGCCCGCATGAGCCGCTGCAGCCCCGGCAGGTCGTACACGTCCTGGACGCACTCGCGCAGCGCCTCGAGCACGATCGGGAACGAGCCGTACTTCGACGCGACCTCGAGCAGCTGGGCCGACCGCTGCCGCTGCTGCCACAGCGGCGTGCGACGGCGCGGGTCGCGGCGGGGGAGCAGCAGCGCGCGCGCGGCGCACTCGCGGAACCGGGACGCGAACAGGGCCGAGCCGCCGACCTCGGTGGTGACGGCGTCGTCGACGTCGTCGGGATCGAGCACCACGAGGTCGGCGCCCGGCACGCCGCCGGGCTCGCCGAGGTCGTCGGCGGTGTCGGGGATGCGCAGCACGATGCCGTCGTCGGCGTGGGCCGCCTGGACGTCGACGCCGTACCGCTCGCGGAGGCGCGCTCCGATGGCGAGCGCCCAGGGAGCGTGAACCTGTGCTCCGAACGGGGAGTGGACGACCAGCCGCCAGTCGCCCAGCTCGTCGCGGAACCGCTCGACCAGCAGGCTGCGGTCGTCCGGGACGTGCCCGGTGGCCGCGCGCTGCTCGCGCAGGTAGCCGAGCAGGTTGTCGGTGGCCCAGTCGTCCAGGCCGCCCTCGGTGGCGCGCTGCCGGGCGGCGTCGTCGGGCAACGCGGAGATCTCGCGGACGAACGCGCCGACTGCGGCGCCGAGCTCGGCGGGACGTCCGATGATGTCGCCCTTCCAGAACGGGAGGCGGCCCGGCTGGCCGGGCGCGGGCGAGACGACGACCCGGTCGTGGGTGATGTCCTCGATCCGCCAACTGGTGGCGCCGAGCGCGAACACGTCGCCGACCCGCGACTCGTAGACCATCTCCTCGTCGAGCTCGCCGACTCGCGCGGCACGCTCGGAGCCGGCGAGGAACACGCCGAACAAGCCGCGGTCTGGGATCGTGCCGCCGCTGGTGACGGCGAGCCGCTGGGCGCCGGGTCGGCCGGTGAGCGTGCCGGTGGTGCGGTCCCAGACGATCCGCGGCCGCAGCTCGGCGAACTCGTCGGACGGGTAGCGGCCGGACAGCATGTCGAGGACGGCGTCGTACGCGCTGCGGGGGAGCGTGGCGAACGGGTGCGCGCGGCGGACCACTGTGAGCAGCTCGTCGACGCCCCAGCTGTCCATGGCGAGGGCGGAGACGACCTGTTGGGCGAGCACGTCGAGCGGATTGCGGGGCGCGTGCAGCTCCTCGATCTGGCCGGTCCGCATGCGTTCGACGACGACGGCGGTCTGGACGAGGTCGCCGCGGTACTTGGGGAACAGCACGCCTCGGGAGACGGCGCCGACCTGATGGCCGGCCCGGCCGACGCGCTGCAGCCCGCTGGCGACCGACGGTGGCGACTCGACCTGGACAACGAGGTCGACGGCGCCCATGTCGATGCCGAGCTCAAGGCTGCTGGTGGCGACAACTGCGGGCAGCCGGCCGGTCTTGAGGTCGTCCTCGATGACGGCGCGCTGCTCTTTGCTCACCGAGCCGTGGTGGGCGCGGGCGACGGTGGCGTCGATGCCCCTGGTCGCACCGGCCTGAGCCATGATCTCGGACGGCCGGAGCTCGCCGGGGCTGGGCAGGGTCTCGCCGGTGGCGCGCTCTTCGGAGATCTCGTTGAGCCTGGCTGTGAGCCGCTCGGCCAGGCGGCGCGAGTTGGCGAAGACGATGGTGGAGCGGTGCTCCTCGACCAGGTCGAGCACGCGCTCTTCGACGTGCGGCCAGATGGACGAGCGCTGCTCGGGGCTTGAGTCGGGACCGGTGTCGTGCCCGCCCAACTCGCCGAGGTCGGCGATTGGGACGACGACGCGCAGGTCCCACTCCTTGGCGCTGCCGGGGTCGACGACCTGGACGGGATGCGGGCCGCCGAGGAAGCGGGCGACCTCGTCGACCGGCCTGACCGTCGCCGAGAGGCCGACCCGCTGGGCAGGCTGGGGAAGCAGGGCGTCGAGTCGTTCGAGGGATAGCGCGAGGTGGGCGCCCCGTTTGGTGCCGGCGACGGCGTGGACCTCGTCGACGATGACGGTCTCGACGCCGCGGAGGGACTCCCGGGCCTGGGACGTCAGGATGAGGAACAGCGACTCAGGGGTGGTGATGAGCACGTCCGGCGGCGTGCGCTGGAACCGTCGCCGCTCATCGGCCGGCGTGTCGCCGGACCGGATGCCGACAGTGACGTCTGGCTCGGACTGTCCGAGCCTCCGTGCGGCCTGGCGGATGCCGGCGAGCGGGGACCGGAGGTTGCGCTCGACGTCGACGGCCAGCGCCTTGAGCGGCGAGACGTAGAGGACGCGGCAGCGCTGCTTGGGATCGCCTGGCTTCGGCTCGGCGGCGAGCCGGTCGAGCGCCCACAGGAAGGCGGCCAGCGTCTTGCCAGACCCAGTGGGTGCTACCACCAGCGCGTTGTGACCATCGGCCACGGCCTGCCAAGCGCCCTCCTGTGCTGCCGTGGGTGCGGCAAACGCACCCGCGAACCAGTCCCTGGTTGCAGGCCCGAACAGTTCGAGGACGTCAGCCACGCCCCCCATCCTCACCCGTGGCCCTGACAACGCACCGGGCCCATGGCGGGTGGATCACGCTGCACCGCTGGTGGAGAGCCTCGCCGCCCATTGATCGCCGAGGTCGCGACAGATCTCGATCGCCGCCGTGATGAAGGGCATCAGGGCCAGCGGTGGCCTGCGATCGGGATTCCATGCGATGCCGAGTCGGCGGGGCGGGGGTTCGGGTCGGATGGGGATGACGGCCACGTTGGGGTCGTTCTCGTCCACTGTGAGCAGCGGCAGGACCGCGTAAGCGAGCCCCGAGCCGATCACGCCCTGGATCGTCGGGTTGTCATCGGAGCGGAAGACGTAGGTCGGCAAGACAGGCACCTGGCGGAAGGCGTCGTCGATGATCTGCCGGCATCCGGGGTTGCGGGTGCCGATCATCGGGAGGTGGGCGATGTCGGCGATGCTGACCGCACGCCGGGCCGCCTCGGGAGCACCTGTGGGCGCTAGGAACATCATCGGGTCGTCGAGCAGCGGGCGGACCTGCAGCGAACCCGTCTCGTACGGGCCGATGTCGATGAAGGTGACGTCGACGTCGCCGGTCTCGACGGCGCGGATCAGCTCCCGGCAGTCCCGAGACTCCCGCAGCACGATCTCGATGCCGGGCCACTCCGCCCGGAAGGTGGCGAGGAGCGGGGGGAGGACCTTTGTGCCGACGCTCGGCAGCGTCCCTACCCGCAGCGCGCCCTGTTCACCCGAGGCCAGCGCCCGCAGGTCGGCGGCAGCGGAGCCGACGCGGGCGAGGACGGCGCGGGCGTGCGTCAGGAGCATCTCTCCGGCCGCAGTGAGTCGCACCGGGCGGCGGCCACCCGGGCGCTCGAACAGCGGTGTCCCCACCATGCGTTCGAGGGTGCCGATCTGTTGGCTGACCGCGGACTGGGTGTAGCCCAGATCTTCGGCAGCCGCGCTGAAGGTGCCGGTTTCGACGACGGCCACCAGGGCCAGGAGGTGCCGAATCTCCAGACCGGACCAGATAGAATCAGTAGCACTCATGATGGATACCAATCCTAACTTCGTTTGTGCTTATGGAGCAAGGTCATCAGACTGATCGGCATGTTTCCGGACGCGCGGCACCAGACGGGGAGGGCAGCGCGATGGCTGTAGACGTCGGCGCAATGGCGAGTTCTGTTCGTCAGGAGCTCGGCCCAAGTCTGCGAGGGGAGGTGATCTGCCCCAGCGACCATGGCTACGACCCGGCTCGGGCCGTGTTCAACCGCATGATCAATCGGCGCCCACTCGCTGTTGTCCGGTCCGTGGATGCCTCCGATGTGGTCCGCACCATCGCGTTCGCTCGTCGAGGGGACCTTCCGTTATCGGTGCGCGGGGGTGGTCACAGCGTGGCAGGGAGCGCTGTGCGTGACGGCGCCCTCATGCTCGACCTGTCCGGCATGAAGGCCATTCGGGTTGATCCAGAGGCGAGGACGGTCCGGGCCGAGCCCGGGCTCACGTTGGGAGGGTTCGACCGCGCCACGCAGGCGTTCGGGTTGGCGACGACGCTCGGAGTCGTGTCTGTGACCGGGATCGCGGGGCTCACCCTCGGCGGCGGGCTGGGCTGGCTCAACGGCGGTTATGGGCTCGCGTGCGACAACCTGATCTCCGCGGATGTGGCGACCGCCGACGGACGGCTGCTGCGGGCCAGCGCGCAGGAGAACGAGGAGTTGTTCTGGGGCATCCGCGGCGGCAGCGGCAACTTTGGGGTCGTCACCGCCTTCGAGTACCAACTTCATCCGGTCGACCGCGTGCTGGCCGGCGGCCTGTCGTACCCGTTGACGATGGCGCCCCGGGTCCTTCGTTTCTACGACGACTTCGTCAAGGCGGCGCCGGACGAGCTCTCCACTGCCGCGTCGCTCGCCCTGACCCCGGGAGGGGAGCCCACGGTGTCCATCGCGGTCTGCTACTGCGGTTCGATCGACGAGGGCGAACGGGTGCTGCACCCGCTGCGGACGTTCGAGTCGCCGATGGACGACGGGATCCAACCCATGCCCTACACCGAGCTGCAGAGCGGCCGCGACGAGGGATTCCCCTCCGGTCGACTGCATTACTGGAAGTCCGGCTGGCTGCGCGAGGTGACCGATGGCGTCATCGCGACCCTGATGGAATACGTCCCGCAGATGCCCTCGTCGGCCAGCGGCGTCGGCCTGCAGCAGATGCACGGAGTTGCCAGTCGAGTTGATCCATCGGCCACCGCCTTCCCTCATCGGGCCGAGCAGTACGACTTCCTCATCATGTCGCAGTGGTCCGACGCGACCGACTCGGATCGCAACGTCCAGTGGACCAGGGCGCTGTTCGAGGCGATGCAGCCTCACCTCGAAGAGGCGGTGTACGTGAACAACCTGGGTGACGAGGGCCCTGCGCGGGTCCAGGCGGCCTATGGGGAGAACTACCCGCGCCTGGCCACCCTGAAGAGAACCTACGACCCGGACAACCTGTTCCGCGCGAACCAGAACATCGAACCATCCACGGATCCGTCCAGTGGAGAGGAATGATCGCCGTGGCAGGTTTGCGCACTCTCGTGGTCGGGGCGGGGATCGCCGGTCTCGGCGCCGCCCGAGCGCTCCGGCAGCGCGGTCTAGCCGCCGACGTTGTCGAACGGGAACCAGCCTGGACGCACAACGGGGCAGGCATCTACCTGCCAGGCAACGCGACGCGGGCGCTGCGGGCCCTTGGCTTGGAGTCAGCAGTTACCGAACGGGGATCGCTGGTCCCATACCAACGCCTGTGTGACCACCGGGGCCGCCTCTTGGCCGACATCGACCTCGCCGCCCTGTGGGGCGACGTCGGCCCCTGCCTCGCGCTGCACCGCGCGGACCTGCACGAGATCCTGGCATCCCACGGCGACCCCGTGCCGGCCCGGATGGGTCTACCGGTGCGGCGGCTCAGCCAGCAAACCGAAACCGTGACCGTCGAATTCGGCGACGCCACCGCCAACAGCTACGACCTGGTGATCGGCGCCGACGGCATCCACTCAACGGTTCGCCAGCTCACCATCGGCACCCGCGCGGTTCGAC
>DATHII010000263.1:0-2906 GCA_035316885.1 Jiangellaceae bacterium | reverse complement strand
GATCGTGAAAGGGGGGTGCTCCTTGTTTGCGGGCGGCTCCAGTCCGCCGGGCCGACGAAGTTTGGGGGGTTCTCCACTCGGGACCGGTCCACGAGCTCCATCAGCAGGCCCCAGGGGGTGACGAAGTACGTCCACCGGTTGCCGGCGACGAGAGGGCTGTCGGGACCGACTTCCTTGCGTCCGCCGAGGACCCGGACGCCCGGGATCGTGCCGAGGTGGGCGATCGCCGCGTCGACATCGTCGACGACGAAGCACAGGTGATGACCGCCCCGGTCGCTGTGTCGAGGGTGCTGGGTCCGCTGGTCCACGGACTGCCACTCGAACAGCTCGACGTTCAGGTTCGGCGGGAGCCGCAGCATCGCAAGCTCGAGGACAGCGTCCGACGGGACGTCGAAGTGCACCGGCATGAACGACGGGTCGGGACCTCGCTGGGAGCGGTAGAGCTCCTCCGCCCCGAGGACCTCGACGAAGAAGAGCACCGCCTCGTCCAGGTCTGGGACCGTGTATGCCGCATGGTCCACGTGCCGGAGCCCGGGCAGCAGCCGGCCAGTCACCGGACCGGCCTGGTCGAGGAGCGGACGAGCAGCTGCGGCTGGAGGACGACGTGCTCGACCGGGCCGCCGTTCGCCGCCTGCTCGGCGAGACGGATCGCGATGCGGCCCATCTCGGCGATGGGTTGCTGCACCGAGGTCAGCGGCGGGTTGCTGCGGGCGCCGAGCGGCAGACCGTCGAAGCCCACCACCGAGACGTCGCCGGGGACCGACATCCCCCGCGAGCCGAGCGAGCTGATGAGTGCGAAGGCGACCAGGTCGTTACCCGCGACGACGGCGGTCGGCCGCTCACGCAGGTTCACGAACTCTTCTGCGGCACGTTCGCCGGCGCCAAGGCCGATCCCGCTGCTGTCGAGCTCGATCGGCGTCATCCCGTGCTTCTCCGCCAGCGTCCGGTAAGCCTGGCGCCGGTCTGCGGAGGTGTGCGTCCCCGCGATCCCCGAGACGTAGGCAATGGAGATGTGCCCGAGCTCGAACAAATGGTCCATCGCCAGCGCGATCCCTGTCGCGCTGTCGACGGTCACCGTGGGTGTCTGGTCGCCGGACTCGACCCGGTCGATGACGACCAGCCGCCCTGCGAAGCCCCGAGACTCGAACTCGGCAGGAAAGACCCGGGCGTACGGCGCGATCACCGCGAAAGGCGCGTACATCGCCTCCATGGCGTCGAGGTACCGGGCCGTCGCGTCCGGGTCATTCTCCGTCACGCACAGCACCAGCTGGTAGCCACGCTCCCCCGCAGCGGCCGTCATGGCCTTCGTGAGCTCGGCGAAGTACGGGTTGGTGATGTCGGGGACGACCAGAGGCACGAGGGTGCTGACCTTGGTTCGGAGCGCCTGGGCGAGGGGGCTCATCGTGTAGCCCATGGAGGCCGCCACCCGGCGGACATGGTCCCGGGTCTCCCGCTTAACAGCCTCGGGGCGGGAGAACGCCCGCGAGACCGTCGACCTGTGGACCCCGGCTGCCGCCGCTACCTCATCGATGCTGGGTGTGGACACCGGTTTTCTCCTGTCGGCCGTGCGCGTACGCGTCCCAGATGACGGCCATCGTGGTCTCAAGATCGCTGATCCGCGGGAGCTCCACGAAACCACGTCCCAGCTGCTCGGCCACCTGGTCGACGAACAATCCGTACAACGGGTCGCTGTCCACGTCAATAAGTGCGGTCTCCGTGACGCCGTCGACGGAGCTGAACGACGCAGTCCCGTCAGACCAGATGGTCGCGATCCCCGCGGCGCCGATCCGCATGAAGGAGCAGTGCCGCTTGAGCGGCGACCCGGGGAACGCATATCCCACCTCGATGGTGGCGATCCGTCCGTCGGCCGTGGTCAGCGTCATCGAGGCGTAGTCCTCGACGCTGCGGCGGTGCAGCATCGACGATAGGGCTGCCGTGACCGCTACTTCCTCCGCACCGGCCGAGCGGAGGAAGAGATCCACGAAGTGCGGAGCGAGGTTGACCATGCACCCGCCGCCGGCGCGCTCGACGTCGAGCATCCACGGACTGCCGTTGACGAGGTAGCGGTCGGGCGGGCCCGCGATGAACTGGACGCTCTCGTACACCGAGCGGCCGGCCTTCGCCAGCCAGCGGTCGGTCGGACCTCCCCGCTGCACGAGAGGCACGGCGATCGGTACCCCGGCAGCGTCCGCGGCCGCCCGGACGTCGACCAGCTCCTGCAACGACACCCCGGCCGGCTTCTCCACGACGAGCGGGATGCACCGAGCGACTAGAGCGAGGCAGACCTCGCGCATCACATCGTGCGGGACGAAGACATACGCCAGCTCGGCGTCCCCGTGGGCCGCGAGCACTTCCTCCCAGGACTGGTAGAGAGGCGCGCCCCAGAGATCCGCAAGGTGCTTCGTGCGCGACGGGTCGGGGTCGCTGACCCCCACCACGTCGTGCTGCTCAGCTATCCGGTCTGCGCACAGGGGCATATGCCAGTGCGACGCGCCGAGGATGATGGTCTTGGCCTTGTTCATATCCGCGAACCACTGCGGCGACGTACCCCATCGGCGAGCTCGCTGGCCCGCAAGGCTTGGCTGTGCCCGACCAACGTACACTCATTAGAGCCAACGACAGCACCAGGAGCCCGGTCATCAGCGTCTCTGTGCGACGGCTGGGGCAGCGAGTCAAAACGTACGCAGCGCGCATGCAGATCGCGTGGGCCAGTGGCCATTAGCTCCCCACTGAGATCGGTTGCTGAGATCGGTTGCAGAAGGCAAGTTACCGAAAGAGCACCTAACGTGTCAACCATGGATCCGACGCGGGTCCGCAGACCCGCCCCACTGTGCCACCTGGTGCAGCCCAAGTCGCCTACATCCCGCGCACACCCAACAGCTTCGCCGGCGCAAACGATGATCAAG
>DATHII010000262.1:0-10187 GCA_035316885.1 Jiangellaceae bacterium | reverse complement strand
GGCAGCAGGGCGGCACCACCGGCGCCGGCAACCTCGGGCCGCTGAAGCGCGGCCACCACACCGACAAAACCCACCACCACTGGCGACTCGACCAACCCGAACCAGGACGATACGTGTGGACCGCACCCACCGGACACACCTACCAGGTCGACCCCGAAATCGTCGGCCTCCTCGCCTCACCACCGCCACCGGGCCAGGACCCGCCAGCCGACCCGACACCAACCGACCCCGACCCACCACCCTTTCTGACGACGGGCCGTCGAAACGCGACGGGCAGTCGAGGGCTAGTGGCCGTGGCGCTCGGGCTTCGCCGTGCGCGACACGAGGCTGCGCAACATGTCCAGTGGCGTCATCTCTCCGCGCACGACGTAGGTCACATGCTCGACGATCGGCACGTCGACGCCCACGCGGTTGGCCAGATCGAGGACCGACTCGCACGACTTCACACCCTCGGCGACCTGTCGCGTCGACGCCGCGATCTCGGCCACCGACATGCCCCGGCCGAGCTTCTCCCCGAACGTCCGGTTCCGCGACAACGGCGAGGAGCAGGTTGCGACCAGATCACCGAGGCCGGCCAACCCGGAGAAGGTGAACGTGTCGGCACCGAGCGACGCGCCCATCCGAGCCGTCTCCGCCAGCCCTCGGGTGATGACGCTGGCCCGGGTGTTGTCGCCGAAGCCCAGCCCCTCGGCCATGCCGACGGCCAGGGCGATGACATTCTTGACGGTGCCGCCCAGTTCCGTGCCGACGACGTCGGTGTTCGTGTAGGGACGGAAGAACGGCGAGTGGCAGGCCTGTTGGATCCGCCGGGCGACCGACTCGTCCGCGCACGCGACGACGCTGGCGGCCGGCTGACGTTGCGCGATCTCACGGGCCAAGTTCGGGCCCGACACGACCGCGACCCGGTCCGCGCCGGCGCCGGCCACCTCGCCGATCACCTCGCTCATCCGCTTCGCCGTGCCGAGCTCGATGCCCTTCATCAGGCTGACGAGAACCGCACTCCCCGGTAGTTGCGGGGCCCAGTTCGTCAGGTTCGCCCGCAATGTCTGCGACGGGACGGCCAGGACCACCAGATCCACGCCGTCCGCCGCCTCGGCGGGTTCGGGGGTGGCCCTGATCGCAGGCGGCAACTCGATGTCGGGCAGGTAGTCGGGGTTGCGCCGGGTGCGGTTGACCGCATCGCACAGCTCCGGACGGCGTCCCCACATGACCACGTCGGTGCCCGCGTCGGCCAGGACGAGCGCGAACGCCGTTCCCCACGACCCGGTGCCGAAGACACCCACGCGGGTCACGCGTCATCCTCCTCGGGTGCGGTGGTCTCGCGCGGCCGGCCGGTTCGCGGCAGGCCGGCCTGCGCCGGATCGAACCGCGTCGCAGGCGGCAGCTCACCCCGAAGCTCGGCCAGCTGTGCAGTGATCGCGTCGAGGATCCGTTCGGCGGCGTCACGAAGCACGGAAGGCGTGATGGGCCGGCCCCGCAGGTCGTCGAGGTCGACGGGTGGGCCGGCCAGGACGTGGACCGTCTTTGGTGGCAGCAGCCGGAGCCGCTTGGAGTACGGGGCCAGGATCTCCTGCGGTCCCCATTGCGCGACGGGAATCACCGCGCAGCCGGTCTCGAGGGCGACCCGGGCCGCGCCGGTCTTGCCGGCCATCGGCCACAGGCCCGGGTCTCGGGTGATCGTCCCCTCCGGGTAGATGCCGACGCACTCCCCCGCCTGAACGGCTGCCACGGCGTCACGGAAGGCCCGCGCGGCGTTTCTGGACTCGCGGTACACCGGGATCTGCCCACAGGCGGCGATGATCCTGCCGACAATGGGGATCCGGAAGACACTCTCCTTGGCCAGGTAGCGCGGCGCCCGGCCGTTGTCCCAGAGGAAGTGCGCGAACGTGAGCGGGTCCGCGTAAGAGATGTGGTTCGGCGACACGACCACGCCGACGCCGACGCCGGGAAGGTGCTCGGTCCCGCGCCAGTCGCGCCGCGTGATCACCATCAGGATCGGGCGCAGGATGGCGGCCACGAAGCGGTACCAGAAGCCCAGCCGCTGTTTCGGTCCCGCCACGCACCCTCCTCGTCGTCCGCCCCGTCGGCCGGGCCAGTGTGACCTGCGCAGCGTGCCGGAGTCGAGCCCATCGGGCCGAAGGGCCCAGTCGGCTGCAACGATGGCCGCGATGCCCACCCCCTCCTGGTCTGTCGTCGTGCCGGTGAAGCGACCCGAGATCGCGAAGACCCGACTGGCCGATGTCGCCGGCGCCCGCCGCCCCGAGTTGGCCCGAGCCTTCGCGGCCGACACGGTCGCAGCCGCCCTGGCCTGTCCCGATGTGGCCGACGTGGTGGTCGTGACCGACGACGCGCAGACTGCTGCCGAGGCCACTGCCGCCGGTGCCCTGGTCGTGGCTGACGAGCCGGCGGCGGGCCTCAACGCCGCGTTGCGTCACGGCGCGGAGGTGGTGCGCCGACGCCGGCCAGACGGCTACGTCGCTGCGCTGTCCGCCGACCTGCCCGCACTCCGACCCGACGAGTTGGCCACCACGCTGCGGGTGGCCCTCGGGCATCCCGTGTCGTTCGTAGGCGACGCCGCGGGAACGGGGACGACGCTGTACGCGGTGACACCGGCGGGTACGTTCGAGCCACGTTTCGGTGGGCGGTCGCGTGCGGCACACCGCGCCGAGGGCGCCGCCGAGCTCACTGTCCCAGACACCCCGTCGGTGCATCGGGACGTCGATACCGCAGTAGATCTGTGGGACGCCCTGCGCCTTGGCGTCGGCCCCCGCACGGCGGCAGTGGTCGCGCTGCTCTGACCCTAAGCACCGAACTCGCGGCCCACGGCTACGCTCGCCTACCGTGCAGGCGACCGTAGCGTCCTTCGACCCCGTGAGCCGATCGGGAACCGTTCTGCTCGACGACGGAACCGAGCTTCCGTACGGCGCCGACGCGTTCGACGCGGGCGCGCTGCGGATGACCCGGGTGGGGCAGCGGGTCCGGATCCGCACGGCCGGCTCCGGCGCGGAACTCTACGTCACGTTCCTGACGCTGGCCACACTGCGCGACTGACGTGCCGGGGGGCGCCGACGCGCAGATGCTGCGGCCAGCCCGTTGGTGGTCGTGCTCGACTAGCGCGGTGCGACCCGCTTGGCCGTGGTCTTCTTCGCAGCCGTCGTCTTCGCAGCCGTCTTCTTCGCCGGGGCCTTCTTCGCAGCGGTCTTCTTCGCGGCCGGGGCCTTCTTGGCGGGGGCCTTCTTCGCCGTCTTCTTGGCCGGTGCCTTCTTCGCAGCGGTCTTCTTCGCAGCGGTCTTCTTCGCGGCGGTCTTCTTCGCCGTCGACTTCTTGGCCGGAGCCTTCTTCGCCGCCGTCTTCTTCGCGGACGAGGTGCCCGACGCACTCCTGGCGACTCCGGCGGCCGCGCGCAGGCCGGACGCGGCGGCGCGCGTAGCGGACTCGGCAGCCGACGCGGCCGTTGCCGGCACGACAGCCAGAGAGTCGGAAACCCGTTTGCGGGCCTTGCGCGCGCCGCTCACGACCTCTTTGAGCTCGTTGCCCGGGCGGAACTTCGGCACGTACTTCCGGCGGGTCTTCACCGCGTCACCGGTCCTGGGATTGCGGGCAGTTCCCGCCTTGCGGACGGTGCGCTCGAAGGCGCCGAAGCCGGTGATGACGACCTTCTCGCCCTTCGACACCGACCTGGTGATCACGTCGACGACGGAGTCGAGCGCGTGGGCGGCGACCTTGCGGTTACCGTCGAATCGTTCGGCAAGCTCGTCGATGAGCTGCGTCTTGTTCACTGCATCCCCCAACATTGCGGACGGTCGGGTCGTGCACCCGGTTGCTAAGGCACGCTAGGGAGAATCTCCCGCCTGCACAATGACAAACCCCATTCCCGGCCCACGTGTCGCGCCCGACGTCACCCGCTGGTGGGCACGGTCCTCGGCAGATGGGACGGACGGCTGGCCTCGAACTGCTCGATCTTCTCGACATGCCGCAGGGTGAGTCCGATGTCGTCGAGGCCCTCGAGCAGTCTCCACCGTGTGTAGTCGTCGACCTCGAAGGGCGCGACGGTAGCGCCGGCTCTCACCTCACGGGCCACGAGGTCGACCGTGACCGGCGTCGAAGGCTCCGCCTCCACCGTTGCCCAGAGACGCTCCACCACGCCTTGCTCCACCCGCGAGGTGAGAAGGCCCGACTTGCCGGCGTTCCCGCGGAAGATGTCGGCGAAACGCGGCGACAGCACGGCCCGGAAGCCGTAGTCCTGCAGAGCCCACACCGCGTGCTCCCGAGACGAGCCGGTGCCGAAGTCGGCTCCGGCGAGCAGGATCGAGGCACCGGCGTACTCGGTGCGGTTCAACACGAAGCCGGGATCCTTGCGCCAGGCCGCGAACAGGCCATCCTCGAAGCCGGTGCGAGTCACCCGTTTGAGGTACTCGGCGGGGATGATCTGGTCGGTGTCGACATTGCTCCGCCGCAGCGGCAGCGCGGTACCGGTGTGGACCGTGAACTTCTCCACGACCTCAGACCTCCACGCGCTCGGTCAGGTCGGCAGGGGCGGAGAGCCGGCCGGTCACCGCCGTCGCTGCCGCCACTAGCGGAGACACCAGGTGGGTTCGTCCACCCTTGCCTTGCCGTCCCTCGAAGTTCCGGTTGGACGTCGACGCGCTGCGCTCGCCGGGCGCGAGCTGGTCAGGGTTCATGCCGAGGCACATCGAGCAGCCCGCCGACCGCCACTCCGCACCCGCTGCGAGGAAGACCTCGTCGAGGCCCTCGTACTCGGCCTGGGCACGGACCCGCATCGAGCCCGGGACCACCAGCATCCGTACGCCGTCGGCCACCGTCCGGCCACGGATGACCTCGGCGGCGGCACGCAGGTCCTCGATGCGGCCGTTGGTGCACGAGCCCAGGAAGACCGTGTCGACGGCGATCTCGCGCAGCGGCGTTCCCGGCGTCAGGCCCATGTACTCGAGCGCGCGCTCCGCTGAGTTGCGCGCACCCTCATCGGCGAACGACGCCGGATCCGGCACGGTCGCGGAAAGCGGCAGGCCCTGTCCCGGGTTGGTGCCCCAGGTGACGAACGGCTCTATCTCGTCCGCCCGCAGGACGACCTCGGCGTCGAATACCGCGTCGTCGTCGGTGCGCAACTCGCGCCACGCCTCGAGCGCGGCGTCCCAGTCGGCTCCGTGCGGTGCGTGTTGACGGTCCTTGAGGTAGGCGAAGGTCGTCTCGTCCGGCGCCACCATGCCCGCCCTTGCGCCGCCCTCGATCGACATGTTGCAGATGGTCATCCGCGCCTCCATCGACAGCGCGCGGATCGCCTCGCCCCGGTATTCGATGACGTAGCCCTGGCCGCCGCCGGTGCCGATCGTGGCGATCACGGCGAGCACGACGTCTTTAGCGGTGACCCCGGCGCGTAGCTCACCGTCCACGGTGATGGCCATCGTCTTGACGGGTCGCATCGTCAGTGTCTGGGTGGCGAGGACGTGCTCGACCTCGCTGGTGCCCACGCCGACGGCGAGCGCGCCGAAGGCGCCGTGGGTAGACGTGTGCGAGTCGCCGCATACCACGGTCATACCCGGCTGGGTGAGCCCGAGTTGGGGGCCGATGATGTGGACGATTCCCTGCTCGGCCTGGCCCATGCGGTGGAGCAGGATGTCGAACTCCTCGCAGTTGTGCCGCAGCGTCTCGACCTGGGTACGCGAGACGGGGTCGGCGATCGGCAGGTCGATGCCGACCGTCGGCACGTTGTGGTCCTCCGTCGCTATCGTCAGGTCCGGCCTGCGGACGCGGCGGCCGGCCATCCGCAGCCCCTCGAACGCCTGCGGGCTGGTCACCTCGTGCACGAGATGGAGGTCGACATAGAGCAGATCCGGCTCCCCGTCGGCCCGGTGGACGACGTGCGCGTCCCATACCTTCTCGGCAAGGGTCCTGCCCATGTACCTGGTCCTCTCGCTGGGCGTGCGCGGCCGTCCGTCCGCACGGATAGTCGTCCGGACGTCGGCGTGGCGCCAGTTGCCATCTCGTATGTTGAGATGGCAATATCGAGTCATGGACAACTCTAGTGGAGTCGGAGTGCTGGACAAGGCGGCCCTCGTGCTGTCGGCGCTCGAGGCGGGGCCGGCGACTCTCGCCAACCTCGTCAACTCCACCGGCCTGGCCCGGCCGACCGCACACCGGCTCGCGGTGGCGCTCGAGCACCACCGGCTGGTCTCACGCGACCTGCACGGGCGGTTCATCCTCGGACCACGGCTGGGCGAGCTGGCGACCGCGGCGGGCGAGGACCGGCTGCTGGCCGCTGCAGGACCCGTCCTCGCGCGGCTGCGCGAGGCTACGGGCGAGAGCGCTCAGCTGTTCCGCCGTCAGGGTGACCACCGCATCTGCGTCGCCGCGGCCGAACGACCGACCGGCCTGCGCGACACCATCCCGATCGGAGCCACCCTCACCATGCTGGCCGGCTCCGCTGCGCAGATTCTGTTGGCCTGGGAGGAACCCGAGCGCATGCACCGTGGGCTGCAGGGCGCGCGGTTCACCGCCACCATGCTTGCGGCCGTGCGCCGCCGCGGCTGGGCGCAGAGCGTCGCCGAGCGCGAGCCAGGCGTGGCATCGGTGTCGGCGCCGGTCCGGTCATCGAGCGGGCGGGTCGTCGCAGCCGTGTCGGTGTCAGGCCCGATCGAGCGGCTCACCCGGCAGCCGGGACGCATGCATGCGGCCGCCGTTTTCGGCGCGGCGGAGCGCCTCACCACCGTCCTACGTAGTGTCGAGGACTAGGTCACCCGCCGAAGGCGATCTCCGATGGACGATCCAGCCGCTGCAGCGGCCCAGTGGCTGCTGCAGTCCGGCGAACTGGCGGTCCGATACCTGACCCGGCGCGACGTACTGGGCCAGGACGTTCAGCCAGATGGCGGCGCTGGGCTGACACCTCCTCCGAACTGAGTCGGAGGAGGTCTCGGATGTAGCCCCGACGGGATTCGAACCCGCGCTACCGCCTTGAGAGGGCGGCGTGCTAGGCCGCTACACAACGGGGCCGGTGCGACGATCGTCGCGCTGCGGAACTCTACCGGAGGCCCGATCGGGTTCCAAACAGCGCTGGGGTACCAGGACTCGAACCTAGACTAACTGAACCAGAATCAGTCGTGCTGCCAATTACACCATACCCCACCAGATCGGACGCTCAGACGTCCGAGCAGCCCGGCAAGGATAGCGGTCGCCGCGTCGCCGCTCCAAACCCGTTGGACGCCATCGGGAGCCAGGTCAGGCCGGTCCGCCGGCATAGTCCAGCGCCGCGTCTAGCCGGGCCAGTGACCGCTCGCGGCCGAGCAGCTCGATCGACTCGAACAGAGGCGGTGACACCCGCCGACCGGTGATCGCCACCCGCACGGGTCCGAATGCGTGCTTCGGCTTGAGCCCCAGCCCGTCGACCAGGGCCGAACGCATGGCCTTCTCGATCGACTCCGTCGTCCACTCCACCAGACCGCCCAGCACGTCGCGGGCCGCCGCGAGCGCGGGCTCGGCCTCCGCCGTTAGCACCGACGACGCGGCCGCCTCGTCCAGGTGCAGGACGTCGCCGTCGACGAACAGGAAGCCCAGCATCGGCACCGACTGGTCCAGCACCGTCATCCGTTCCTGCACCAGCGGCGTGGCAGCGCGCAGCAACGCTCGCTGCTGCGCCGTCGGGGGGTCGGCCAGCAGGCCGGCACCCTGCAGATGAGGGACGATCCGGTCGGCGACATCGTCGGGGTCGAGGCGCCGCAACCACACACCGTTGATCGCCTCGGCCTTCTTCAGGTCGAACCGCGCCGGGTTCGGGTTGACCCGGGTCACGTCGAACGCGGCTGCCATCTCGGCCAGCGAGAAGATCTCCCGATCCTCGCCGAACGACCAGCCGAGCAGCGCCAGGTAGTTCAGCAGGCCCTCGGGCAGGAACCCGCGGTCGCGGTAGAGCTGCAGCGACGACTGGGGGTCGCGCTTGGACAGCTTGCGGTTGCCCTCGCCCATGACGAAGGGCAGGTGGCCGAAGCGCGGCGTCGGGCCGGCGGCGAGCCCCAACTCCCGAAGTGCCTCGTGGAGGACCACCTGCCGCGGGGTCGAGGAGAGCAGGTCCTCGCCACGCAGCACGTGGGTGATGCCCATGAGTGCGTCGTCCACCGGGTTGACCAGCGGATAGAGCGGCTGCCCGTTGGCGCGGACGATCACGTAATCGAAGTTGTTCTCGGCTTCGACAGTGATCCGGCCCCGGACCAGGTCGTCGACGGACACGGCGCGGTCCGGCATGCGGAACCGCAGCACGGGCTCGCGTCCTTCGGCGCGGTAGGCCGCGACCTGGTCGGCGGTGAGGGCACGGCAGTGGCCGTCGTAGCCGCTTGGCCTGCCCGCTGCGCGTGCTGCGTCGCGTCGTTGCTCGAGCTCTGCCTGCGTGCAATAGCAGTCGTAGGCGCGACCGGACTCGAGCAGCGTGGCGGCGACGCCGGCGTAGATGTCCCCGCGCTCGGACTGCCGGTACGGCGCATTCGGCCCACCGACCTCCGGGCCCTCGTCCCAGGTCAGACCCAGCCACCGGAATGCGTCCACCAGCGCGCGGTAGGACTCCTCGGAGTCGCGCGTGGCGTCAGTGTCCTCGATGCGGAACACGAAGGTGCCGCCGTAATGGCGCGCGAACGCCCAGTTGAACAGCGCCGTCCGGATCAGCCCTACGTGGGGGTTTCCGGTCGGCGACGGGCAGAACCGGACCCGTACGTCGCCCGGCCGGAGGCCACCGAGCACGGGATCGCCGGGCGCGCCGGCGCCGTCAGCCACGAGAGATCACCACGGATTTCACGGGTCGAGAGATAGCACTGGCAGGGTATCGGGCCGCGCTCTGTCACTCGGCGGCGACGACCCGGTTGGTCAGGTCGCCGATGCCCTCTACCGTGACCGTTACCTCGTCCCCCTTGCTGAGCCGGCCCACCCCGGACGGAGTCCCGGTGAGGATGACGTCGCCGGGCAGCAGCGTGAATGCCTCGCTGACGTAGGAGACCAGCGCGGCCACGTCGTGGACCATCTGCGAGGTCCGGCCGGCCTGGCGCAGCTCGTCGCCGACGGTGCACGTGACCGCGAGGTCGGCCGGGTCGAGATCGGTCTCGATCCACGGACCAAGCGGGCAGAACGAGTCGAAGCCCTTCGCCCGCGCCCACTGCCCGTCGCGCTTCTGCAGGTCGCGCGCACTGACGTCGTTGCCACAGGTGTAGCCGAGGATGACGTCGGCGACCCGTTCGCGCGGCACCTCACGGCATACGCGGCTGATGACAACGGCCAGCTCGGCTTCGTGGTCGACCTCGCTGGACTGCCGCGGCAGCACGATCGGCTCGCCTGGTCCGATCACCGACGTGTTCGGCTTGAGGAAGAGCAGGGGTTCGGCCGGCACCTCGTTGCCCAGCTCGGCGGCATGCTCGGCGTAGTTGCGCCCGATGCCGACGACCTTGCTCCGCGGGATCACCGGTGCCACCAACCGGGCGTCGACGAATGCGACCTTCTCGCCGGTCAGCTGGATCGGCCGGTACAGGGGATCGCCATCGAGCACGGCCAGCACGGTCTCACCGGTCTGGTCCTCGCCGACGACCGCGAAGCGTGGCTCATCCCCCGTCGTGAACCTCGCGATGCGCACGACTGGGAGCGTACCGGCGCCGTGTCCCGACTGATCACGTCGCGGGCCGAGTCCGACGGCGGCCGACTCAGAGCACCCTGGCGACGGTCTCGGCGGCTCTGTGGACGCGGGCCAGGTCGCGCTCGGGTAGACCCGCCAGCAGTTCGGCGACGGCGCGCACGCGACCGGCGCGCCCTCGCTCCAGGAGCCGCCGACCCGCGGCCGTGGCCTCGACCATGACAACGCGCCGGTCACCTGGCATGCGGCGACGCGCGACCAGTCCCTCGCCCTCGAGCGCGTTCACCGTCTTGGTCACGGCCGGCGGCGACACCTGCTCCACCTCGGCCAGCCGGCCGACCGACAGCGGACCGGCGAAGACGAGTACGGACAACAGCGACGCCCGTGGGCCGTCGAGGTTCATGCCCGTGTCGGCGCTCCGAGCGCGCCGAAGCAGCCGTACCGCGGCGGAGTGAAGCAGGTTCGCTGTCTGATGCACGGCGTCGTCCGGTACGCCCGGCGGAACGTCAGGGAGCAGGCATTGCGATCGTTCCTTCACCATGGTTATCCTTTCACCTAAGTGAAGTAT
>DATHII010000261.1:0-2360 GCA_035316885.1 Jiangellaceae bacterium | reverse complement strand
GCGTGCGGCGTCTTGAGGGCATCCCGGGCTTCAACATCGATCGTGTCGCGGCGGCGGCCGGCGATGACCCCGACGTTCTTCGCATGGAGAACCTGGACACCGATATTCCGCCGCCGGCAGAGGCGATGGAGGCGACCCGGGCGGCGATCGGCGAGGACGAGGCGAACAGCTGGCTGCCGTTCACCGGCCGGGACGACCTCAAGGAGGCGGCGGCCGCTCACATCGAGCGCCGCGGCGGGCCGCGCTACGACGGTCGCCGCGAGATCGTCATCACGAGCGGCGAGGGCGAGGCGATGCTCGACGCCCTGTTCTGCCTCACCGACCCGGGCGACGAAGTCATCCTGACGGACCCGACCTACGCGGGCATGATCAACCGGGTCCGGCTCGTCGGGGCGGTCCCCCGCCTCGCTGCGCTGCGGGTCGTCAACGGCTGGTGGCGGCTCGACCTCGAGGCCCTCCGCGTTGCCGTGAGCGACCGGACACGTGTCATCTTCATCAACAACGCGTCCTTCCCGACCGGCTGGGTCGCGTCGCATGAAGAATGGGAAGCGATCACCGACCTGGTGACTAGCCGTGACCTGCGTCTGCTGTATTGGGCCGCCTACGAGGGCGTGCTGTTCGACGGCAGGACGGTGATCCATCCGGCTGCCTTTCACGGCATGCGCGACCGAACCGTCACAATCGGCGACGCGTTGGACAGGCGAATGATCGCCTGGCGGGTCGCCTGGGTCGTCGCCCCCGGGGACCTCGTGAACGACCTGTCTCGCGTGCAGATCTACAACGGGCTCGTGCCCAGCGGCTTCGCCCAGATCGGAGTGCGCGTCGCCCTCGGTGCGCCCGACGACGACCTGGCCGCCGCGAACGCTGAATGGCAGCGGCGTCGCGACGAAACCCTGCGGCAGCTCGACGGCCTTCCCGTGGTGCCTGCGGCGGGAGGCTGGTCACTTCTTCTCGACGTCGCCGCGCTCGAACTCGACTGTGTCGAGGTCTCCGACCGCCTGCTCGAGCAGAAGGTCGCCGCCACCCCCATGCGCGGCTGGGGCGGCGAGATCGCCGACCGCCATGTCCGCTTCGTGTTCAGCAACGAGCCCGTCCACAGGCTCGCGCTCCTCGGGACGCGAGTCCGCGCGGCTCTCGCGGCGGCCCGCCAGCGAACCTGATGGAGTGCCATGAGCCAACGCTGCTCGCGACGACCACATCGACCTGGGATTCGTCTACGACTACAGCCTCGTCCCACGCTTTCGCGATGACAGTGGAGCGCTGTTCATCCTCGCCGCGCCACTTGTGCTCGCGGTCCCCACGAGCCGGACCGCGCCCGGGCTCATCGACTCACCGCAACGGCTCACCTCCGTTGCGGACCTGCCGTGGGTGGTGAACTCCCGCGGCGACGATGACGGCGAGCTCGTCGAGCGGGTCTGTGCGGCCGCCGGCGTTCGTCCCGACATCGCGCACAAGGTCGACAGTTTGGAGCTCATCCTCGAGTTCGTAGCCGCCGGTCTCGGGATCGCGCTCGTACCGGCGTCCGTGCCGGCGCGCGAGGGCGTAAACCTTGTGCCGATGTCCACCGATGGCCCGCTACGGCGGACGTATGCGGTAACCCGACCGGGCCGTCGGGACCGGCCAGCGAGCGCACTCGTCACCCAGCGGGTCGCCGCCCACGCACATGGGATCGCCTGACCGCCGCGCTACTCGCGGCTGATCCGGTAGGTTGATCTTGCTGGGTCGTGGTTGCGCTCGGGCCGATCGAGCGCACTGACACTGAGCCGCGCTAGCGGTTGCTCCGACGTCGGGTTCATGGCGCAAGGGGTTATGGTGGCCCGCAGGCATCACCCGTGTCGCCGTCATCGCCGTGGGAATCGAGGTCGATACGGGCCGCTGTCGCCACGATCGCGGTGGTGTCCTCAACTTGGGCCTTCGCCGTCTTTCGCGGGGGGTTGCAGGACGCTGGGACCGTGAGTGTGGAGATCTCCGCGGTCGTGGTGCTGGCAGCGCTGGCCGGCATTTCGCTCGCGGTCGACGACACCACCGCGCCCACGGGCTCGGGGCCGCTTGGCTGGGCCACGCGATCTAGGACTACGCCCGTCACCCGCGCGAACCGCGTGGTCCCGGCAGGCGAACGCCGATGCACGACCAGCACCGACCGAAAATTGGATGCTGTTGCTAGTACCTGAAGGAGGACACCCGATGGACACACCACCGATCGTGCTGCCACCGGAGTGGGAGGCCGCACGTCAGGAGCTGCTGGTTAAGGAGAAGGAGCTCACCAGGGCGCGTGACGCGATGGCGGCTCAGCGCCGCCGGATGCCGTGGGTGGCGGTGGAGAAGGATTACCGCTTCGAGGGCCCGAACGGGCCGGCGAG
>DATHII010000260.1:0-5556 GCA_035316885.1 Jiangellaceae bacterium | reverse complement strand
CCGTTCGGCGATGACCGGCCCGACCAGCTCGACCAGCATGAGCAGCGCGCCCCGCGTAAAGAATTCCGCGACAGTCGAATCCGCCAGGATGAGCAGCAGGACCCAGCCGACCTGGGCGACGCCGATGGTGACGGCATAGGTCTGGCAGGCCCGGCGCCGCTGCGGATCCTGCCGGGCCGCGCGCAACCACAGGAAGAGCATCGCGACCCGCATCACCACGTAGCCGGCCACCGTGACGCTGTTGTCGACAGGGTGGCCCTCGTCGATCGAGTGGAACACCTGCGGAAGTCCGAGCGCCAGGATGATCACACCGACCATCTGCACCATCGTGGCCAGCCGGAACACCCAGTCATCGGTGTCATACGCCGAGGCGAACCACGAGAAGTTGATCCATGCCCAGCAGATTGCGAACGTGGCCACGCCAAAGCCCGCGAGGCCGGCAGCAAAATGGCCTTCGGCCAGAAGGTGCGCGAACTGATCGGCGGCCACCCCGAACGCCACCACGAACGTCAGGTCGTACAGCAGCTCCAGCGGTGTCGCCGCCCGGTGCTCCTCATCGGGATCGCGGCCCGACATCGGCCGCAGCCGGTGCCCCACGTCTGATCGGGGCTGCTCATGGGCTCACCTCCGTGCTTCACCGCGGGGCTGCGGTCTTCCGCTGAAGGGTCCACCAGGTCGTCGAACAATGCGACCGCACTCGTGGCAACCAGCTACGCGGGCCGTGGCGAGGGCAGGTCGGGCGGTGGCGGCGATCGTCGGCCACCCTCCGATCACCCGATAGAGACGCTTCCGTCACATAGGCTGAGCGGCTAGCGTCGGGTCGGTTCTTCGGAGGACTCGTACGACCAGAGGGGGGCACACCATGACCACGATCGATCGCCGGACCCTGCTTCGCGGCGCGGCTGTCACCGTCGGTGGTGCCGTCGTCGGTGGACCCCTCGCCGGGTTCCTCGCACTGCCGGCGCAGGCCGACCGCAGCCGCCCGGACTTCCGCCACCTGCGGGCGATCCCGGACCAGCGCGACGGCCTGGTGCGGCTTTGGCTTCCGGAGGGCTTCTCCTACCGCTCCTTCCACGACACCACCGATCCGACCGATCGGGAGTTGTCCGACGGCACCCGGATCCCCGGGCGGCACGACGGCATGGGCGCCTTTCCCGGTCCCGACGGCCGCGCGGTCCTGATCCGCAACCACGAGATCAACGACCCTGCCCCGGCGCCCTTCTCTGCCACCGCGCCTGCCTACGACTCCCGCGCTGGCGGTGGCACCACCTCGGTCGTCGTCGACGGAGAGGGAAACGTGGCGGAGTCCTGGGCCAGCCTCGCCGGGACGATGATGAACTGCTCGGGCGGGCCGATGCCGTGGGGAGCGTGGGTCACGTGCGAGGAGACCATCAACGGACCCGACGTCTTCGACGACTTCACCCGCGGCGCCCTCCCGCCCACCACATACATCAAGAACGCTCAGCTGACCCGCCCGCACGGCTACGTCTTCGAGGTGCCGGTCGAGGGCGCGGCGAGTGCGCAACCCGTACGTAAGGCAGGGCGCTTCGCCCACGAGGCGATCGCCATAGATCCGGTCGAGGGTGCGGCTTTTCTCACCGAGGACGACTTCGGGTTCCCATCGGGCTTCTTCAAGTACGTACCGCCGATCCACCCCATGGAGGCCGGGGAACTGGTCGACGGCGGCCAGCTGTTCATGCTCGCCGTCACGGGCCTGCCCAACGCTCCCCTCGCAGACCGGCAACGGCAGAGGGCGACCTTCCAAACCGTCTGGGTTCCCATCGACGACCCGGATCCGGACTTCCCGCGGCTGCCCGACGGCACCCCCACGACGACTAACGACGAGGCGATCCACTACGTCGCCGGACAGGGGTGGGCGCAGGGCGCGGCATTCTTCAGCCGACTCGAAGGCGCGGTCTACGACGACAACGTCGTCTACTTCTGCTCCACGCAGGGTGGCGGTGACCCCGAGAGCCCGGACATCTCGACGCCCCGGCCGACGGGGTACGGCAAGGGGTCCGGCCAGATCTGGGCCTACCACTGCCGCTCCGGCCGCCTCCAGCTGCTCTACCAGGCACCCGACCGCGACACCCTCGACTTCCCGGACAACATCACCGCCAGTCCGCGCGGGACACTCGTGATCTGCGAGGACAACATCGAGGACAACTACCTGCGCGGGCTGTCGCGCGGCGGGCAGCTGTGGGACCTGGCGCTCAACCGGCTCCCCAACCGCACCAACGACGAGTTCGCCGGATCCACGTTCTCCCCCGACGGGCGAACGCTGTACGTCAACATCCAGGCATCCAACGGCATGAGCTTTGCCATCTGGGGGCCGTGGGAGCGCGTAGGCGTCTGAGCAGCCAAGGAAGCACTGGCCGCGTTTACGCTCCTTCGGGCATGACCTGAGGACGTTCGTTGAGGGCTCCCCACGTAGGTGCGCCGCCGCCAATCATTGGGCCGCCTTCGCCCTGCTTACTGGCGAAGGGTTCTGCGACGCGTGCGCCGGGGCGTAGCGTCGGTTGTGGTGGGCCAGCACAACCATGTATATCGGCTGCGGCCAGCGCGACGTTGGCCTGCGGCCCGCCGAAGTCGTAGATGGTGTCCCACGCATGTGCCCGTGCTCCGGTGCGTGACAGGTCGGTCGGGGTGTTGACCGTCCGGAACAATGCACCGTCGACATAGAACGCTGGGCGGGTCACCCCGCCGCGGATGGGGCAGCGGCAATCAGGATGCGCGGGACGGGAAGCGCTCGTGCCGGACGGTGCGGGCCGTGCCCCGACCGAGAATGTCGACATCTCGGTGACGCACTGGGCCGGGCAGTACGTGCCGCAGGCCGCCTGGCCGGCCGTGTGCGGGCCTGACGGCCACACCGATCCCCAGGTGGTCAACGCGGAGGGCAAGGACTGCAACGAGTTCCACGGCGACTACACCGGGCTCGCCGTCGGTGCCGATGGTGCGGTCAACGTGGTCTGGAACCTGGCTCAACCGGTTCGCGACCTCGCCTCAGATCGATGCCTACACCGGCCAGCCGCGTGACGGGTACGCACAGGACGCGATGTACGCCCGTCGCTGAACAACGACCGCCGGGCCTGCTCGGCCCGTTGCGTAGTCTCTGGGACCGTTGAGCGCACCTGCACAGGAGGTGGCGGTGATGGTCGAAGGCGGACCCGAGCTGTCCGAGGCGAGGGGTACTCCCGCCGATCCGGGACCTGAGGTTGGCCGGACCGAAGCGTTGCGCGAGCGGCTGTTCGGCAATGCCGTGGGGGCGCTCGAGCTCTACACGGTCTATCTGGGTGAACGACTCGGGCTCTATCGGGCGCTCGCCAAGGGAGGTCCGGCCACGTCAACGCAGCTGGCCGAGCGCACTGGTACGACCGCGCGATATGTGAGGGAGTGGCTCGAGCACCACGCCGCGAGCGGGCTCGTCGAGGTTGACGACCCGCGGGCGGATCCACTGGTTCGCCGATACCGATTGCCGCCGGAGCACATCCCCGTCCTCGCCGACCCCGACGACGTCCGCTTCGAGGCCCTCACAGGCGTCGACATCGTCCGCGCCGGCCGCCGGCTTCCACAGCTGGTGGAGGCGTTCCGGGTCGGCGGCACGCTGCCGCCGCTGCCGTGGGAGCC
Organism: Jiangellaceae bacterium; assembly: GCA_035316885.1. Taxonomy (GTDB): domain Bacteria; phylum Actinomycetota; class Actinomycetes; order Jiangellales; family Jiangellaceae; genus DASRTE01. The sequence continues at coordinate 1,929 of DATHII010000260.1, read as the reverse complement.
GGAGGGCCGAGCGGAGGCCAACCGGGCTCGATTCATCAACTTGCTGGGCACGGAGTGGCTCCCCGCGATCACCGATGTCGACTCGCGGCTCAGGGCCGAGCCTCCTGCGCGCGTCGCGGACGTGGCGTGTGGCACCGGCTGGTCGAGCATCGCGATGGCCCAGGCCTACCCCACGATCGTTGTGGACGGCATCGATCTCGACCAAGACGCCATCGCCGTTGCCCGACAGAACGCCGAGCAAGCCGGCGTGGCTGGTCGAGTGACCTTCTCGGCCCTGAATGCCTCAGATCTCAGCATGTCGGGCAGGTACGACCTGGTGACGATCTTCGAGGCCCTCCATGACATGTCGCGACCAGTCGAAGCACTCCGGGCAGCCCGGGAGACGCTCTCCGAGGACGGAGCACTGCTGGTGGTCGACGGATTAGTCCACGACGAGTTCACCGCTCCTGCCTCGCAGCGGGAACGGCATGAATACGGCTGGAGCGTGGTCTCCTGCCTGCCCGGCGCCATGGGAGACCCGCAGACGGCAGCCACCGGAGCCGTTATGCGTCCCTCGTTGCTTCGTCAGTACGCCCTCGAGGCTGGCTTCGGCGAGATGGAGGTCCTCCCGATAGACACCGACCACTGGCGCTTCTACCGGCTGATCCTGTAGATCGCGTCGAATGGTTCTACAACATGGCCCTCCCCTCCGGGGGCCACACGGAACGGCCGGCAGTGAGGCGCTGAGATGGCGGGCCACCTTCTGATCCGTAGCCGGCACGGCCATTATCCTCAGTGAAATTCGGGGCAAGGCCGCTAGTCGTCCAGGCTGCCCATGGTCAAGTTGACGATTGTTCCAGTCATCCCGCTTGCCTTGTCGGAAGCCATGAAGACCGCCACGTTGGCCATCTCCTCGAGTGTCATGAGCCGTCGCGGGTGGGTCCTGCTTGCGAGCAACTCCTGCCACTGTTCCCAGGTCAGTCCCGATGCCTTGGCGCGAGGCTCGAAGGCCTCCTTGATCGTGGCTGCCTCCGGCATGGCCTGTGGTCGCAGACCGACCACGCGAATGCCCGAAGGTGCGAGCTCGGCGGATAGACCGCGCGTGAGTGCCTCCATGGCGGCCTGCGCCGGACCGTAGCCTCCCACCAGTGGGATGCCCGTCCGCGAGTGGCTCGCGGTGACTCTCATGATCACCCCCGATTTGTTCGGAACCATCCGCCGGGCCGCCAGGCGTGCGGTCAGGAAGTACGACCTGGTGTAGGTCGTGATCGGCAGGGAGAACTGCTCGACATCCAGCTCGACCAGAGGCACACCCAGAATCTTCGCATCCGGGATCCCGACCGCGTTGAACGAGATATCGACGCGGCCCGCCTTGTCGATCACGGATTGTAGATGCTTGTCCACAGCCTGCTCGTCGAGAACGTCGACCTGCGCCGCCTCGGCGGATCCACCGGCCGAATCGATGTCCTTGGCGACAACTTCGACGGGTGCCAGGTGGCGCCCGGTGAGAAACAGCTCGGCCCCCTCGCCCGCAAAGGCGCGTGCGACAGCACCGCCGATGGCGCCTCCGGCTCCGTAGATCACCGCAACCTTGTCCTTCAGCATCATCTCTGGTTCCCTTCTGTGCCCGGGTGGACACCCGCCCACCTCATGACTAAGACCGACGGCTGAAACTCATCAGAGCTTGACTCCGGGTGTTTCGCCACACGCCCACGTCCGGATCGTCCGAGCCGTCGATGATGCAGACACCGCGACGTCGGGAAAGTGGGCGTCCGCCAACCGCCCAGTTCGCCCACCGGCCGGTGTCTATACAGGATGGAAGTGCGACAAGGTGCGGGAAGAACGTGACGCAAGGGTGGAGTGGTGACAGCCAACCTGATCACCAGGGCGCGGGCTGGGGACGGCGACGCGTTCCGAGCGCTGACCGAGCCGCACCGTCGAGAGCTACAG
>DATHII010000259.1:0-16416 GCA_035316885.1 Jiangellaceae bacterium | reverse complement strand
CTCGACGCCTCGGCCGGCTCGAGAACCGCCAGCCCGTACTGCTCGGCGAGGGGACGCATCGCCTCGATCGTGCTCGCGGCGTCGGCCGTGGCCACGGGTGAGTCGGTGGGCGCGTCCGGCCCGTTCGCCTTCGCGTTGAGGAAATCGGCCATCGTCGCCGCGTACTCCGGCACGATGTCGATCTCGCCGCTCTCCAGCGCGGGTTCGTAGATCTCACGGTTCTCTGCCTGCTGGATGTCGACGGTGTACCCGGCGTCCTCCAGCAGCGCCTTGTAGATCTCCTGCAGGATCGCCATCTCGGTGAAGCTGGCACCGCCGACGGTCAATTCGCCGGAGGCGGTACCGCCCGTCTCCTCACCGTTTCCCTCGGGTGCGTCCGCGTCGTCGTCGCCGCACGCGGCCAGCGCGAGCACGAGACCGAGACCCGCCGCGGCCGCGGCGAACCTACGTCGTACAGCCATGAAAGTGGCACCGCCTTCCAGCGCATCGCCTTCTGTGTCCCGGGTCGATCGTCGACCGGCCCGCGTGTCCGGCGAGCGCCGCGCCTGAGGGCCGCGCCCGCTCCGACCAAGTGAACTACCCGGCACCGACAAGCTCATCCGGAATCGGTATCACGATCCAGTTACGGCTTCGATCACGTCCGGAGCACGACGCACCCGTATGCGACGCGCCCGCCGCATCGGATCGAGCCGATGCTGCAGCCACTCCATCAGACCTTCGACGATCAGAGCGAGCGCTGCGACGAGCATCGCGCCCGCGACCATTTGCGGATAGTCCTGCCGGCCGAACCCGCTGGTGATGATCCGACCCAGCCCACCGGCGGCGACGAGCGCAGCTATCGTCGCCGTCGCAACCACCTGCACGGCCGCGAGGCGGACGCCGTTCATCAGCAATGGGGCGGCCAGGGGGAGTTCGACCTTGCGGAGCAGTTGCATGCCGTCCATACCCATTCCACGGGCTGCGTCCACGGCATCTCGATCGACCTCGCGCATGCCGACGTAGGTGTTGGTGAGGATCGGCGGGATCGCGAACAGGATGAGCGCAATGATCGTCGACCACACCGACAGGCCCAGCGGCGTCAGGAAGAGCAGGACGAGGACGGCGAAGGTCGGCACCGCCCGCCCGACGTTGCTGACGTTGATCGCCAGCGTCCCACCCTTGCCGATGTGCCCGAGCCAGAGCGCCAGTGGGATCGCGATCAGGCAGGCGATGACCACGGAGGCAACCGTGAGCTCGACGTGCTCGAGCAGGCGGGTCGGTACTCCGTCCGGGCCGCGCCAGTTCTCGCCGTCGGCGAGCCAGCCGAACGCGTCGATCAGGACGTCCATCAGGCCGCCCTCCGACGCCACGGCGTCGCCATCCGTTGGAGACCGAGCAGGACGACATCTGCGACAAGTGCCAGAACCACGCACAGGACGGACGCGGTCAACACCTCCGGCTTGAAGTTGCTCCGCAGGCCCTGGAAGATCAAGTTCCCCAGGCCACCGTGTCCGACGACGAGTCCGACCGTGGTCAGCGCCACAGTCGAGACGGCCGCCACCCGCAACGAGGCGAAAATGGTCGGCAGGGCAAGGGGCAGCTCGACCCGCCAGAGAAGCCGGCCTCTGCCGTAGCCCATGCCGACGGCCGCATCGCGGACGTCGGCGGGAGCGCTGTCGAGGCCGGTGAGGATGCCGCGGACCAGGATCGTCAGCGAGTAGAGGACGAGCCCGACAATCACCGTCGTCGACGTGAGGCCGCTGCCGGTGAACGAGAGCATCAACGGATACAAGAGCGAGAAGAGCGCCAGCGACGGGATCGTGTAGAGCACAGTCGACGACCCGAGGATCCAACCTTCCAGCCGCCTCCACCGGCGGGCGACGAGCGCCAAACCGAAGGCCACCAGTGTGCCGACCACCATCGACGCCACCGTGATCCAGACGTGCTCACCGAGCGCCGAGAGGATTTCGTCCTGGCGCGAGCGGACGTACTCGGGGCATATCCATTCGTTGCGGACCAGGCAGTTGTCGGCGAGGGTTGCGGCATGGCTGGGCCCGAACAACGCCATCTTCGGGACGCTACCGAAGATCCGATGATCCGTCTCGACGGGGTGTCCAAGCGCTACGCCGACGGAACGGTGGCCGTCCACGACCTGTCGCTGTCGGTCGGCCGCGGTGAGGTCGTGACCCTGGTCGGGCCGTCGGGCTCCGGCAAGACCACGGCCATGCGGATGGTCAACCGGCTGGTCGAACCCACCGGTGGTCGCATCTACGTGGACGGCCAGGACGTCATGGCCGTCGACCCTGTTCGGCTGCGCCGGGGGATGGGCTACGTGATCCAGAACGTCGGACTGTTCCCGCACCGCACGGTCGAGGAGAACGTCGCCGTCGTCCCCGAGCTCGTCGGATGGGATTCGAGCCGACGGAAGGAACGGGCCCGTGAGCTGATGGAGCTGGTCGGCCTCGATCCGGCTCTGCACGGCCCGCGCTACCCGAACGAGTTGTCCGGCGGACAGCGTCAGCGCGTCGGCGTGGCCCGTGCGCTCGCCGTCGACCCACCGGTGCTGCTGATGGACGAGCCGTTCAGCGCCGTTGACCCGATCGTGCGCGGGCAGTTGCAGGAGGAATTCCTGCGTCTGCAGGACGAGGTGCGCAAGACGATCCTGTTCGTCACCCACGACATCGAGGAGGCCGTCCGGCTCGGCGACCGGATCGCGGTCCTCGCCCAGGGCGGGCGCCTCGAGCAGTACGACACCCCGGCGGCGATCCTCGGCGCACCCGCTACGCCGTTCGTCGCCGACTTCGTCGGTGCCGACCGCGGCCTCAAGCGGCTGTCGGTGACGCCGGTCACCGAGGTCGACCTGGACCATCCACCGGTCGTCCAGCTCGACCGTTCACTCGCCGACGCAGGACGGACGATGGGCGACTCGCGCTGGGCCGTCGTGCTCGACCCCGACGGCGGGTTGGCCGGCTGGGTCGGGCGCGAACACGCAACCGGGTCCGGGGTGGTACGCGACGAGGCCCGCCGCATGAACGCCTGGGTCAAGCTGGGCGACAGCCTCCGGGTCGCCTTCGGCGAGATGCTGCAGTGGAACGCCGGCTGGATCGCCGTGCTCGACCACGACGAGCGCTACCTGGGGGTTCTCACACCGTCGACGCTGCATGCCGCGCTTCGGCGGTCGGTCGAGGCCGACGTCCACCATGTCGAGCCAGAGCTGGTCGAGCTGGAGACCGTTCAGGACGCCTGACCGCGCCGCCGCTCGGCCGTCATTCTGTGACCGACGAGATGCCAATTCACTCCGGTGACCCTGTTTAGCCCACTCGTGCGTGGGCAGAGGCAGGGGCTTGGGCCGAACCAGAAGGGTTCGCCCACGTGGCACGGCCGCCCGGTTTCTGATACCGGACGGCTTGGCACCGATGAGGAGGTTTGGTTTGCTCACGCTCACCCATGACGCTGCAACAGCCATTCAGGCTCTGACGACGAAGCCTGACCTGCCCGAACAGACCGGTCTGCGGATCGCGTCCGCCGCCGGCGACAACGGTGCGCTCTCCTTCGCGGTGTCCGTCGCCGACGGCCCGCAGCCGGATGACGAGGTGGTGGAGGCCGAGGGCGCGCGCGTGTTCGTGGATTCTGAGGTCGTGCCGGCACTCGTGGACAAGTCGCTCGACGCAGAGGTCGACGAGCAGGGCCAGGTTCGGTTCCAGCTGGCCGCACAGACGCCCTGACCGACCTCAGGCGGTCTGCTCGTCCTGGTGGTCGCCGGCGTCAGGCAGCAGGCCGTGCTGAATGCGTTCGTCCCACTTGAGGAGGTCGACGACCGTCGGCGCCTCGGCCAGGTCGGGCCACAGCTCGGTCCATCCGGCCCCGTCGGCGAACCGGGCGAGTTCGTGGCTCGGCGCCGGCGGGGTTCTCCAGGTCGAGCGCAGGTGGGCGATCTCGGCCTCCAGCGAGTCGAGCCGGCTGCGCTGGACGCTGATCCGGTCGGCGGCGGCGTCGAGCAGCCCGACCATGTGCGACGTGAACATGCGGTGCTCGGCCGTGTAGCGCTCGTGCTCGACTGCGTACTTTTCGGCCTGGTGGGCCCGCATCGTGGCGATCTCGACGCGCCAGCGCCGGTCGAGGCGCAGCATCATCGACCCGAGCACCAGCGAAAGCAGCGCACCACCGGCCGCGGCGGCCGACATCCACGCGCCGTCGAGCACGAAGGCGGCTCCAGACAGCCCCACCGCCAAGACGGGCGCGAACACGGCGACGAACCGGGACAAACGCAGACGGCGGCGATGCCGGATGCGGCTCATGGCGCACACCGTACCGAGCGTTCAGGGCGCCGACGCGCTGCACACGCCGCAGGGCGTCGAATCCGACAAATAACTCAGGCACGGCGGGCGCCGTCGACATCCTCCTCGTCGTCGTCCGGAGGCACCATGCAGGCCCGCTCGAGCCGGAGTCCCGCGATCGTGACGACGACGCCTGCGATGGCCACGAGTGCGGACAGGATGACGCGATTCCGCCCGGCCGGAACCGCGAGGGAGTCCAGGGCAAGCACGCCCAGGCCGACGTACGCACCGGTGACGAGCGCCCCGAAAACCGCCGCCGCCTTGCTGAGCGCGAGCAACCGGGCAGCCCGCAGCGCGTCCATCCGGCCGTCGTACCGGCGTTCCTCGACCCACCCGCGGACCGTCCGGGCGCCGACGAACAGCACGACCGCGAGGAAGACGAGCAGCAACGGCAGGATCCACGGCACCGGCGGCAACGCGCCCGAGGCGGCGTCGACGATCCGCCCGATGGACCAGCCGACCGGGGCCGCCGCCAGCGCGACCCAGACCAGCGTGCCGACGCGCGTGGAACGCACGGTGCCGAGTTCAGGCCGGCAGGTCGAGCACGGCGTCGTCGAGCCGGGTCACACCGCCGCCGTCGGCCACGTTGTCACGGAGGTCGGCGACCCGTCCGTGGCCGGGCACGGCGAAGTCGGGATCGACCTCACCCCAGGGCACGAGCACGAACGCCCGCTCAGCCAGCCGAGGGTGCGGCACCTTGAGGTCGTCCTCATCCACGACGCCCTGACCGACTGCCAGGACGTCGACATCGAGGGTGCGTGGGCCCCTCGGCACCTCACGGGTGCGGCCGAACGCATCCTCGGCCGCCTTGCACCGTTCCATCAGCGAGCGCGGGGACAGCGTCGTGTCGACGACCAGGACGGCATTGAGGAACGCCGGCTGCTCGGCCGGGCCGCCGACCGGTTCGGTCTCGTAGACGGCGGACACGGCGACCGCGTGGATCTCGGGTGAGTCGGTGAGCGCATCGACGGCGGCCTGCAGGTAGTCGAGTCGGTCGCCGAGGTTGCTCCCGAGGGCCAGCGCGGCACGCCGCACAGGGCGCAGGTCACCGGTCAAGGTATCGGCGTCGACGAGGTTGGGGTTCGGGGCATTGGTCACGTGCGGGCCCTCCGGATCGTCACGGTCACGTCACCGAAGGGCACCGGCACTGGTGCCTCCGGCTTGTGCACGGTCACTTCGACGTCCTCGACCCGCTTGTCGTCCAGGCAGAGATCGGCGATGCGCTGGGCGAGGGTCTCGACCAGCCGGACCGGCTCCCCCGCGACGACGCCCGCCACTCGCTCGGCAAGGCTGCCGTAGTCGACGGTGTCGGCAAGATCGTCGCTTGCGGCCGCCGCCCGCGTGTCGACGCCGAGGACGACGTCGACGGTGAACTCCTGGCCGTTCTCCCGTTCATGGGCGAACCAGCCGTGTCGTCCCTGCGCGGTCAGGCCGCGCAGCGCGATTCGGTCGGGCACGGAACCGACCCTAACTCTCAGCCCTGCCGGGCTGCCGCTCCGGTCGGTCAGCCGTCGCGACGCTGCACCCCGGAGGCGTGGTGAACCCAGAGCCGCCAGGCGTCATCGTCGCGGCGGAACACATTTGTCGCGACCGCGTGCCCGCCCGAGAAGACCGTGTCCGGCATGCCGTCGGCCGCGGAGAGCAGGTTCTCGGTGCAGGTGACGACGGCGACTCCGTCATGGGTCTCGACCGCCACGTCGGTGAGGACGAACTGGAGATACGGCGTGGCGGCCAGCACTGCAGCCCAGGACCGCAGCACGGCCTTGTGGCCGTGGATCGGAGCGAGCCCGGGATGCACGCAGATCGCCACGTCGTCGACCCACAGCTTCTCGAGCGCGTCGAGGTCACCGCGTTCGACTGCTTCGTAGAACGCGACGTTCGCAGCGAGGACGTCGGCATCGCCTGATCCGGGGCCGGCTGTCATGTCACGCTCCGTCCCTCGCCCACTTCGATGCCCCAGCGTGTGGCGAGCCTGACGGCGTCGAGCGAGGCCGGGACCTCGTGCACCCTGACGCACCAGGCGCCGGCCAGCGCGATCATCGTGGAGAGAACTGCGGTCGCAGCGTCGCGGCCGTCGGGCGGGCGGTCCTCCCCAGTAGTGGGATCAGCGAGCAGGCGGCCGAGGAACGCCTTGCGCGACGCCGCGACGAGTACAGGTGACCCGAGGTCGACGATCTCGCGCAGGTGGGCGAGCAGCGTCCAGTTGTGATCGCCGGTCTTGGCGAAACCGAGACCCGGATCGATCGCGATGCGATCGCGCGCGATGCCTGCCTCGAGGGCCTTGTCGAGCCGGGCCAGCAGTTCCCGCCGGACGTCGTCGACCACATCCTCGTACTCCGCAAGCTCTTGCATGTGGGCCGAGTGCCCGCGCCAGTGCATGAGGACGACGGGGACCTCGGCGTCAGCCACGACGCCGAGCATCCCCGGGTCGGCGCGGCCGCCTGACACGTCGTTGACCAGGCTTGCTCCGTTGTCGAGGGACTGCGCGGCCACGTCGGCGCGCATGGTGTCGATAGAGACGGTGACGCCGGCGGCCGCCAGCTCGCGGACGACCGGGAGCACCCTGCGCAACTCCTCCTCGACGCTGGGTCGCTCCGCGCCGGGCCTGGTGGACTCGCCTCCGACGTCGACCAGATCGGCTCCCTGCGCGGCCAGCCGCAGGCCCTGAGTCACAGCGTCACCGGGCTCGAACCATCGGCCACCGTCGGAGAAGGAGTCGGGCGTGACGTTGACCACCCCCATGACCAGGCAGCGCTCGGGCGTGGGCAGGCCCGAGACATACGCCGCCGGACGGCCCGCCGGCGCTCCGCTCGCGCCGCCGGAAGGCTGCCCGTGGGCCTGGTCGGAAGGCCCTTGGTCCGAAGGCGCCGTCACTCGCGTCAGCGTACGCGCGGGCGCCCGGTCCCGGTGACCCGCCGTTGATCAGCGGCCGAGGATCAGGCTCATCGCCTCGGCGCGGGTCGCGGGCTGGTGCATCTGCCCCCGCACCGCACTGGTCAGCGTCTTCGCGCCCGGTTTGCGCACGCCGCGCATGGTCATGCACAGGTGCTCGGCCTCGATCACGACGATGACGCCGGCAGGCTCGAGCAGCCGTGACAGCGAGTCGGCCACCTGGGTGGTGAGCCGCTCCTGCACCTGGGGGCGCTTGGCGAACACGTCGACCAGCCGGGCGATCTTCGACAGCCCGGTGATCCGGCCGTCGGCGCCCGGGATATAGCCGACGTGCGCGAAGCCGTAGAACGGCACGAGGTGGTGCTCGCAGGTGGAGGCAACCTCGATGTCCTTGACCAGGATCATCTCGTCGTGGCCGAGCTCGAATGTCGTCGTCAGGACCTCGGCCGGGTCCTCACGCAGGCCGCGGAACATCTCCTCGTACGCGCGGGCGAACCGCGACGGGGTCTCGCGAAGGCCTTCGCGAGACGGGTCCTCGCCGATGGCCACGAGCAGTTCGTGCACCGCGGCCTCGATCCGCGCATGATCGAACGACCCGCCGACCATCCTGGTGAGATCGGGCTCGGCGACCAACGGGTCAGCTCCCGTCGCCACGCTCCGCGGCGCGCGACACCGCGGGCTGCTCGGCCGGCACATGTCCGTGGCCGGCGCCGTTGGGCGACACAGCCTCGATGGCCTTGGCCGGAGCGTCGACCGGGCCCCGCTCGGACGGCTTGCGCGTGGCCGAGCCGGTCCACGCCGGCCGGCGCTCACGCTTACGCACCGGCGCGAAGACCTCGGCGACCTCTTCCTTGTTCAGCGTCTCGCGCTCGAGCAGAGCGACGACAAGATCGTCGAGGACGTCGCGGTTCTCGACCAGGATGTCGAACGCATCCTGGTGCGCGGTCTCGATGAGGCGGCGCACCTCTTCGTCGACCTGGCCGGCGATGTCCTCGGAGTAGTCGCGCTCGTGGCCCATGTCGCGGCCCAGGAAGGGCTCGGCTCGGTCGGTGCCGAACTTGACGGCGCCAAGCCGCTCGGTCATGCCGTACTGGGTGACCATGCGGCGCGCCAGCGTGGTCGCCTTGTCGATGTCGTTGGCCGCACCGGTCGTCGGGTCGTGGAAGACGAGCTCCTCCGCGGCGCGTCCGCCCATCATGTAGGTGAGCTGGTCGAGGATCTCGTTGCGCGTCGTGGAGTACTTGTCCTCGTCGGGAAGCACCATCGTGTAACCGAGTGCGCCGCCGCGCGGCAGGATCGTCACCTTGTGCACCGGGTCGGTGTGGTGCAGTGCCGCGGCCACCAGGGCGTGCCCGCCCTCGTGGTAGGCGGTGATCTTCTTCTCCTTGTCGCTCATCAGCCGGGACCGCTTCTGCGGTCCGGCGATGACGCGGTCGATCGCCTCGTCCATCGCCTTGGCGTTGACGACCTTGCCGTTGTTGCGCGCGGTGAGCAGGGCGGCCTCGTTGAGGACGTTGGCCAGATCGGCGCCGGTGAAGCCCGGGGTGCGGCGCGCGACGGCCAGAAGTTCGACGTCGTCGCCCAGCGGCTTGCCGCGGGCGTGGACCTGCAGGATCTGGTGCCGGCCCTCGAGGTCGGGCGGCTCGACTGCGATCTGGCGGTCGAAGCGGCCCGGGCGCAGCAGCGCCGGGTCGAGGATGTCCGGCCGGTTGGTGGCCGCGATCAGGATGACGTTGGTCTTGATGTCGAAGCCGTCCATCTCGACCAGCAGCTGGTTCAGCGTCTGCTCGCGCTCGTCGTGGCCACCGCCCAGACCGGCGCCGCGGTGGCGTCCGACGGCGTCGATCTCGTCGACGAAGACGATCGCCGGGGCGTTCTCCTTGGCCTCCTTGAACAGGTCGCGGACCCGGGAGGCGCCGACGCCGACGAACATCTCGACGAAGTCGGACCCGGAGATCGTGTAGAACGGGACGCCGGCCTCGCCGGCCACGGCACGGGCCAGCAGGGTCTTTCCGGTGCCGGGTGCCCCATACAGCAGGACACCCTTGGGGATCTTCGCGCCGACGGCCTGGAACTTGGCCGGCTCCTGCAGGAACTCCTTGATCTCCTGGAGCTCCTCGATGGCCTCGGAGACGCCGGCGACGTCGGCGAACGTCGTCTTCGGGGTTTCCTTGCTCTGCAGCTTCGCGCGCGACTTGCCGAAGTTCATGACCCGGCTGCCGCCGCCCTGCATCTGGGTCATGAAGAACCAGATGAGCCCGGCCAGCAGGATGAACGGCAGCAGAGCGCCCAACAGGCTCCACAGCACGCTTGCCTGCGGGACCTCGACGTCGTAGCCCTCGGTGAGTGTGCCGGCGTCCTGCTGCTCCTGCAGCTCGCGTTGCAGCTCGATGCCCTGGCCCTCGACGTACTGCGCGCTGATCAGGTCGTCGTTCTTCAGCGTGAGCTGGATCTCCTGGGTCTCACCACCGATGATCTTCGCGGACTTGACGTTCCCGGAGTCGATCTGCGAGACGACCTGCGCGGTGTCGACGCGCTCGAACCCGCCGCTGGAGTCGAGCATCCGGGTGAGCACGATCGCGGCGAACACGAAGATGAGGACCCAGAACAGCGGGCCTCGGAGCAGTCGCTTTGCGTCCATGATGGGGAGCCGTCGGCCCCGTCCTCCTGCCTGTCGGAACACCCGGTGAACGGGGGTGTCCGGCGGCCGGCCCGCCGGAGAAGTCGGATCACCCCGACGGTACACCGGGCCAGCCCGGCGCGCCCACGCGCACCAGAAGCTGACAAATTGGAAACGTCGCAGGTGGACTCGGTGTTCCCGAGTCACCGCCGTGCGGCCCGCTCAGCTCGGGCGCGGTTCCAGTTCGACCACGACGTCGAAGAGCCGACGCGCTGCCGCGCCGGCCGCAGTGGCGTCCTCGTCGTCCGCCGCGGTTCGGAGAACCTCCAGCTGGCGCCCGATTTCGTCCGCCTCTGCGTCACCGACGGTGTGTGCGATCCGGTCCCAGATCCACTCCAACGTGGTGACATCGCCGGCGATGTTGCCGGGCTCGGGCTCGTTTCCGCCCGTGTCGACGAGAAGCTGGCGGGCCCACCGGTCGAAGCGGGCGCGATCGATCTCGGCCGGCGGCCGGTACTGCAGCTGGAGGTCGAGGCTGGCCTGAAGGACGTCCAGGCAGGCGTTGCTTGCACCGACGCTGTTGCGAGCCCCGACGGCAGGCGCCAGAGCATCACCAGCGAGCGAGCCGAGCGCGTGATTCATCTGAATGACGAGCATTGGAGGCACTTGGTGGCCGGCCCGGTGCGTGGCCCAGGCCACGCTCATCGCGTCGAGCGTTGTCGCTGCAGCTTCCCAGCGGCCGCCAGCGGCCGCATCGAGGACATCGATGGCGCCATGTCGTAGGGTCTCCAGCTCAGCTGGCACCGGATCGGTCAGCGCGTCGGTCGGCACCGCGATCGCGAGTGCCTCGAGGTCCCCATCGACCCCCGACGCGAACTCTCCGTACCCGGGCGCGAACGTCTTGTCCTCGTAGTAACCCTCGAGAAGGTGGAGCTCTTGTCCGATGATCGCACCCTGCACTGGACCACGCGGACCGTCCACGGTCATCCCGACCGACGTGACGGTGACCTCCTCGAAGACGGAGTCGGGAATGTTCTCAGGTCGGTACACCGCACCGACCTGAGGATCAGCAGGCATGATCATCGCGACCGGACCGTCCCGTCCGGCGAGCCAGGTGCCGTCCGTATCCGCAACGACGCCGTCCTCGTAGTTGAACACGTCCTCGCCGAAGTACCAGACAGACCCGTCGTCGGCCTGTGCGTACCAGTCGAGTGCGACCTCGTGTATACGCCGGTCCGAGTACGAGACGAACTGGGAGACCAATGTCTCCACCTGTTGGCCGTCGATCTCAATGACCTCGGGTTCGGGTAGGAGCGTCGTCTCGATCCGCAGTGGATGGCCGTCGACGTTGCCGAGCAGAACGGCCGAATGCAGCTCACCGATCGGGAACAGCGGGTTGTCGACGATCGTCGGATCCGTGAAGGCCGGGGCGACGAGGTCGACCCGGTCGCTCTCAGGTGCGGTTGACAGGGTTGGGTCTGCCGCATCCGGCACCTGCGACGCCGTGGGTTCCGGCGACCCGGCACCCGATGGGTCGCTCGTGCTGCACGCGCCGGCCACAAGCACTACCGCAAACAAGACCGGAGCGACGTGGATGCGGATCTGGCGTCGCATGGCGGGGCCTCCGCTCGGTCGGGCTGACTGCCGATAGCGCAGACCATGGGTCACGCGCCCTGAAGCTCCGCTGAACATGAACGGATTTGCGGCAAGTGGCCAGGCCAGCGCGGCGACCAGTGCGCGTGTTCGCCCGCCGGGTTCCGGGTTTCAGGTGTAGACGTGCGGCGCGAGGGTGGCGACGACGCGTAGGTTGCGGTATCGCTCGCCGTAGTCGAGGCCGTAGCCCACGACGAACTCGTTGGGGATGTCGAAGCCGACATACCGCACCTCGACGGCGGTCTTCGCGGCCTCCGGCTTGCGAAGCAGTGTGCAGATCTCGACCGATGCAGGGCCACGCGAGCGCAGGTTCGACACCAGCCAGGACAGCGTCAGCCCGGTGTCGATGATGTCCTCGACGACCAGGACGTCACGGCCGGTCAGGTCGGTGTCGAGGTCCTTGAGGATGCGGACGACCCCGCTCGACTTCGTGCCCGAGCCGTACGACGACACCGCCATCCAGTCGGTCTCTACATGGCGGCTCAGGGCCCTGGACAGATCGGCCATCACCATGACGGCACCCTTGAGCACACCGACGAGCAGCAGGTCGCGGCCCTGGTAGTCGCGTTCGATGTCCGCCGCCATCTCGGTGATCCGGTGCTGGATGTCGGACTCGGACAGGAGGACCTTTTCGATATCGGCACTCATCTGCTCGGCATCCACGTCCCGCAGCCTCCCACACGCACCGACGCCGGCGCGCAGATCAGCCGTGCCCGTCAGCCCATGGGCACGAACCGGAGTTCACCGTGCGACCGGCTGGCGCGCAGCCGCCCGGGCAGGTCTACGCCTGTCTGGCCGGACCAGTGCGTGACCAGCGCGTCGACCGCCGCGACGTGGCCGGAGGTGAGGTCGGTCGCCGGGCTGCCGGCAGTGATGGCCGCGCGACGCAGAACGCGCCACCGTACGGCCGGAGGAAGCCCGGCGAGCGCCTTGACCTCGAGCCGGATCCGGGTCATCTCCTCATGATCGTCGGACGATTCGTGCTGCTGAGGCGACAGAAAACGTCCGACGATCAAGCATTCGGCAAGCGCACGCTCGGCCCACTCGTCCAGGGCGTCGGCATCGGCGCGCAAGAGGTCGGCGCTTCGCGCCAGGGCGGCCCCGATACCCGGCCCGAGCTCGGCCTCGAGGACGGGCAGCACCCGCTCGCGGGTTCGCGACCGGGTGTAGGCCGGATCCGCGTTGTGCGGGTCGTCCCACGGAGTGAACCCGTCAGGAACGGCTGCCCGGACGGTGGCGCGCGGCAGGTCCAGCAACGGCCGCCGGAACCGCCCGGCGACCGGTGCCATGCCAGCGAGAGAGCGCGACCCCGACCCTCGCGCGAGCCCGAGCAGGACGGTCTCGGCCTGGTCGTCGCGGGTGTGTCCGAGCAGGACCGCCGTGGCTCCGTGCCGCTCTGCGGACGCTCCGAGTGCCGCATACCGAACCCGCCGCGCGTTGCCCTCGGGCCCCTCCGTGCCACCGACCCGGACGTGCACGACCTCGACCGGGTCGAAGCCCAGCCCGACGAGCGTGGCCGCGAGCCCGCGGGCCCGACCGGCTGAGCCGAGCTGGAGTCCGTGGTCGACGGTGACCGCACCCGCCCGCCGCCCGTCCCGCGTGGCGACATGCGACACCGCTGCCGCCAGCGCCAGCGAGTCGGCGCCCCCCGAGCACGCCACGAGCACGAGACGATCGGACGGCAGGTCGCCGAGGGCCACTCGAACCGCCCGCCGCACCTCCAGCCGGGACGCAGCGGAGGGACCTCGGGCGGTGCTCACGGGCCCGTCCAGAGTCATGATTGCGAGAGCGCCGCCTGACCGTGGACGCGCCGTACCCAGGCGACCGGATCGGCGATCTCGTCGAGATGGGGCAGCGTCTCCGCGGACTCCCAAACCCGGTTGAAGCCATTCATCCCCACGCGCTCGACGACGCCGTTGACGAACTTCGCGCCGTCGCGGTACTGCCGCATCTTCGCCTCGAGGCCGAGCAACCGGCGCAGGGTGCGGTCGAGGCTGCCAGCACCGGCCCGCCGGCGTTGGAACTTCTCGCGGATGGTCGCCACGCTCGGGACGACTTCGGGTCCGACGCCGTCCATGACGACGTCCGCGTGTCCCTCGAGCAGTGACATCACAGCGGTGACCCGGTCGATGATCGCCTTCTGCTCGGGCGACTGCACGAGGTCGAGCACCGACGGCCCGCCCTCACCACCCTGCGCACTCTCGATCACCGACCTCACCACGTCACGCAGCCGCGAGATCAACACGCTCGGATCGATCTCGGTCGCGCCGACGAACGACTCGATCTCGCCGCGCAGGTGATCGCGTAGCCACGACACGGCTGTGAACTGCACCCGGTGGGTCTCCTCGTGCAGGCACACCCACATCCGGAAGTCGCGCGGATCGACCTTGAGCTCACGTTCGACGTGGACGACGTTCGGAGCCACGAGTAGCAGCCGTCCGGCAGCGCCGGAGCCGTCGGACCAGAACGGGTCGAACTGTCCCAGCACCTTGCCGGACAGGAACGCCAGCAGAGCGCCGGTTTCGACTCCGGTCACCTTGGGGCCGACCTGCTCCAGCAGGCCCGATCCGGTCCGCCGCTCGCGGAGCTTGTCGGCGAGCGGAGCGATGATCTGGCGCATGCCGTCGGCATTGGCCTGCACCCAACCTCCCCGGTCGACCACGACGACGGGGGCCGGCGCGACCGAGGCGTCGAGCCCGGTGAACGACCGCACTGGTGCTGTCGCATCGGCGGCGAATGTCTTGAGGTCGGTCACCACGCCGCGGGCCTCCTCGATGCTCACGGTGGGCCCGGGCTTGCCTAGCCGGCGGGCCGTCGCAACCGCGAGGTCCCAGTCGACCAGGTCTGCTGGTTCGTACGAAGTCATGACCTCACGCTACGTGAGCGTCCGCATCAAAAGTTCGGGCCAGGTGCCGCACAACCGCAGCGCGCGAGGGCGGCGGCCACGTCGTCCAGGGCCGACCGAGCCGCCAGGCTGTTCACCACCTCGTCCGCCATCACCGCGAACGCGTACGTCGTGCCGTCGCGCGCCACGACGATCCCCGCCAGCGAAGCGACGCCGGCCAGCGTCCCAGTCTTCGCACGAACCACACCCACCCCGTCCGCAGCCGCCGACGAGTCGAACCGGTCGTCGAGGGTGCCGGTGAAGCCGGCTACGGGCAGCCCAGTGAGCACCGGACGCAAGTGCGGATGTGCTGGGCTGGCGGCCGCGGTCAGCGTGGCGGTCAACACACGAGGTGGCACCGCACTCCCCCTGGCGAGTCCACTGCCGTCGAAAACGGTCAGCCCCGAGACGTCGATGCCGAGGCCGGTCAGCGCCCTGACGATCGCTGGACCGATCGCCTCCGATGTCGCGGGCATACCGGCGCGTCGCGCGACGTGACGGGCCAGCACCTCTGCACCGTCGTTGTCGCTGACTGCCAGGACGTGTTCGACGATGTCCGCCAGCGGCGCGGAGTCGACGGTTGCGATCTCCGTCGCTCCACTGGGTGTCTCGCCACGCACCGGCTCGGACGTCACATCGACGCCATGCTCCGCCAGCAGGCCCGCGAACGTGGCCGCCGCGGCCAACGCCGGGTCGGCCGTCCGGCGGTCGGTGTCCGGGCGGGTGCGTCCACCGTCGACGGCCAGGGCGCTCACCGGGCCGACGGCGCCGGACGACAGGTAGGTCGGACGCCAGTCGGGGTCGACCGCCGGACCGGTGAACAGCGTGTCGTCCACGAGCAGGCGCACCGCCGTCGTTCCGGATGCCCGCAGCGCGGCGGCCGCGGCCTCGGCCAGGCTGGCCAGCCGGGTGGCGCGCGGTGCAGGCGGGTCGGCGGCGGTCAGGGTGGGGTCGCCACCGCCGACGAGGAGGACGTCACCGGGCACCCTCCCGCGCACGACCCGGGTCGTGAAGATGTGGTCCTCTCCCAGCACGTCGAGCGCGGCGGCCGCCGTCAGGACTTTCAGGGTGCTCGCCGGGACCAGGGAGTCGGGGCCGATCCCGAGTGCGGCCACGCCCGTGCGGAGGTTGACGACGGAGACGCCGACGCGCCCGCCCAGTGCGCCGGCCGCCAGGGCAGGCGCGAGGGCGTCCGCAACGTCCACTTCGCCCGGTACCGGCCTCGACGACGCCGCCGGCAGCACGCTGGGCACCGGTTCCGGAGTCGGAGTGGAGGTCTCGCTGGGCGGGGGCGTGGGGACGGCCTGCGGGCCCAGGTCGACCACACCGGTGACCAGAAGGGTCGCAACGCCCGCAGCCAGCAGCACGGCGAGCGCGGCGATCAGGGCGTCCACGCGACGAGACACGACCGGTCACGGTACGGGACACTGCAGGTCAGTCGTGAACGGGAGGCGGTCGTGGAGTTCGACGTCACCATCGAGATACCGGCCGGGAGCCGGAACAAGTACGAGCTCGACCACACCACCGGTCGCATCAAGCTCGATCGGCGGCTGTTCACCTCGACGCGCTATCCGGCCGATTACGGATTCATCGAGCAGACGCTCGGCGAGGACGGCGACCCGCTCGACGCGCTCGTGCTCATCGACGATCCGACTTTCCCCGGCTGTCTGATCCGGTGCCGGGCCGTGGGCATGTTCCGGATGAAGGACGAGGCCGGCGGCGACGACAAGGTGATGTGTGTGCCCGCGGGCGATGTCCGCAAGGCGCCCCTGCATGATCTGTACGACATCCCGGAGTTCGAGCGGATGGAGATCCAGCACTTCTTCGAGGTCTACAAGGAGCTCGAGCCGGGCAAGTCGGTCGAAGGCGCGACGTGGGCCAACCGGGTGGAGACCGAGGCCGAGATCGAGCGGTCCTACCAGCGCGCCCGCGACACCGGCTACTACGAACACCCCCCGGCTTGACAGACCACATCTAGACGCATCTAGACGCGACCGTAGAAGGACGGTGTGATCCAGTAGAAGACCGACTGGATCTCGACGACCCTCCCC
>DATHII010000258.1:0-3971 GCA_035316885.1 Jiangellaceae bacterium | reverse complement strand
GACCTGCCGCTCCTGCGCCGGGCCTACGCGTCGTGGCCGCTGTTCACGGTCATGCTCGAGAACGCGGAGATGTCGCTGGCGAAGACCGACCGCCGGATCGCGGGCCGCTACCTCGAGCTGGGCGGCCGGCCCGACCTGAGCAAGCGGGTTCTCGACGAGCACGCCCGGACCACCGCCCAGGTGCTCGCGGTGACCGGCCACGCCCGCCTGTTGGAGGACCGGAAGGTCCTGGGCCGCGCGGTGGCACTGCGCAACCCGTACGTCGACGCTCTGTCGCACCTGCAGGTGCGGGCCCTGCGTGCCCTGCGCGGGCGCCCGCCCACAGGCGCCGGACAGGACGCCGCGGTGCGCCGCCTCCTGCAGATCACCGTCAACGGTGTCGCCGCAGGTCTGCAGAACACCGGCTGAGCCATGACACCCCGGTGGCGGATCGAGCGGGTGGCCGAGACGGGCTCGACGAATGCCGACGTGGCCGCGAAGGCACGCGAGGGCGCCGCCGAAGGCCTGGTGGTCGCCGCTGACCATCAGACAGCCGGACGGGGGCGGCTCGGCCGCTCCTGGGACACCCCGCGAGGGGGCGGGCTGGCCGTGTCGGCCCTGCTGCGGCCTGCGGGCGTGCCGGCCCAGCGCTGGCCCTGGTTGCCGCTGCTGGCGGGAGTCGTCGTGGTGGAGGCGCTGCGGATCTGCCCCGGAGTCGAGACCGTGCTGAAGTGGCCCAACGACGTCCTGCTCGGCGGCGCCAAGCTGGCCGGGATCCTGGTCGAGCGGGTCGATAGCGCCGCCGGTCCGGCCGCCGTGGTGGGCATCGGGCTCAACCTCACTGTCGCACCTCACGGAGCGACCTCACTGGCAGCGGCCGGTGGCTCGGAGGTCGAGCCGGAAACGGTGCTCACGACGCTGATCGGTCGCCTGAGCCCGCGGTACGACGAATGGCGCGGCCAGGGCGGCGACCCGGCTCTGTGGCTGGCGGCGGCCTACCGGGCGGTATGCGACACGGTCGGTCGTGACGTGCAGGCCGTCCTGCCCGGGGGCGCGACGGTTGAGGGTCGGGCCGTCGACGTAGACGCAACCGGCCGGCTGGTTCTGCGGACCCCGTCCGGTGACACCCCCGTGGGGGCCGGTGACGTCGTACACCTCCGCCCCCTGAACGGCTGACCCGCGGGATAGGCTCCGGCCGTGGGGTTTCCGCAGCACCTCCTCGGCGATGACGAGCGCGTGATCCTGCACATGCGCACGCACCTCAAGGCCCTCATCGTCCCGATCCTCGTCCTGATCGTCATGGCGGCTGTGATCGGCTTCGGCCTCGCTGTGCTCCCCGGGAGCGGTGCAGGATCGGTCGGCCGGTGGGCGGTGGTCATCATCGCCGTGGGTGTGATCCTGCGGTGGTCGCTCTGGCCGTTCCTCGTCTGGCTGAGCACCACCTACACCATCACGAGCGAGCGCCTCATCACCCGCCAGGGCGTCATCAACCGGCACGGTCGGGACATCCCGTTGGGGCGGATCAACGACGTGGCCTACCGTCAGGGCGTCATCGACCGCATGCTCCGGTGCGGATCGCTCAACGTCTCCGCGGCGAGCGAGCAGGGCACGATCGTGCTGCGCGATGTCCCGTATGTGCACGCCGTCCAGCTCGAGATGAGCGAGCTGGTCAGGGAAGCGCACGGGTGGTCGTCACGACGCCAGTCGTCGGGGGACGCTGTCGAGGAGGCGGAGCCACTGCCGGACGGGAGCTCGGCCGCGCGCACCAGACCTTTGCCCCGCGACGAGCCGTACGACCAGTTTCGCGACGACCCGGGCCAGCGGTGACTGAACCTCGCCGTACGCCGGGGTCGTAGGCTTGCATCCACTGACCGGACTGCGTGGAGAGCGCCGTCCCGCAGTGGCCGGACCACGAGGGAGATCCCATGGGTGAGGGCGTGCACATGCAGGAGCTGCCGGGTATCGGCAAGCGGTACGACATCGACCTCGGCAGGCGTAGCGAGCGCATCTCGGTCGTGGTGCGCAGGGACGGGATGCGGGACCTGTACGTCTTCGCCTCCAGGTCGCCCGACCCGACCGTGGTCATCGAGTTGGACGACGAGCAGGCTCGTAAGGTCGCTGCGGTCCTGGTGGGTACGTTCTTCGAGGGCTGACTGTAGTGCCTGGCGGCGCCGCCGCCGGTCCACGTCAATGAATGATCCGGTGGTCGGCGATGCAGGGTGAGTTGCTGAACCTCGGCGCGTTGCTGTTGATTGCGGGGCTGCTGGCGCGCGGGGCACGCCGGCTCGGCCTCCCCACCGTGCCGTGTTACATGCTCGCTGGCATCCTGCTCGGCCCCGCTACGCCCGGTCCCGTCCTGATCGAGCACCCGGAGGACCTCGAGTTACTGGCCTCCCTCGGGCTGGTACTCCTGCTGTTCAACCTCGGTCTTGAGTTCCCGGTCGAGCAGGTGCTCGGCAGCGGCCGGCGGCTGTTCGTCGCCGCCGGCTTCTACATCGGGATGAACGTCAGTGCCGGGTTTCTGCTGGGCCTCGCCCTGGGGTGGGGCACCTCGGAGGCATTGGTGATCGCCGGGGCGCTGGGCATCTCGTCATCCGCGATCGCGACAAAGCTGCTGATCGAGCTGCGCCGGCTGGCCAACGCCGAGACCCCTGTGATCCTCGGCATCATCGTCATCGAGGACATCTTCCTGGCGTTCTACCTGGCGCTACTCTCACCGGTGCTCTCCGGCGCCGGGACGCCGCTCGCACTCGCGACCGACATCGCCGTGAGCTTCGGGTATCTGGTGCTGCTCCTCGGCCTGGCCCGTTTCGGCGCCCGAGCGGTCGGCGCGCTGATCGGCAGCCGCGAGGACGAGCTGCTCGCCGTCCTGGTGATCGGGCTGGTCCTACTGGTCGCCGGCCTGTCGGCCGATGTCGGGGTCTCCGAGGCGATCGGCGCGCTGATGATCGGCCTCGTGGTCTCGCGGACCGCAGTTGCCGGCCGGGTCGAGCGCCTGGCGTCACCGCTACGTGACGTGTTCGCTGCGGTCTTCTTCGTGACCTTCGGCCTGACCATCGACATCGGCGATCTCGGCACGGTGGCCGTGCCGGTCGCTGCCGCGGTGCTGGTGACCGTGACAGTCAACGTCACGGCAGGAGTCTTTACCGCCCGGCTGTTCGGCTTCAACCAGCGCGCTGCCGCCAACATCGGGTTGACCGTGCTCGGCCGCGGCGAGTTCTCGTTGATCCTGGCCACGCTCGCTCTGGCCGACGGGCTCGACGCGCGCATCGGCCCTTTCGTCGCGCTGTACGTCCTGGTCCTGGCGGTGCTGAGCCCGCTGCTCGCGGCCCAGTCGCGGTACCTCGCGCGGGTCGTCCCCGGCCGGCTGCTCCGTTCCCGTTGGCGCTACGTGCGCGAGGAGACGATCAGCACCGCGTGCACACACCTGGACCAGATCACAGTGACCCGGACCGACATCGAGACCTGTCGGCGGTGCGAGGAAACCGGCGACGACTGGGTACAGCTGCGGCTGTGCACGATCTGCGGCGAGGTCGGCTGCTGCGACGACTCGGTGAACAAGCACGCCACCGCGCACTTCGGCGAGACCCGACACCCGATCATCCAGACGATCGAACCAGGCGAGAGCTGGCGCTACTGCTACGTCGACGAGACGTTGGTACGCGAGCCGCTGGGTGCCGGCCGCAGCGCTCCCGGTGACGGCAGAGGCCCCGCCGGCGACTGAGTCGCCCGCCGCAGCGCATCGCCCGCGGCTAGGGTCGGCAGCGTGAGCAGTTCCGAGCCGGGCGGAATCGTCCCGCCGGGAGTGACGATCCGGCGGCCGGCCGACACCCCGCATGTCGCCGAGTTGGTCCTCGACCGCGTAGAGGCGCTCAACGCCGTTTCGAACGCGCAGGCAGCGGCCATCGCCGCGGCAACGTCCGAGTTGGCCGCCGACGGCAGCGTGCGCGCCGTCGTCGTCTCGTCGTCGGCCGAGAAAGCATTCAGCGTCG
>DATHII010000257.1:0-2505 GCA_035316885.1 Jiangellaceae bacterium | reverse complement strand
CTCGAACGCGACCCGCTTGGATACGGCGACGGTCGCGAGCTTCGTGCCCTCAGCCGTTCGGAACAGCAGCGTTCTGTTGTCGACGACGAAGTTGACCGGGTAGATCTCCGGAGTGTCGCGGACCGCCACGGCCAGCCGGCCGACCTCCGCGTGGGCGAGTAGTCGCCAGCACTCGTCCTCGCCGAGCACGGACATCCCGGGCTCCCGATCGCCGTTCATGCCATCGACCATGGCGAGAACCGCCTTCATGCTAACGAAGCTGATGTTGCCATGGCATCGTCGGCGCGCACCGCGGCGGCACTGTCCGATGTCCCGAACGGGCGGGACCTTCGGCCCCAGTGGACCGCCCACCATCGGGGACGTTGGTCCCTGCACGTCGGGACCGATGGTGCTACGCGCACCAGCGCTGGCAGACGACTCTGAAGGTGACACGCAAGTCCGGTAGGAGGAGGCAGTCATGATCACCACTCGCAACAGCAGCGACGTCGACCAGCGCGCACCCGCGGTGGAACGGGCGCCGACCCGGGTCGCCCCATACGTCTGGGCGGTCGCGCGAATCAGCTTGGGCTGGGTCTTCCTGTGGGCCTTCCTCGACAAGACCTTCGGCCTCGGCTACGCAACTCCGGCCGAGCGGGCCTGGATCGACGGTGGATCCCCGACCGGCGGGTTCCTCGGCGGCGTCGAGGGACCGTTCGCCGACTTCTTCCAAGGCCTGGCCGGCAACGCGTTCATCGACTGGCTGTTCATGCTCGGCCTGCTCGGCATCGGGCTGGCCTTCATCCTGGGCATCGGCATGCGGATCGCCGCGGCGTCGGCGGTCGTGCTGCTGATCCTCATGTGGATGGCGGTGCTGCCGATCGTGAACAACCCGTTCCTGGACGACCACCTGGTCTACGCGATCCTGGCTGTCGGCCTCGCCGCCGCAAACGCGGGCGACACCTGGGGGTTCGGTAAGGCGTGGGCAGCCACGGACCTCGTCACCCGCTACCCCGTCCTCCGGTAGCCGACAGCCGCCGGAACGGCCGGGTCTTGCAGTCTCTGCAAGGCCCGGCTTGTCGTCGGAGGCCCCACCGGGGATTCTGGACGTGCTGTCCCACGGGGAGCCGATGCCGATGCCGCCCGACGACGCCGACCACGTTCCACCGGACCAGCCACCGGTCGGCCCGCTGGGCGCCACGGACAGCGCCGGGTTGGACGATCTGCTGACGCAGTTGCTGGACCGCATCGGTGAGGTTGTTGCCACGCAAGATCGGTTGCGTGGTCTGCTCGACGCGGTCATGTCGGTCACGTCCGAGCTGAGCCTGTCGGCCGTCCTCGACCGGATAGTCCAGGCGGCCTGCCGGCTAGCGGGTGCGCGGTACGGGGCACTCGGTGTGCTCGACGGGCCCGGGAAGCAGCTCGCGGAGTTCCTCACCCATGGCCTCACCCCCGAGCAGTACGTCGCGATAGGTGATCTGCCCCATGGCCGGGGAATCCTCGGACTGCTCATCGACAATCCCCGGCCCATCCGCCTGGATCGGATCGCCGACCATCCCCAGTCCTACGGGTTCCCCGCTCACCATCCGCCGATGGCGACCTTCCTCGGCGTCCCGGTCCGCATCCGTGACCGGGTCTTCGGCAACCTGTACCTGACCGAGAAGCAGGGCAGCGGAGGCTTCACCCAGGCCGATGAAGACATCGTGGTGGCGCTCGCCGCAGCCGCCGGTGTCGCGATCGAGAACGCGCGGCTGTACGGGCAGGCAGAGCAACGCCAACGGTGGCTGGAGGCCGCCGGGGAGATCAGGGAGATGCTCGTCGGTGCGGTCGACCGCACCCAGGCGCTCCGACTCGTCGCCAACCGGGCGCGGGAGCTGACGAAGGCCGAGGTTGCGGCGCTCCTGCTACCGGACGCCTCACCTGACGGCTTCACGGTCGAAGCGGTCGCCGGTATCGACCCGGGCTCCGCCGCGGAGCTGACCCTTCCGTTCGACCGCGAGCTCGCGGCGAAAGTGGTCCGGACGGGTGAGCCACTGATGGTCGACGAGACCACACCCGACCCTGCCGTGCAGCCACGCCAGGGCTGGCCGAAGCTCGGGGCGACGCTGCTGACGCCGCTGACCGGGGAGTCCGCGACCGGTGTCCTCGTCGTGGCCTGGGCACCGGGCGTCGGCCCGACGATCGATGACGACGCGATCCAACTGCTGCAGACCTTCGCAGACCAGGCCGGCCTCGCGCTTCAGCGGGCCCAGGCGCAGGCAGACCGCGGCCGCCTGGCGATCTTCGAGGACAGGGACCGGATCGCCCGGGACCTCCACGACCTGGTCATTCAGCGCTTGTTCGCTACGGGCCTCGGCCTACAGAGTCTCAGCCGGATGGTCGACGAGAGTGCAGCGGTCCGGCTCAACGCAGCCGTGGCAGACCTCGACCAAACGATCCGGGAGATCCGGTCGACGATCTTCGGCCTTCAGGACCGCCATGAAGGGGATGACTTCCGCTCCGACGTGCATCGGGTGCTCGCCGAGATGA
>DATHII010000256.1:0-18768 GCA_035316885.1 Jiangellaceae bacterium | reverse complement strand
GTCCTCTTCCCAGTCACCGACCCGGCCGCCTCCGTCGAGGACGCCCTCGATCTGCTACGCGGAGCCTGAACTCCCCATGCCGGCCGTGCCGGGTTCTTGGAGGCCTCGTGAACGCTGGCGACCCGGGCCGCGTGTGGAAGGACATGAAGGGGGACCGCGAACCCGCTGTGGTCGCGCTCATGACGATGCGACGGCCGGCGCCGGGACCGGGCGCCCGCGCGTTCGACCCGGAGATCATCGACATCACCTGGCGGACGCAGTGACCCCCGGGGAGACTGCGACGCTGGAGCTGGTCTGCAGCCGTTGCGGGCACTGGTGGATTCGCTGGACGGTCGACCTGGCTGTGCCCTTCGATGAGCAACGGCTGGCGATGTGGGTGCCTGCGCCGGGAGTCGTCAAGAGTCAGTCGCCCGGGTCGTGGCTGCCGGCCAGTGACGGTCGATGGTACAGATGGGTGCCCAGAGACGCAGCGGGCCTGCCCGAAGGTACCCGGTACGTGTTCGCGTGCCCGAACGGGTGCCCCTCAGATGTGCAGGCGGACGAGGACAAGCTACTCACGGCGGTGACGGGCGCGTTGCGCCACCTGCACGAGACGGGGACTCCACTGCTGAGGACCACCGTCGACCGCCTGCTGATCTTGGCGTCGTAGTCCCTACGAAGTGGCACGAGGCGACATTGCTCGGGTAACATCGACGCCGTCGCCCGTCCACAGGGGTGGGGGGCCTGCTTTGACCTGCGACGCCCGCACCGGGTAATCTCACTCCTCGTGCCTGGACGTTCTCCGGGCCGTCCGGTGCGCCCGCGTGTGCTCGCCGGAGTTCCACCGACCACGCCGACCGGTTTGCCGGCGGCGCCGGGCTGGCCGGGCCGACACGCCCGACCGCGGGGGTCGTCGGCGCAGCCGACGCGCTCAGCCGCACGGCCTCCGGCGCCCTGACTTCCGGCCGACCCCACAACCGCCGCGAACGCGAGCAACGGAGACGCAGTGCCCACGATCCAGCAGCTGGTCCGCAAGGGCCGCCAGGACAAGGTCGCCAAGAACAAGACCCCTGCTCTGAAGGGCAGCCCGCAGCGCCGCGGGGTGTGCACGCGCGTCTACACGACCACTCCGAAGAAGCCGAACTCAGCGCTGCGCAAGGTGGCCCGTGTCAGGCTGACCAGCCAGATCGAGGTCACTGCCTACATCCCCGGCGTCGGACACAACCTGCAGGAGCACTCGATGGTGCTCGTCCGTGGCGGCCGCGTGAAGGACCTCCCCGGCGTCCGGTACAAGATCGTGCGAGGCTCGCTCGACACCCAGGGCGTGAAGAACCGCAAGCAGGCGCGCAGCCGGTACGGCGCGAAGAAGGAGAAGAGCTGATGCCGCGCAAGGGCCCGGCCCCGAAGCGACCGGTGGTCGTCGACCCGGTCTACACCTCCCCGCTGGTCACCCAGCTGGTCAACAAGGTCCTCTCCGACGGCAAGAAGTCGGTGGCCGAGTCGATCGTCCACGGCGCCCTGGAGGGTTGCCGGGACAAGACCGGCACCGACCCGGTCGTCACGCTCAAGCGCGCGCTCGACAACGTCAAGCCGACTCTCGAGGTCAAGAGCCGCCGCGTCGGTGGCGCCACGTACCAGGTCCCGGTCGAGGTGCGTGCCAACCGCAGCACCACCCTGGCCCTGCGCTGGCTGGTCGGTTACTCGCGCGCCCGTCGCGAGAAGACGATGACCGAACGGCTGATGAACGAGATCCTCGACGCCTCCAACGGTCTCGGCGCAAGCGTCAAGCGCCGCGAGGACACCCACAAGATGGCCGAGTCCAACAAGGCCTTCGCCCACTACCGCTGGTAACTCCCGGCGGTTCACAGATACGAACTGAGGAAGCGACGCACCACATGGTCACCGACCTGCGCACGCTCGACCTGGCCAAGGTCCGCAACATCGGGATCATGGCCCACATCGACGCGGGCAAGACCACGACGACCGAGCGCATCCTGTTCTACACCGGCATCAACTACAAGATCGGTGAGGTCCACGAGGGCGCGGCCACCATGGACTGGATGGAGCAGGAGCAGGAGCGCGGCATCACCATCACGTCGGCCGCCACCACCACCCAGTGGGACGGCCACACCATCAACATCATCGACACTCCGGGCCACGTCGACTTCACCGTCGAGGTCGAGCGGTCGCTACGTGTGCTCGACGGCGCGGTCGCCGTCTTCGACGCCGTCGCGGGTGTAGAGCCCCAGTCCGAGCAGGTCTGGCGCCAGGCCAGCAAGTACCACGTGCCCAGGATCTGTTTCGTGAACAAGCTCGACCGGGTCGGCGCGGAGTTCCACCGCTGCGTCGACATGATCGTCTCGCGGCTCAAGGCGGTGCCGCTGGTGGTTCAGCTCCCGATCGGGGCCGAGGCCGACTTCCGTGGCGTCATCGACCTGGTCGGCCTGAAGGCGTTCGTGTGGCGCGCAGAAGCCGAGAAGGGCGAGATGTACGACACCGTCGACATCCCCGCCACCCACGCCGAGGCCGCGGCCGAGTGGCGCGACCGGTTGCTCGAGACCATCGCCGAACACGACGACGAGATGATGGAGCTCTACCTCGAGGGTGACGAACCCACCGAGGAGGCACTCATCGCCGCCATCCGGCGGGCGACGATCGCCAGCCGGCTGACCCCGGTCCTGTGCGGGTCGGCATTCAAGAACAAGGGCGTGCAGCCCATGCTCGACGCCGTCGTGCGCTACCTCCCGTCCCCCCTCGACGTCGGTGCCATCGAGGGCCACGCGGTCGGCGACGAGAACGCGGTCATGACCCGCGAGCCCGACGAGGACGCCCCAGTGTCCGCATTGGCGTTCAAGATCATGAGTGACCAGCACCTCGGCAAGCTCACCTTCGTCCGCGTCTACTCCGGCACCCTGACGGCCGGTACCCAGGTCCTGAACAGCACCAAGGGCAACAAGGAGCGGATCGGCAAGATCTACCGCATGCACGCGAACAAGCGTGAGGAGATCGAAAAGGCCAGCGCCGGCCTGATCGTCGCGGTGATGGGTCTGAAGAACACCACAACCGGTGACACGCTGTCCGACTCCGCGCAGCCGGTCATCCTCGAGTCGATGAGCTTCCCGGCGCCGGTCATCTCGGTCGCCATCGAGCCGAAGACGAAGAGCGATCAGGAGAAGCTGGGCACCGCGATCCAGCGGCTCTCCGAGGAGGACCCGACCTTCCAGGTTCGCACCGACGACGACACCGGCCAGACCATCATCTCGGGCATGGGCGAGCTTCACCTCGAGGTGCTCGTCGAACGGATGAAGCGCGAATTCCGGGTCGTGGCCAACGTCGGCAAGCCGCAGGTTGCCTACCGGGAGACAATCCGCCGCGAGGTACAGAAGGTCAGCTACACCCACAAGAAGCAGACGGGTGGATCCGGGCAGTTCGCCAAGGTCATCATCGACATCAAGCCGACCGGCGGTAAGGGCGACGGCGGCTACGAGTTCGTCAACGCCGTCACCGGTGGGCGTGTCCCGCGGGAGTACATCCCCGCGGTCGACGAGGGCATCCAGGAGGCGATGGAGTTCGGCGTCGTCGCCGGCTACCCCCTGGTCGACGTCCAGGTCACGCTCCGCGATGGCGCCTACCACGAGGTCGACTCCTCGGAACTCGCGTTCAAGATCGCCGGCTCGATGGCGTTCAAGGATGCGGCCCGCAAGGCCGACCCGGTGCTCCTCGAGCCGATGTTCGCCGTCGAGGTCACCACGCCCGAGGACTACATGGGTGACGTGATCGGCGACCTCAACTCCCGCCGTGGTCACATCCAGGCCATGGAGGAGCGCACCGGTGCCCGCATCGTCAAGGCGCTGGTCCCGCTGTCGGAGATGTTCGGCTACGTCGGGGACCTCCGAAGCAAGACCCAGGGCCGGGCCAGCTACTCGATGCAGTTCGACTCCTACGCCGAGGTTCCCCGCACCGTCGCAGAGGAGATCATCAAGAAGGTCCGGGGCGAGTAACGTCGCTCCCGGCCCTCCACCGGCCCCACCCCAACAGCCAGGCCGACAACGGCAAGGAAACGTCCCAACAGGAGGACCCCACAGTGGCGAAGGCGAAGTTCGAGCGGACCAAGCCGCACGTCAACGTCGGTACCCTCGGTCACATCGACCACGGTAAAACGACGCTGACCGCGGCTATCACGAAGGTCCTGCACGACAAGCACCCGGATCTCAACCCATACACGCCCTTCGACGAGATCGACAACGCCCCCGAGGAGCGCCAGCGCGGCATCACGATCGCGATCGCGCACGTCGAGTACCAGACGGAGAAGCGGCATTACGCACACGTCGACTGCCCCGGCCACGCCGACTACATCAAGAACATGATCACCGGCGCGGCCCAGATGGACGGCGCCATCCTCGTGGTGGCGGCCACCGACGGCCCGATGCCGCAGACCAAGGAGCACGTGCTCCTGGCCCGTCAGGTCGGTGTCCCCTACTTCGTGGTGGCACTGAACAAGGCGGACATGGTCGACGACGAGGAGATCCTCGAGCTCGTCGAGCTCGAGGTCCGCGAGCTGCTTTCCGACTACGAGTACCCCGGCGACGACCTGCCGGTCGTTCGCGTCTCGGCCCTAAAGGCGCTCGAGGGCGACCCGGAGTGGACCGAGAAGCTGTTCGGCCTGCTGGACGCCGTCGACGAGTACATCCCCGAGCCCGTGCGCGAGACCGACAAGCCGTTTCTCATGCCGATCGAGGACGTCTTCACGATCACCGGGCGTGGCACGGTCGTCACCGGTCGGGTCGAGCGCGGCATCCTCAAGATCAACGAGGAGGTCGAGCTCGTCGGTATCCGCGAGGGCAAGGCGCAGAAGACGATCGTCACCGGCGTCGAAATGTTCCGCAAGCTGCTCGACGAGGCCCGCGCCGGCGAGAACGTCGGCCTACTCCTCCGCGGCACCAAGAAGGAGGACGTAGAGCGCGGGATGGTTGCCGTCAAGCCCGGCACGACCACGCCGCACACCGACTTCGAGGCGCAGGTCTACATCCTGTCCAAGGACGAAGGTGGCCGGCACACGCCGTTCTTCAACAACTACCGCCCGCAGTTCTACTTCCGGACGACGGACGTGACCGGTGTGGTGACCCTCCCCGAGGGCACGGAGATGGTCATGCCCGGCGACACCACGCAGATGAAGGTCGAACTGATCCAGCCGATCGCCATGGAGGACCAGCTCCGGTTCGCCATCCGCGAGGGCGGCCGTACGGTCGGCGCCGGCCGGGTCACGAAGATCAACAAGTAAGACGTGTCCGTGGCGGGGGCCGCCTCCTCGCGGCCCTTCCACGGTGCGTCCCCGATTGGCCAGGGGCACAAGGCCTCTGGCATACTGTTCAGGTTGCTCGGCGGAGGCCGCCGGGGTGCGTGGATCGGGGTTACCTCCCTCCGCGTCTGCGCCCGATACGGAGACCTCCACCCGAAGTCCGGCGGCATGCCGGGCCATCCGAGTTCTCCGCATCCGATCGAGTCGTCGCACACGCCTGAATACGGCCTGCATGCGCGACACGCCCGACCGCGGGGGTCGGAGGCCCGCACACGCGGCCGGTCGGCGACCAAGGACAGCCAGGTTTCGGTTCGCTAGCGGTACGAGAGAAGGACGACACGCAGCCATGGCGGGACAGAAGATCCGCATCCGGCTCAAGGCCTACGACCACGAGGTAATCGACTCGTCGGCGCGCAAGATCGTCGACACGGTGACGCGTACTGGTGCGCAGGTCGCGGGCCCGGTGCCGCTGCCGACCGAGAAGAACGTGTATTGCGTCATCCGTTCGCCGCACAAGTACAAGGACAGTCGCGAGCATTTCGAGATGCGCACGCACAAACGGCTCATCGACATCATCGACCCCACGCCGAAGACCGTCGACTCGCTCATGCGCCTCGACCTGCCCGCGGGCGTCGACATCGAGATCAAGTTGTAGGGGACGCACCTGCGATGAGTACTCAAGTTCTGGCGACCCTGAAGGGTTTGCTCGGCGAGAAGCTCGGCATGACCCAGGTGTGGGACGACAAGAACCGCATCGTCCCGGTTACCGTCGTCAAAGCCGGCCCGTGCGTCGTAACCCAGGTCCGCACCCCGCAGACCGACGGCTACGACGCCGTGCAGATCGCCTTCGGTGCACCCAACCCCCGCAAGGTCACGAAGCCCATGCAGGGCCATTTCGACAAGGCCGGCGTGACACCGCGCCGACACACCGTCGAACTGCGTACCTCAGCGGCGTCCGAGTACACCCTGGGCCAGGAGATCACGGTCGAGATCTTCGAGCCGGGGCAGGTCGTCGACGTCGTCGGGACCAGCAAGGGCAAGGGTTTCGCCGGTGTCATGAAGCGGCACGGCTTCTCCGGGGTCGGTGCCAGCCACGGCGCGCATCGCAACCACCGCAAGCCGGGTTCGATCGGTGGCGCCTCGACCCCCAGCCGGGTCTTCAAGGGGCTGCGGATGCCTGGACGGATGGGCGGCGAACGGGTCACGGCTCAGAACGTCACGGTCCACGCTGTCGACACCGAGAAGGGCCTCCTGCTCCTCAAGGGCGCCGTGCCCGGCCCGACCGGTGGGCTGGTGCTCGTCAAGACCGCCGCCAAGGGGGCCTGACGCCATGACCGAGATCGACGTGAAGAACGCCAAGGGTCGCAAGACCGGCAGCGTCGAGTTGCCCGCCGACATCTTCGACGTCCAGGTCAACGTGCCGCTGATCCACCAGGTCGTGGTCGCACAGCTCGCGGCTGGCCGCCAGGGCACGCACAGCACGAAGACCCGGGCCGAGGTCCGCGGCGGCGGGCGCAAGCCGTATCGCCAGAAGGGCACCGGCCGGGCCCGTCAAGGCTCGAACCGAGCGCCGCAGTTCACCGGCGGTGGCATCGTGCACGGGCCGACGCCGCGCGACTACGCCCAGCGGACGCCCAAGAAGATGAAGGCGGCGGCCCTCCGCGGCGCGCTGTCCGACCGGGCCAGGCACGGCCGGGTCCATGTGGTCGCCGGGTTCGTCGAGGGCGACGCGCCATCCACCAAGGCGGCCCTCGCCGCGCTCGCCACCGTCACCGAGCGCTCCAACGTCCTGGTGGTCGCCGCCCGCGGCGACCAGCTCACGGTCAAGAGCCTGCGCAACGTTCCGCAGGTCCACCTGATCGTGGCCGACCAGCTCAACACCTACGACGTTCTCTGCTCTGACGACATCGTGTTCACGCAGGACGCGCTCGAGGCGTTCCTCGACGGTAAGGCCACCGTCGCAGCCCCGAGTAGCGGCGACACGGCCACTGCCGAGAAGCCCGCAGCGACGACGGCCGCCTCGACACCGCCGGCGAAGAAGGCCACGGCGAAGAAGGCCACGGCGAAGAGGGCCACCGCAACGAAGACAACGGCAAAGAAGACCACAGCGGCGCCGGCCAAGAAGGCGACCGCGAAGAAGGCCACGGCGAAGAAGGCCACGGCGAAGAAGGCCACGGCGAAGGCCACAGCCAAGACGACCGAGGAGGACAGCAAGTGAGCGCGATCCACAAGGATCCGCGCGACGTGCTGCGCGGCCCGATCGTCTCCGAGAAGAGCTACGGCCTGCTCGACGAGAACAAGTACACCTTCGTCGTCGCGCCCGACGCGAACAAGACCGAGATCAAGATCGCGGTCGAGAAGGTGTTCAACGTGACAGTGACGGGCGTCAACACGCTCAACCGTGCGGGCAAGCAGCGTCGCACGCGCTTCGGTATGGGCCGGCGTCCGGACACCAAGCGCGCGATCGTGACCGTCGCCGAGGGACAGCGCATCGACATCTTCGGGGGCCCGGTCTCCTGACCGGCGCCAGAGCATCGAAGGACTGACCAGACATGGGACTCCGCAAGTACAAGCCGACGACGCCGGGCCGGCGTGGCGCCAGCGTCGCCGACTTCGTCGAGATCACCCGCTCCGAACCGGAGAAGTCACTGGTGCGTCCGCTCCCGAGGAAGGGCGGCCGCAACAACGCGGGACGGATCACGACGCGCCACCACGGGGGCGGCCACAAGCGTCAGTACCGCGTGATCGACTTTCGGCGGGCGGACAAGGACGGTGTACCGGCCAAGGTCGCGCACATCGAGTACGACCCCAACCGGACGGCCCGGATCGCGCTGCTGCACTACGCCGACGGCGAGAAGCGCTACATCCTGGCGCCTACCCGGCTGGTGCAGGGCGCCGCAGTCGAGGCGGGCCCTCGAGCCGACATCAAAGCGGGCAACAACCTGCCGTTGCGCAACATCCCGGTCGGCACGGTCGTGCACGCCATCGAGCTCCGGCCCGGTGGCGGCGCCAAGATCGCCCGCTCGGCCGGCACGCGGGTCCAGCTCGTCGCCAAGGAGGGCACCTGGGCTCAGCTGCGGATGCCATCGGGCGAGATCCGCAACGTCGACGTCCGCTGCCGCGCCACGGTCGGCGAGGTCGGCAACGCCGAGCAGTCCAACATCAACTGGGGCAAGGCCGGCCGGATGCGGTGGAAGGGCAAGCGCCCGTCCGTCCGCGGCGTGGCCATGAACCCGGTCGACCACCCGCACGGTGGCGGTGAGGGCAAGTCCTCGGGTGGTCGCCACCCGGTCAACCCGAACGGTCGCCCAGAAGGGCGCACGCGCAGGGCGGGCAAGCCCAGCGACCGCCAGATCGTCCGCCGCCGCAAGACCGGCAAGAAGCGTTGATCGGGAGCAGGTAGACCATGCCGCGAAGTCTCAAGAAGGGTCCCTTTGTGGACGAGCACCTGGCCAAGAAGGTCGAGGTGCAGAACACGAAGGGAACCAAGCACGTGATCAAGACCTGGTCCCGCCGGTCGATGATCGTCCCGGACATGATCGGTCACACGATCGCCGTCCATGACGGTCGCAAACACGTCCCGGTCTTCGTAACCGAGGCGATGATCGGCCACAAGCTGGGCGAGTTCGCACCGACGCGGACCTTCCGCGGCCACGAGAAGGACGACCGGCGCGCCCGTCGCCGGTGAGTCCACCACGAAGCTGACGAGATCGAGGGAGTCACGATGGAAGCCAGGGCCCAGGCGCGGTACGTCCGCGTCACGCCCATGAAGGCGCGCCGCGTGGTGGACGTCATCCGGGGTATGAAGGCCGACGAGGCGTCCGCCCTCCTGCGGTTCGCGCCGCAGGCCGCGGCGGAGCCGGTGCGGAAGGTGCTTGAGAGCGCCATGGCCAACGCCGAGGACAGCAAGGGTCTGTCGGCCGAGACGTTGTACGTCGCCGAGGCCTATGTCGACGAGGGCCCGACCATGAAGCGGTTCCGGCCGCGTGCGCAGGGCCGCGCCTACCGGGTCGCCAAGCGCACGAGCCACATCACCATCGTCATTGAGGACAGGGTCGTGGAACAGCGCGTCCGTCGCACTGCAGGTTCGAAGGGAGGGACTCGCTAGTGGGTCAGAAGATCAACCCGCACGGGTTCCGGCTCGGCATCTCCACCGACCACAAGAGCCGGTGGTTCGCCGACAGCACCACGTCGGGCCAGCGCTACCGCGACTACGTCGCCGAGGACGTGGCGATCCGCAAGCTCATGAGCAAGGGCATGGAGCGGGCCGGCATCGCCAAGGTCGAGATCGAGCGCACGCGTGACCGCGTCCGGGTCGACATCCACACCGCACGGCCGGGCATCGTCATCGGCCGCCGTGGCGCCGAGGCCGACCGGCTGCGCACCGAGCTCGAGAAGCTGACCGGCAAGCAGGTGCAGCTCAACATCCTCGAGGTCAAGCAGCCCGAGATCGACGCTCAACTGGTCGCACAGGGTGTGGCCGAGCAGCTGTCGGCCCGCGTGGCGTTCCGCCGCGCGATGCGCAAGTCGATCCAGACCACCATGCGCTCGGGCGCCAAGGGCATCCGGGTGCAGTGCTCGGGCCGCCTCGGCGGCGCCGAGATGAGCCGGTCGGAGTTCTACCGCGAGGGGCGTGTTCCTCTGCACACCCTGCGGGCCGACGTCGACTACGGCTTCTACGAGGCCCGGACGACCTTCGGGCGGATCGGTGTCAAGGTCTGGATCTACAAGGGCGAGGTGGCCGGCTCGCGCGCCGAGCGTGAGGCGCAGGCCGCCCAGGCCCGGGTCCAGCAGCAGCGTCGGCGGCCCGAGCGGCGCCGGCCGGCCCGCGGCGATACGCCGCGCGGCGTCGAGGCGGGCCCTGCCACCGGCGACGGCGGAGCCGCCGCGACCGAGACTGCGGCGAGCCAGCCCGCCGGCACGGAGCAGGAGGCCTGACCATGCTGATCCCGCGCAAGGTCAAGCACCGCAAGCAGCACCACCCGAGGCGGCGCGGCGTCGCCAAGGGCGGTACGTCGCTGGCGTTCGGCGAGTTCGGCATCCAGGCGGTCGAGGGGCACTATGTCACCAACCGCCAGATCGAGTCGGCCCGTATCGCGATCACCCGCCACATCCGCCGTGGTGGCAAGGTCTGGATCAACATCTACCCGGACCGCCCGCTGACCAAGAAGCCGGCCGAGACCCGGATGGGCTCCGGCAAGGGTTCGCCGGAGTGGTGGATCGCCAACGTCCGGCCCGGTCGGGTCATGTTCGAACTGTCCTACCCCAACGACAAGGTGGCCCGTGAGGCGTTGACCCGCGCCATCCACAAGCTGCCGATGAAGTGCCGCATCGTCACGCGCGAGGCAGGTGAACTGTGATGGCCATCGGATCGAAGGACCTCACCTCTGCGGCGCTCCGCGCCATGACAGACGCCGACCTCCTCGAAGAGCTCCACAAGGCCAAGGAAGGGCTGTTCAACCTGCGCTTCCAGGCCGCCACGGGCCAGCTCGAGAGCCACGGCCGGCTCAAGGCCGTTCGCCGCGACATCGCGCGGATCTACACGATCATGCGGGAGCGCGAGCTCGGCATCACCACCATCGTCGAGGACACCGGGGCGGCCGCGGGCGGTGCCGCATGACCACCACGAGCAAGGACACCAGCGTGACCGAGAAGACCACCCCGGCCGAGGCGACCAAGCAGGGCCGCGGTTTCCGAAAGGTCCGTGAGGGCCTCGTTGTCAGCGACAAGATGGACAAGACGGTCGTCGTGGCCGTCGAGGACCGTTTCAAGCACCCGCTGTACGGCAAGGTCGTCCGTCGGACCAGCAAGCTCAAGGCCCACGACGAGCAGAACGCCGCCGTTGCCGGCGACCGCGTCCTCTTGATGGAGACCCGGCCACTCTCGGCGACCAAGCGGTGGCGCGTCGTGGAGATCCTCGAGAAGGCCAAGTGATCGTTCCGCCAGGCTCACTCACGGGTGAGAACCGGCGCGACAAGCAGGAGTCATCGACATGATCCAGCAGGAGTCGCGGCTGCGCGTCGCCGACAACACGGGTGCGAAGGAACTGCTCTGTATCCGCGTTCTCGGCGGTTCCGGGCGCCGCTACGCCGGCATCGGCGACGTCATCGTGGCGACCGTCAAGGACGCCATCCCCGGTGGTGGCGTGAAGAAGGGCGAGGTCGTCAGAGCCGTCATCGTCCGGACCGCCAAGGAGCGCCGCCGGCCGGACGGTTCCTACATCCGCTTCGACGAGAACGCTGCAGTCATCATCA
Organism: Jiangellaceae bacterium; assembly: GCA_035316885.1. GTDB lineage: Bacteria > Actinomycetota > Actinomycetes > Jiangellales > Jiangellaceae > DASRTE01. The sequence goes on along the minus strand of DATHII010000256.1, from coordinate 7,236 downwards.
AGGACGGTGGCGACCCGCGTGGCACGCGCATCTTCGGCCCCGTCGGCCGCGAGCTGCGCGAGAAGAGATTCATGCGGATCATCTCGCTCGCCCCGGAGGTGCTTTAGCCATGCGTATCAGGAAGGGCGACACCGTCGTGGTCGTCGCCGGCAGGGACAAGGGCGCGATCGGCAAGGTCATCGCGGCCTACCCGACCAAGGACCGCGTGCTGGTCGAGGGCGTCAACCGCATCACCAAGCACACCAAGACCGTCCAGAGTGCCCGCGGCGCGAAGTCCGGCGGGATCATGCACCAGGAGGCGCCGATCCACATCAGCAACGTGATGCTGGCCGTCGAGGTCGACGTCGAGGGCGACAAGAAGACCATCGGCACGCGGGTCGGCTTCCGGATCGACGACAACGGCAACAAGGTCCGGTTCGCCAAGCGCACCGGTGAGGACATCTGAGATGAGTACTGAAACCGACACCCGGCCGCTGCCGCGGCTCAAGCAGCGTTACCGCGAGGAGATCGTCCCCGCGCTGCGTGACCAGTTCTCCGTGAGCAACGTCATGCAGGTGCCGACGGTGGCCAAGGTCGTGGTCAACATGGGCGTGGGCGAGGCTGCCCGCGACGCCAAGCTGATCGATGGGGCTATCCGCGACCTGGAGGCCATCACCGGTCAGAAGCCGGCGGTCACGAAAGCGCGCAAGTCGATCGCGCAGTTCAAGCTGCGTGAGGGCATGCCGATCGGTGCACACGTCACGCTCCGCGGCGACCGTATGTGGGAGTTCCTCGACCGGATGACAGCGATCGCGTTGCCGCGCATCCGCGACTTCCGCGGGCTGTCGCCCAAGCAGTTCGACGGTCGTGGTAATTACACCTTCGGTCTCAACGAGCAGTCGGTGTTCCACGAGATCAACCAGGACACCATCGACCGGGTCCGCGGCATGGACATCACCGTCGTGACGACCGCAAAAACCGACGACGAGGGCCGGGCGCTGCTGCAGCGTCTGGGCTTCCCGTTCAAGGAGCAGTGAGCGCGATCATGAGAGAAGAGAACTGACGTGGCGAAGAAGGCCCTTGTCAACAAGGCCAACGCGAAGCCGAAGTTCGCGGTGCGCGCCTACACCCGCTGCCAGCGGTGCGGCCGTCCGCACTCGGTCTACCGCAAGTTCGGCCTGTGCCGGGTGTGCCTACGCGAGATGGCCCACCGCGGCGAGCTCCCCGGCATCACGAAATCCAGCTGGTAACCACAGCCCATCCTCGATCGCCGTAGGTCCGTTCCGGACACCGGTTCGGAAACCGCGGCGGGAAAGTGGCCATTGCATCATGACCATGACCGACCCCATCGCAGACATGCTGACCCGCCTGCGTAACGCCAACTCGGCCTACCACGACAGCGTCGGCATGCCGTACAGCAAGCTCAAGTCACACATCGCCGAGATCCTCCGGCAGGAGGGCTTCATCTCCAGCTGGACCGTGCAGGAGAGCGCCGACAAGCCGGTCGCGAAGACCCTGGTGCTGACCCTGAAGTACGGCCCGAGCCGTGAGCGCTCCATCGCCGGCGTTCGCCGGGTGAGCAAGCCGGGCCTGCGGGTCTACGCGAAGTCGACCAACATGCCGAAGGTTCTCGGTGGGCTGGGCGTCGCGATCATCTCGACGTCGCAGGGCCTGCTGACCGACCGGTCGGCAACCAAGCAGGGCGTGGGCGGGGAAGTCCTCGCCTTCGTCTGGTGACGGGAGGAGGACGACATGTCGCGCATCGGCAAGCTGCCGATCCCCGTCCCTAGTGGTGTCGACGTCGTCATCGATGGTCGTGAGGTCAGTGTCAAGGGGCCCAAGGGAAGTCTGATCCATACCCTGCCGTTGACGATCGACGTCGAGCGGAGCGACGAGGGCACCCTCGCGGTCCGTCGCCCCGACGACGAGCGCGAGAGCCGGGCACTGCACGGGCTCACCCGCACGCTGGTGGCCAACATGGTCACCGGTGTGACGCAGGGCTACGAGAAGAAGCTCGAGATCGTCGGCGTCGGCTACCGAGTGACCGCCCGGAGCTCGAACCTCGAGTTCGCGCTTGGCTACAGCCACCCGATCACGGTCGAGGCTCCAGACGGCATCACCTTCGCGGTCGAGTCGCCGACGAAGTTCGCCGTGCAGGGCATCGACAAGCAGAAGGTCGGCGAGGTCGCCGCAAACATCCGAAAGCTGCGCAAGCCCGAGCCGTACAAGGGCAAAGGCATCCGCTACGCGGGCGAGCAGGTCCGCCGCAAGGTCGGAAAGGCTGGGAAGAAGTAGTCATGGGCATCGCGATCAACCGGCGCGTCGGGCACGGCGGCAAGGCCGCCGCCCGCGACCGCAGGCATCTGCGCGTCCGCAAGAAGATCACCGGCTCGGGCGAGCGTCCACGTCTGGTGGTCACCCGGTCGCTGCGCCACATGGTGGTGCAGGTGGTCGACGACTCCACCGGGCGCACGCTCGCATCGGCCTCCAGCATGGAGACCGACCTGCGCGGCGACGCCGGGGACAAGACGGCCAAGGCCCGCAAGGTCGGCGAGCTCGTCGCGCAGCGGGCCAAGACGGCCGGCATCGAATCCGTCGTGTTCGACCGTGCGGGCAATCACTACCACGGCCGCGTTGCCGCGGTAGCTGACGGCGCCCGCGACGGCGGCCTGCAGTTCTGACCACGAGTACGTAGGAAGAGGGAGATCATGGCTGGACCCCAGCGCCGCGGCGGCGGTGCCGGCGGCGACCGCCGCGACCGCCGTGACCGCGACAACCGTCGCGACGGCGGAGCGGAGAAGACCGCGTACATCGAACGTGTCGTCGCCATCAACCGTGTCGCCAAGGTCGTGCGTGGTGGTCGACGCTTCAGCTTCACCGCCCTGGTGGTCGTCGGTGACGGCGACGGCACGGTCGGTGTCGGCTACGGCAAGGCCAAGGAGGTGCCCGCGGCGATCGCCAAGGGCGTCGAGGAGGCCAAGAAGCAGTTCTTCAAGGTGCCCCGCATCCAGGGCACGATCCCGCACCCCATCCAGGGGGAGAAGGCCGCGGGCGTCGTGCTCCTCCGCCCGGCGTCGCCAGGTACCGGCGTCATCGCCGGCGGACCAGTGCGCGCCGTGCTCGAGTGTGCGGGCGTCCGCGACGTGCTGAGCAAGTCGCTCGGCTCGTCCAACGCCATCAACATCGTGCATGCGACGGTCGAGGCCCTGAAGAACCTCGAGCGTCCCGAGCAGGTAGCAGCTCGCCGTGGCCTGCCGCTGGAGGACGTCGCCCCGGCCGCGCTGCTGCGCGCCCAGGCAGGTGCGTCGTCATGAGCCGGTTGAAGGTTCGCCAGGTCAAGAGCGTCATCGGCGGCACGCCGTCGCAGCGCGAGACCCTGCGGTCGCTTGGCCTCAAGCGCATCAGAGACGAGGTCGTCAAGGAGGACCGGCCCGAGATCCGCGGCATGGTCAGGACGGTGGCTCACCTGGTCACCGTCGAGGAGGTCGACTGACATGGCTGACTCGCCACTCAAGCCCCACCACCTTCGGCCTGCGCCGGGTGCCAAGACCGCCAAGACCCGCGTCGGTCGTGGCGAGGCGGGCGCCAGGGGTAAGACCGCAGGACGCGGCACCAAGGGCACGAAGGCCCGCGGCACCGTGTCGGCCCGTCTCGAGGGCGGGCAGATGCCGCTGCACATGCGGCTGCCGAAGCTCAAGGGCTTCCGGAACCGGTTCCGGGTCGAGTACCAGGTCGTGAACCTCGACCGTCTGGCCATTCTCTTCCCCGAGGGTGGCGACGTGACCGTCGAGGATCTGGTGGCGAAGGGCGCCGTGCGCGCCGACCGACCGGTCAAGGTCCTCGGCACCGGCGAGCTCTCAACCGCCCTGCAGGTCAGCGTGCACGCGTTCTCGGCCTCGGCGAAGGAGAAGATCACCTCGGCGGGTGGTACGGCCACCGAACTCTGACCATCGGGGTCGGGCTGTTATCGTCACGAAACACGTGACAACGAGTCGGCCCGGCCGACCCGTCCGTACCACCGTGCCACCGCTTGAGGTGGCACGCAGGAGGCCCTCAAGTGCTCACCGCGTTCGCTCGGGCGTTCCGGACACCCGACCTGCGCCGGAAGATGCTGTTCACGCTGGGCATCATCGTGCTGTTCCGGCTCGGCTCGGTCGTCCCGACGCCCGGGATCGACGTGCAGGCCGTGAACACCTGCGTCGAACAAGTGGGCACCACCGGCGTCTACGGGATGCTCAACCTGTTCTCGGGCGGAGCGTTGCTCCAGCTGGCCGTCTTCGCGCTGGGCATCATGCCGTACATCACGGCAAGCATCATCCTGCAACTGCTGACGGTGGTGATCCCCCGGCTCGAGGCCCTGAAGAAAGAAGGGCAGGCCGGTCAGACCAAGATCACCCAATACACCCGCTACCTGACCGTCGGGCTCGCGGTGCTGCAGGCGACGACGATCGTGTCCCTGGCCCGCGGCCAGCAGCTGTTCCCGAACTGTCCCGAGGAGATCCTGCCCGACGACTCGATCGCGACGATCGCCCTCATGGTCCTGACGATGACGGCGGGCACGGCCGTGATCATGTGGCTCGGCGAGCTCATCACCGACAGGGGTGTCGGCAACGGCATGTCACTGCTGATCTTCACCCAGATCATCGCGACCTTCCCGAGCGCGTTGTGGCAGATCCGGGTCGAGCAGGGCTGGCCGACGTTCAGCATCGTCTGCCTAGTGGGCCTGGTGATCGTCGCCTTGGTGGTCTTCGTCGAGCAGGCGCAGCGACGCATCCCGGTGCAGTACGCCAAGCGGATGGTTGGGCGCCGAATGTACGGCGGCTCGTCCACCTACATCCCGCTGAAGATCAACCAGGCTGGCATCATCCCGGTCATCTTCGCCTCGTCGCTGCTCTACCTGCCGCTGCTGCTCAGCCAGTTCAACCCGGAGTCCGGCTGGAGTGTGTGGATCCAGACCAACTTCGCCGACGGCGACAACCTGATCTACATGGCCACGTTCTTCCTGCTGATCGTGTTCTTCACGTACTTCTACGTGTCGATCACGTTCAACCCGAAGGACGTCGCCGACAACATGAAGAAGTACGGCGGGTTCATTCCCGGCATCAGGGCCGGCCGGCCGACCGAGGAGTACCTCGACTACGTGCTGACCCGGCTCACCGCGCCGGGCTCGGTCTACCTCGGGTTGCTCTCGCTGATCCCGCTCGTCGCCTTCGTGCTGATCAACGCGAACCAGAACTTCCCATTCGGCGGTACCAGCATCCTGATCATGGTCGGCGTCGGGTTGCAGACCATCCAGCAGATCGAGAGCCAGCTACAGCAGAGGAACTACGAGGGCTTCCTTCGGTGAGGCGACTGCTGCTCATGGGTCCGCCGGGCTCGGGCAAGGGAACCCAGGCGGCCGTCGTGGCGCGCCGCCTCGTGATCCCCGCGATCTCGACCGGCGACATCTTCCGTGAGCACGTCACCGCCCGTACGCCGCTGGGGCTCGAGGCAAAGACGTACATGCAGGACGGCCACTACGTACCCGACTCGGTGACCAACGAGATGGTGAGGTCTCGGCTCACTGAGGCCGATGCGGGCGATGGGTTCATCTTGGATGGTTATCCGCGGACCGTGCCGCAGGTCGAGTTCCTCGACCACGTGCTGGCCGCTCAGGGTGTCGAGCTGGATCGCGTTCTGCTGCTCACCGTCGATGTCGAGGAGGTCGTCGGCCGACTCAAGCGCCGGGCCGGCGCCGAAGGACGCAACGACGACAGCGAGGAGATCATCCGGCACCGGCAGAGGTTGTTCGCCGAGCAGACCGCTCCGCTTGCCGCCGAATACGAGACGCGCGGATTACTCGTACGGGTCGACGGTATGGGTCCCATCGCGGAGGTATCGGCCCGGGTGCTGGTGGCGGCGACCGACGACACCGCTTCCGATGGTGCCGATCAGGTCTCGGGCGTGGCCGGCGAGGTAGCCCAGTCGTCTCTGGATGGCGCACATACCCCTGTAGACGGCGCGACCGGGCGGCCATGATCCAGCTCAAAACCGAGGCCGAGGTCGCGAAGATGCGCCGGGCCGGGTTGGTCGTGGCGGAGGCGTTGACCGCCGTGCGGGCCGCTGTCGCACCCGGAGTGACCCTGCTCGAGCTCGACACCATCGCCGACCAAGAGATCCGCTCCCGAGGTGCTGTTCCGTCGTTCCTCGACTACTTGCCCGGAGTGGGGTATTTGCCACCTGGTCCCGGACGCAACTCGTTCCCAGCCACCATCTGCGCCTCGGTCAATGACGAGATCGTCCACGGCATCCCCGATGAGCGGAGGCTGGTCGAGGGAGACGTCGTCTCCATCGACTGCGGAGCGATCCTCGACGGCTGGCACGGCGACGCCGCCGTGACCGTGCCGGTCGGCAGGGTGAGCGACGACGCAGCACGGCTCCTGGAGGTCTGCGAGGACGCGTTGTGGGCCGGCATCGCGGCCCTGCAGGCCGGTGCCCGGCTGCGGGACGTCGGTGGTGCGATCGAGGACCACGTGCACGCCCACGGCGGCTACGGCATCGTCGCCGAGTATGGCGGCCACGGCATCGGCACCGAGATGCACCAGGACCCACATGTGCTCAACTACCACACCCGGGCCAGAGGACCGAGGCTGGTGCCCGGTCTCGTGCTCGCAATCGAGCCAATGATCAACCTCGGCGGGCCGGGGACGGTCCTGCACAATGACGAGTGGACGGTATCGACGGCCGACGGCTCCCTGTCCGCACACTTCGAGCACAGCGTCGCCGTTACCGCGGACGGGCCCTGGGTGCTGACTGCGCTTGACGGCGGCGCCTCCCGCCTCGCTTCCCTCGGCGTCCCCACTCCGGCGACGGCCTGACCCGCTCCGCGCCCCGGGGGGCGTTCGAACTCTTTGCAGGGGATAGGGGGTTGTGTCAGCCCATGATCGTCTCCGGTCCCTGTCTCAGAAGGGCGGGTCGTCGACTCGGCCGACGGGTTCGGGGGTGACGGTGTAGGTGTGGCCGGTGGGGCTGGTCCATTCGAACCGGCCGGGTTCGGGTTGGCGGACCCGCCACCGGCTGTGGTGCTTGGGTATGTGGTGGTTCTTACAGAACGGGCCGAGGCCGAGGTCATTCGTATGAGATTCGAACATGTGTTCGAGAGTACCTGGTGCCACCGACACTGAAGCGCCTGATCGCCATCTGTGGACACCCCGAGCATGACCCCGACACGCACCCTGAGGCGCCCAGTTCCCAGTGCCCACGAATCCGGGGGAATCC
>DATHII010000255.1:0-2448 GCA_035316885.1 Jiangellaceae bacterium | reverse complement strand
CCGTGCGAGGACTGCGAGGGGAAGCGGTTCCAGGCGGCGGTGCTGGACTACACGCTGGCCGGGCAGAACATCGCGGAGGTCCTCGCGATGTCGGTGACCGAGGCGGAGGAGTTCTTCGCCGACGGCGAGGCGCGTACGCCGGCCGCGCACAAGATCCTCGACCGGCTCACCGACGTCAGGCTCGGCTACCTCAGCCTGGGTCAGCCGCTCACGACCCTCTCCGGCGGCGAGCGGCAGCGGCTCAAGCTCGCCACCCACATGGGCGAGAAGGGCGGGATCTACGTCCTCGACGAGCCGACGACCGGCCTCCACCTCGCCGACGTCGAGCAACTGCTCGGCCTGCTCGACCGGCTCGTCGACTCCGGCAAGTCGGTCATCGTCATCGCGCACCACCAGGCGGTCATGGCGGACGCCGACTGGATCATCGACCTCGGCCCCGGCGCCGGCCACGACGGCGGCCTGATCGTCTTCGAGGGCACACCCGCCGACCTCGTCGCTGCCCGCTCCACCCTCACCGGCGAGCACCTCGCGGTGTACGTCGGCACCTGACCGAGGCCCCTCGTGGACACCGTGAGACGAGTTCTCGCATCTGTTTCGACTCGTCCCACTCCAACGCCGATAATGAACATTATGTCAACTTGTAGTCTGCGTATTGGCCGCGCGGCCGTCTCCAGCGCGGGATCGGCGCGCCATCTCAGCTCGCGTTAAGCAGCTCGACACCGCGTTCAGCCGTCGAACGGTGTCACTTAAATTTAATGGGGGTTCTCGACCCGGCGCTCAGCGGTCACGACGGGATTCGGAACTCGAACGCGAGGAGCGCAGCGCGAGCCTGCTGCGGCTCAGAACCTTCGGCGACTGCTACTAACGCCGCCCGCCAGGCTGCGGCGAGCACGCGGCTGAGAACAGGGGACGCCGGAGCGGTGCTGGCACTCAGCATCTGAGCCAACCGGTCGCGTTCTGCTCCCGCGGGCGGGTCTCCCAGGATGCGCAGGAAGTCCTCGCGGACGGCGAAGTCGAACCCGACCAGCAGTGCCGCCGTCACGGCCGCGGAGCGATCCGACGCTGCCGCGAACGCCGCCATGGCGCCCTCCATCCGGTCCAGCAGGCGCTGCTCGACGTCGTCCCGCACGAAGGCGTAGAGCCCGAGCTTGCTGCCGAAGTGGTGGTAGAGCGCGCCGGTGGTGACCTTCGCCGCCGCCGCCAGCTCGCCGACCGTGACCTCATCGAAGGAGCGTGCCCCGAACGCCTTGACCGCGGCGAGCGCGAGCCTGCCCTTCGGAGAGCTCGATACCGGAATCCACTCGCGCACGTGAACATAATGCCGTTATGCTCTGAACTAATCTAGTTACGACACGGAAGGATGCGCCATGAAGCTTGAGTTCCTGTTCGTCCCGACCTCCGACCTGAACGCCTCACTCGCCCTCTACCGCGACGGCCTCGGCTTCACCGAGGTCTGGCGTGAGGGCGACGCGACCGTCGCTCTCGCCTTGCCGGGCACCGACATGCAGCTCATGCTCGACGCCAACGACCCCGATGCCCCGCTCGGGCCGCTGTTCGTCGTTGACAGCGTCGAGGCCTTCCACGCCGGCCGGGCAGAGTCACTCACCGTGGTCGAAGAGCCCTCGGAGATCCCCGGTGGCTTCATGGCCACCTACCAGGACCCGGGCGGGGCCACCATCTACGTCATGGACCAGTCGACAGACTCCGCCACCCAGTAGTGGCGACCAGCTTTGCCGGGAGCGAAGGAGAGTCACCGTCCGACTCCTCAGGTGCCGTTCGTCGCCGCCGGCAGGTCGTCGGCCCATAGGTTGATCGTGCTGATGCCACGCAGCATGAGGAGTCTCCTTCTGTTGTCCATGGTCGGTGCGTCGACGCTATCGGTTGTCTCCGACAGGCCTGGGTCGGCAATTCTGGAGGCTGACCCTGCGCCCGGCCTCGTGGTCGGAAGTGGCGGAGGGCCGCGTTAATGTCGGCATATGTCGACGAAGCATGAGGCAGACGGGGCCGACGTGATCGCGTTCCGCGACGCCGGCGAGTTCGAGGCGTGGCTGGCCGAGCACGTCGACCGGAGGCTCGGACCGTGGCTCAAGATCGCGAAGAAGGGGTCCGGCGTTGCGTCGCTGACCGACGACGAGGCAGTCGACCTCGGCTTGTGCTACGGCTGGATCTCAGGGCAGCGCAAGGCATACGACGACGTGTACTACCTGCAGAAATACGTCCCGCGCCGGCCGCAGAGCCGATGGTCGCAGGTGAACGTGCGCAAGGTCGAGGCGCTCATCGCGGCCGGGCGGATGCGACCGTCCGGCCTCGCCGAGGTCGAGGCCGCCAAGGCCGACGGACGATGGGACGCCGCCTACGAATCTCAGAAACATGCCACCGTCCCGCCCGATCTCGCCGCTGCCCTGGCCGCGAGCCCCCGCGCGGCCCAGGCCTTCGAATCGCTCAGCA
>DATHII010000254.1:0-3831 GCA_035316885.1 Jiangellaceae bacterium | reverse complement strand
TGGTATGCGAGCAGGGTATGACCGAACACGAAGCGATCGAACTGGCCCTGACCTGGACCCAATGCCTGGCCAGCACACCGTGAACCACACCCCGGTGATCCGGCCAGAGCGAAACACGCCGCCCGAGCCACCGGCCTTCGTGCCATCTTGATGGCGCCGTCACCGTCGGTGACGCGACCCCAGCAACGCTGGCCGCCACCACAAGGCCGAGGCCTCGGATCCCGGCCCGAGGAGGTCAACGACACCGCGGCGGCATGCGCTGGGCCCAGCGGTGAGATCGCCGCGAAAGACCGAGACCCCCAGGTGACCATCACCAGGCGCCACCGACTTCACGCTCATGGCTCCCCTTTGTGTCAAGACACCGTCAGCAGGGCGGTTCTAGGCTGGGTTGAGGTAGGTCCGGGAAGTGGCTTGTCCGAAGAGCCGATGTCCGCGTACCGGACGCTCCGCTCGTGCTTGATATGCGGGTGATCTTCGTGGAGATTCCGCCGGGGATGGTCCCGGTGATCCATGAGGTGAGAGAGGCGCCCGCATGCCGTTCGTTACCAAGTGTTTGATCCGTCCTCACGGGCAGCCGTTGGTGCGGCTGGGGGTGCCGCTGCTGGACGAGTACCTGGAGTTCCTGTCGGGGCGCTGCCGGCCGAACACGGTGCTGGCGGTGGCCTACGACCTGAAGGTGTTCTTCACCGTCGTTGGCAGGTCGCCGGAGCGGGTGCGACCGGCGGACGTGCTCGGCTTCATGACCGCGCAGCGCAGCGGACACAGCTCGATCGGCGGCGCGCTGATGCCGGTCGACGGCGATCAAGCCGGCGTGTCCTCGCGGACGCTGCGGCGTCGCCTGTCGAGTGTGTCGGGGCTGTTCGCGTTCTTGCACGCGCGCGGTGATGTGCCGACGAACCCGGTGCCGCGCGGGCTGCCGACCCGTCGGGAACTGCATCGACCGCACCAGGGGGTGCCGCTGGTGCGCGGCAAGCGGACGCTGCCACGGATCCTCACACCCGCCGAGGTCGACGGCCCTCACGGGTGCTCTGCGCACGCATCGGGACCGGGCGATGGTGGCCGCGATGGTGCTCGGCGGGCTGCGCCGCTGCGAAGTGCTCGGCCTGCGGTTGGGTGATCTGCGGGTCGCCGAACGGCGCGTGTTCATCGCCGAGGGCAAGGGCGGCCACCAGCGGCTGATCCCGGTGTCGCGCCGGTTCTTCGACGCGGTGACCACCTACCTGGAGGCCGAGCGTCCCGCCGACACCAGCCCCGACCACGTGTTCGTGGTGCTCAAGGGACCGCGCCGCGGGCAGCCGCTGTCGGCCGCCGGGCTGGACGAGATCCTTGCCGGCGCGCGTGGTCGCGCCGGACTGGCGCACGCGACCTGTCACCAGCTGCGGCACACCTGCCTGACCCGGCTGCGGGAGGCCGGGATGGTGCTGGAGGCGGTGCAGGCCCAGGCCGGACACGCATCCATCGAGTCCACCCGCATCTACCTGCACCTGGCCGACGACTGGCTCGCCTCGCAGTACCGGCGGGCCGCGGAGGTCATGACGCGCAGGTCTTCGCCGACAAGCCAACCGCCGGATCGAGTGCAGTCGGGAGCCGTTGGTGGCGGCGTCGACTTCACCCCAGAGCACGCCGGCCTGCACCGTCGCGGTTCGCTGAGCCGCATCTACGCTGTGTTGCCGTTGACGACGTGCTCGACGCGGCGGCCATGGCGTGGTCGGCCCACCGGTTCGCTGTCGGTGACGCCATCAAACCCGGACTGGCCGAACTCTTCAGCGACGGCCACCACGGCCCGACCTGGGCGTGAACTGGGACTTCCCCACAACAGCTCGAGTGCCGAAGCCGAGGTCACCGACTTCGGGGCAGGAGCCCGCACAGGTCTCGCCCGGCTGGGAGCGGGGCCGCGCTAAGCGACATATGAGCGCTCTGCTGGCCTCAGCCCACCGTTCGGAAGAAGGTGCTGGACGGATCGGTCCCGTGCGACTGGGAGAAGAACGGGGTGAACGCGTCGTCGATGCTGGACAGCCCCTCGTAGTCCCCGGTGAAGAAGCCAAGGGCGAACGGTGCGAGTCGCATGTCGAACGACGAATCGGTGACCTGTACCTCATCGGCCCAGTTGGCCGGGTCCGTGCAGCTCGCCGGGTTCACCGGGTGGCAGTGCACGAGGAAATAGTCGGTCGGCAGAGTCTGTGGTGCCGGCGTGTTGTTGCGGAAGTCGTAATACGTCACCCCGACTGTCCCATCGGAAGCCACGTGCACCGACGGCGTGAACGCCTGCTGGTTGCCGGCCGGCACATCATCCGGCGTCAGGTTCACCTTGATCGGGTCCGACCAGGTCGTTCCACCGTCCAGCGACTGAGAGAACGCGATGCTGTCGAACTGGCCGCCGCTGAAGCGGGCGTCCTGCCATACCACGTACAGGGCTCCGCTGACTGGGTCGACGGCAGCCTCGGGAATGATGTCACCGGTCCGCACCGGGTCACCCGTGTCCGGGTCGCTGATCTCGATGGTGCCCAGACGATCCACGAATACACGCCCCGACCAGCTGGCTCCACTGTCGGCGGAGCGGAGCACGGCCACGTTGCTACCCGACCGGCCCTTCCGGTTGTCGTTGCGGATCTCGTTGAAGACGTCGACCAGGGTGCCGTCCGGGAGCACCACGATCTGGTTACCGATGGTCTGGTCGTTCTGCCCGGGGTCGTAGATCTGGGTGGCCGGCTCCCAGGTCAGTCCCCCGTCGGTGCTCCTCGCGAACCACACCGGCCCGCGGAACGCAGCAGTCACGAAGCCGGAGATCACGCTGGCCCGCTCGCTGGGCGGGAAGACCAGCCGGTCCCACACGGCGTACACCAGATCGGCATCGGTCGGGTCGGCAGTGATCGTCTGCTTGTCGTTGAAGACGTTCGCGTCGAGGTCTCGGATCACCTCGATCGGGCTGCTCCAGGTCAGGCCGCCGTCGGTGGATCGGCTGGCCAACAGCGCATGGTCGAAGTCACGCGGCTCCAACGGCGAGGCCACGTCGTTGAACGACAACGCCAACTGGTGCACCGTGCCGTCCGGCCCGAACGAAACCCACGGGTCGGTGGACCGGTCGTAGATCCCATCGGAGCACAGCGTGATCCCAGGGATGACGACTTCCTGCCAACTCGCGCCGCCGTCATGGCTCACCCCGGCCACCAGTCCCCTGGCCCCGCCGTTGGACCAGCGGTCCTGCTGCCAGATCCCCACAACGTTGTCCGTGTCTGTGGGATTCACGTCGATCCACGGCTCGACCTCACTGTGGAGAAACACCGTACCCGACTGGCCGGCGACGTCGTCCGCGGTACAGCCCGAGAACGGACTCGTACCGGAGACCTGGACAAGCGGCGTCGCCACCATCGGCCCAGCAATCGCCGATCCCGTCCCAGCAACGATGAGCGACAAGCCTCCGACAAACGCCACAGATCGCCGACTCGGCATCATCCTCGCCCCCAATGTCATTCCACCCGCCCTCGTCAACCTGGCACTATCCGACCAGCGTTTCAAGACTTCAGGCCTCAGAAGGAATGTGATCGACGCACTCCCGGACGACCGCCTCCCCAGGGCGATATGAAGGGCACACAAGGCTCAGCGGCGCCGGCGGGCCCGGTCGGAGGCCGGACGAGGAGCGATGTCGACCCAGGCCTCCTGAACCACCACATCCCTGGAGCACCCGAATGCGCGTCGCCACCCACCCTGAGCCTCGCGGGCGCGGGCGCACCCAAGCGCGGGCACGGGACGTCTGATCGGATTCACGCTCCGCAGCCCAAAGACTGCTGAAAGTGACGGCGTGTTAATCATGAGGCATTGGCGTGGCGATCG
>DATHII010000253.1:0-5283 GCA_035316885.1 Jiangellaceae bacterium | reverse complement strand
CCGTCACGTCCTTGCCGACCGCCTCGACCTGCCCCGCGATGTCGGCGCCCAAGATGCTGAGCTTTGGTTTGCGCAGCCCGAGGCTGCCCGGCATCAGACGAGCGATGTACGGCTCGCCTCTCATGTTGTGCCAGTCATAGGGCTGGACGGAGGTGGCGCGCACCCGGACCAGCACCTCATCGTCGCCGGGCATGGGCCTGTCGATGTCCACGAGATCCAAGACGTCGGCTGAGCCGTACGAGCGCAAGACGAACGCCTTCATCACATTCTCCTCATCCGCTTCGCAATGCGAGTCGTCACTTCAGCCGCAAGCCGCATTCGTACGTTGTAAGTCGTACACCGTAAGGTACGCATGCGACGTCAGGCTGTCAAGGAAGAGAGAGTTGGTCGGGGCTACGAAGGTGTCGATGCCCAGTGCTTGGCTCTCCGGTGCCGAAGCGTTCCGGCCAGCCGTGCTTGGCCGTCCGGGCGAGGACCACCAGCGTCAGGCCGTCTCGCGCAACCTGTCCAGACCGTCCAGGATCAGATCGAGCCCGAACTCGAACTCGGTCTGGTCGTCGCACCAACCCAACGTGGAGTCGGGGTCGTCGTGGGCGACCTCCATCATCATGCCGACCAGGGTGGGGAACTGGTCGGCCATTCCCTCGAGCACGGCCGTGGCTTCCTCGCCACCAGCTTCGTCGCCGGGATCAAACAGCTCCTGGGTGAAACCCAGGGCCCGGCTCCCCAAGGCGTGCAGTGCGTGGTGGGCCAGGTCGTAGGAGAAGCCGCCGTCGCGCATGAGCCCGAGCAGGGCATCGAAGTATTGCAATACCGCTGGACTCGTGTTGGTACGGGTCTCGAAGACGCCAGGCGCCCAGGGGTGGCGAAGGTGGACCTCGCGAGCCGACAGGATCCTCTGACGCACGGCCTTCTTCCAGTCGGCTCCCTTGGACGGCACATCGATCTGGTTGACGATCTCGTTGATCTCCCTGGCAACGACATCGACGATGCCATCCAGGACCTCTTCCTTGTCGGCCACGTGGTAGTAGAGCGACATCGCCTCGGCCCCGAGCACTTCGGCGAGACGACGCATAGTGAGTGACCCAATGCCGCCTTCGTCGGCGACGTTGACCGCAGCCCGAAGCACCCGCTCTCTGCTCAACGGGATTCGGGGCTCGGTTCTTTGTTCGGTTTGGGTGGCCACCTACATCAACCCTTCCTCCGCACTCAATCGTACAAGGTAAGTCTGAGCGCAGGCTGTGCCACAGGACTTCGAGCCAGCGGTTACTGAGGGCGCGCAGGAAGCTGCCTGAGGGGGTGCGGCGGTCGAAGCGTATCTGCGGCGGGGCAGGCCTGGCACCGCCGAGGGGCGCGAGCGGTGCTCACCAACGATCCGGCAATGGGTGTCATCCGGCACGTCGACGCCGGTATGACCGGGCTGCCGAGGTGGCCGCCGAGCGCGGCGTGGTGGTGCCGATGGAGCGGGGTGACGGCAGACCGGCTCAGCGGAAGGTCTGGCCGGGGCACTCCTCCCGGTACTGCCAGTCGTCCGCGTGCGTCTCGATGAACGCACGTGCCTGTGAGCGGCCGAGGTTCCACTCCAGCCAGTCGTCGCGCTCCCGGCCGTCGATCGCGAGCGCGCACTCGGCGAGGTGCTGGGGCAGCGTGGCGAGCACGGGAAGCGCGTCGTCGGAGAGGTCGCCGAGGTAGTACCAGTCGACCTTGCCGGTGGCTTCGTACCGGTCGAGGTTCTGCTGGGCGATCCAGGCGTCGGGGTTGATGGCGGCCAGGCCGAGCAGCAGCGTCACGCCGCTGAACAGCCCGAACCGGGGCAGCCACGCCGCCCGCAGCGCGACGCCGCCGGCCATCGTGACCAGTACCAGCACTCCCAGCCAGCCCTCGAACACGTCGACCAGCAGGCGCATCCGGGTGAAGCCGTAGGCATCCTGGTAGACGTGCATCCGGTATAGCGCGGAGGCGACGACGACCAGCGTCAACGCGCACAGCAGGCCGAGAGAGACCCGGATCCAGGCCCGGTCGGCCGACGTCTCCCGTGGTGCCTTGCGCGTCGCTGCCCAGACGACCAGCAGGGTGAGCGCGGTGGCCACCGTCAGCTGCCCGAAGCCCTGGTGGACGTACTCGGCGTAGGTCAGCCCGGTCGTGCGCTCCAGGTACTCGTGGCCGCCGAAGATCACCGTGGCCTGCGCCACCAGGAACACGATGAACACCGCGTCGACGACCAGCACCGGTGCCAGCCACTCGAACCGGTGCGCGACCGGACGTGCGGCACGCTCGCCGCGATCGGTCCCGGGCGGGTTGAGGGCAAGGTAGGCGCCGGCCAGCACGATGCCGCCGATGCCCACGGCGACGAACACGCGGAAGGCGAAGTCCGCCGACCCGAGGTCGGGGACCAACGCGCCGACCCACTCGGCGAACAGTGCGTCGGCCGAGGCGAACAGCAGGGCGAACACGGTGATGCCGAGCACCGACCACAGCGCCGTGCGCAGCAGCGCCGCCCCGCTGCCCATTCCCGTGATGATGCGCGCTGTGCGGCCGAGCCAGGGCAGGCCGCGCAGGCTGGCGAGCGGCCAGGCGAGGCCGGCCAGGACGAAGGACGGCACGCTGCGGCCGCGGACCAGCCCGACGGCGCACAGGCCGGCGCCGGCGAACAGGCAGAGCAGCACGATCCACTCGGCGTCCCTGACGACGACGGTGGCGGACAGTGCCAGGTACAGGGCGGCGCAGGTCAGGGTGAACGGGTCACGCCGGTGCCGGCTAGCGGCGAGCAGGACACCACCGGCCGCTACCAGTACGAGGAACATCCCCAGCCCGAGGTCGCGGAACGGCAGCACCACGCCCGCGAGCACACCCACACCCAGCGCGCCGAGCAGGACCGGGACGTTGCCCGGGACCGAGTGGTCCGGCCAGAATTCGCCGAAGGTCGTGTCGATCAGGGACGGGACGGCTGCCCTGCTCGGGGTCGACGGTGGTGCGGTGGCAGGGCTGCCCACCGGTGCGGCTGCGGACTCGGTCATGGGGATCTCCTCCTGACGGGGCCGGGTGGGGACGAGCGGGAGGTCGGCCCGGATGCGGGCGCCGTACTCACCGGGCTCGGGGTCGGCGAAGCCGATCGTTCCGTCGTGCAGGTCGGTGACCCAGCGGGCGATCGCGAGGCCCAGACCGGTTCCGCCACCACCGTCGATGTCGCTGAGGGTCCCGAACCGTTCGAAAGCACGCTCGCGGTTCGCCGGCGCGACGCCGGGGCCTTGGTCGGCGACCTCCAGCTGCCAGCAGTCGTCGATGATTCCGGCTCGGATCGTCACCGTTCCGCCCGGCGGGCTGTGCCGGGACGCGTTGTCCAGCAGGTTGGCGACCAGCTGGAGCAGGCGGGCGGGGTCGCCCTGGACGATGAGGTCGTGCGGGCTGACGCGTACGACGTACCTGACGTCGCGGCCGCCGACCCGGGACTCGGCGACGGCGGCCTCCAGCAGCGGCCGGACCTCGACGGTCTCGCGGGCTAGCGGCGCCTTGCCGGCGTCGACCCGCGAGAAGTCGAGCAGATCGGTGACCAGGGCCGTCAGCCGCTCTCCCTGGTCCAGGGCGGCGCGGAGCGTCTCGGGGTCGGGATCGGCGACGCCGTCGGCGAGGTTCTCCAGCAGTGCGCACAGCGCGGTCAACGGGGTGCGGAGCTCGTGGCTGACGTTGGCGACCAGCTCGCGGCGCTGCCGGTCCACCCCGGCGAGCTCCTCGGTCATCCGGTTGAACGCTCGGGCCAGCTCGCCGACCTCGTCACGCGAGGTGGCCGTGACCCGCACGGAGTGGTCCCCCGTCGCCATGCGTCTGGCGGCCACGGTCATCTCCCGCAGCGGCGAGGTCATGCCGACCGCGAGGAGCTGAGTGACGGCGAGCGCCAGGGCGATGGTGACCGGAATGCTGAGCCAGATCTGCACTCCGCCAGCGGAACCGATCGTGGCGATGGCCGAGGCGACGGTGACACTGGCCGCCACCAGCAACCCCAGCTTGACCTTCACCGAGCGGACCGGGTCGAGCGCCCGGACACTCATCGGTCGGCACCCGTCTCGAGCGCATACCCGACTCCGTGCACGGTGCGCACCCGACCGGCCCCGATCTTGGCGCGCAGGGCCCTCACGTGGCTGTCGACCGTGCGGGTCCCCGACGCGCCCGGCCAGCCCCACACCTCGGCCAGCAGCCGCTCCCGGGTGAGCACGACCCCGGGGCTGGCTGCGAGGCACAGCAGGAGGTCGAACTCGGTCGGCGTCAGGTGCACCTCGTCGTCACCGGACCACACCCGGCGGGCTCCGGCGTCGATCCGTAGGTCCCCCAGGTCGGCGGCGCCCCGGCCGGCCAGCTCCGCGGCCCGGTCGACCCGACGCAGCAGTGCTGCGACCCGCGCGACCAGCTCTCGCATGCGGAATGGCTTGGTGAGGTAGTCGTCGGCGCCGACGGCCAGTCCGACGAGGATGTCGGCCTCGTCGTCACGTGCGGTGAGCATCAGAACAGGCACCGGCCGAACGGCCTGGATGCGTCGGCAGACCTCGTGCCCGTCGAAGCCGGGGAGCATCACGTCGAGGAGGACCAGGTCCGGGTGCTGGGCGGTGAACTCCGCCACCGCCCCGGGCCCGTCCCACGCGCGGACGACGTCGTACCCCTCCGCGACAAGCCGGTCGGTGACCGCCCCGTTGATGACGGGCTCGTCCTCGACGACGAGGATGCGGTGCGTGGGGCCGTTCATGTGCTCGAGCGTAGGAGCCGCCCTGGTCGGGAATCGGGGACGACTCGTGAAGATCCTGTGCAGGTTGGTCGGCCCTTGCCCAACGGGGACGAAGAGTTCACCGAATCCGGGTGGGCAGTGAGACTCCAACCGTCCGCCACCCAGGTGCTCGAACTGATGCGTGCGAGAGGACGCTTCCGAGAGGATGTCGAGGAGGATCAGCCTTCGCTGCCGTGCTGATGGTTGTCCCAGATGCGGCGCTCATCAAACGCCGCCATTCGGCCACCGAGCGCTATTGCGGCATGAGCGGTCATGTGATGACGTCACGGCGCTGGGCTGCCTCGGGTCATGAGGATCCGGCTGCGCGATCAGGCCGCAGAGGCGGCGCGCGACGTTCTTGTCGGAGGGCTGGGGCAGGATGTGGCCATGACTGTGACAGCTCGCCTGGACCTCGCCATATTCGACGCGGCGGACATCGAAAAGGTCGGTTCGTTCTACGCCGAGCTCACCGGTTGGGACGTCGTCCGGAAGGATTCCGACCGGTTCGGCGTGCGGACTCCGGACGGCCA
>DATHII010000252.1:0-2317 GCA_035316885.1 Jiangellaceae bacterium | reverse complement strand
CTGCTCTCCACCAATTCCCTCAGCGAGTCTGCTCGGGAGCGGGACCCCGGCGACTATCTCTTTCACGAGCCCGAAGCTCAGCCGAAATGCGTCACCGCCGGCGACCCTCCCGAGGCCACCCTAGGTAGCCACCACCCGTGTCCAGGTGGATGGCTCAGTGTTACATGCCATCATCCGCGGCCCGTGCAGCCGCTGTCAGTTGCAGCGTCCAGTCGACCGGGACGGTGGTTCGTACACAGTTCGGTCAGGAGTCTCTAGATTCGTGGACGCGTCCGTGATCGACCGGTCGATGGCCAGGCCAGGACTGGTACGCGCCGGCCGGGACTGCCCGCTGAGCGGTCATGGCACGTCGGCCCGGGCGGCCTCGTGAATTAGTCGCCGGCCGTCGTAGGCCGTGATGATCCGCTGGTTGACCAGTTGGTGGACGCTCGCCGTGACCCGGCTGACGTACGCGCCGTGGCTGGGATAGAGGCGATCGAGCACGTCCTGGGTGAAGGGCCGTTCCCAGCCGGCGATGAAGCAGAACGACGCCCCGGTGGCGCTGCCGAACCAGGTGCTGGTCGGCGCGTCGAGGTACGGCGACCGCAAGCCATCTATGAGGTTGCCGAACTCGTCGACGACGGGAACGCCGTCGACCACCCTGATGGGGGCGACGCGGGGCGGCGGCACCCCGTCACGCACCCAGAGGTCGAGGTTGGCCAGGATGGCGTCGAAGAAGATGCTGCTCGGGAACCGACTGCGGGGCCCCTCGTTGCACGCTTGGGGTGGGACGGCGCGGCCGGCGCGCACGATGTCGGCTGGGGCGGCCGAGTAGTAGAGCTCGTCGGGGGTGGCGTGGCCGGCCCCAGCCATCTCGTAGTGGCGGTACTGGTCGGGTGGGTGGTCGCCGTCGGGTCGCCGGGCTCCGATCCCGATGAGGTAGTCGGACTGCGACATCACGTGGATGATCGGCACCCCCACGTTGGTGAACTGTCGGCGGGGGTCGCCGAGTGGGGGTGGCGGCTCGCACTGGTTCATGGCCACCGCGCCGACGAACGCCCCGCCGGCCACGGCGACGATGTAGCCGTCGTACATGGCACGCCCGTCGGCCTGGGCGTCCAGCGGCTGGATGCCGTTGATGTAGTTGTACAGGTAGCCGCCGGTCTGCGAGTACCCGAAGCCGTACAGGTTCTCGGGCGACCGCCGGCCCTGGTAGGTCAGCGGGTTCGTCGGGTCGGCGCTGCGGAGCCACGCACCGACCTGAGTGTAGATGTCCCACACCAACCCGTTCTCGGTCGTCCGGGAGCTGTCGCCCGGGATCACGGTGATGGGCTCTGCACAATTGCGCGGGTCGTCGAGCGGCAGCGGGTTGGCCATCGACAGATCCCCGTAGCGCACCGGGTCGAAGGTCTGGAGGGCGACCACCGACACCGGCTTGACCGTAACCCCCACCCACGCGTCGCCGTTGCCGATGAGCTGACGGTGCATCATCGCCCAGCCGATGTTGAGATCGAACAGGTTGGACGGGTTGAGCATCTCGACCACGACGTTGCCGCTGAAGTGGCTTGCCCGGGCCGGGCGTCGCACGAGGACTCGGGTGGTGTACGGCGCGGCCGGGGTGCGGACGACGGCAGGTCCGGGTGCCGGCCACGAGTAGACGTTGGCCGTCCCGCTCACCAGGAACTCCTCCTCGACGTACCCGTCGCGGGCCAGGTCTTGCGGCACCAGCTGGTGGTCGGCCGCGCCGAAGGGGTAGGAGCCCGCCGACACGGGCAGGGGCCCGGTCACCTCGGGGACGGCCGTGACTGCGCCGGCGGGGCCGGTTGCCGTCACCCCCAACGAGGTTAGGACGAAAAGGCTGCCGATGATTATGCGACCGATGCGAACCACGATTCCCTCTCTCGCCCACGCCGTCGATGACAACCCGTTGGCGTAACTGTGTTGCCCCGATCAGCGGGCGTCAACCTCGGCGATGCTGCGCTCGGCTCGTCGCCGGTGGCGGCCGCGTTCGGCCGACCCGTTTCGGGGCGCGTCGACGCCCGGCTCAGCCTGGATCCACGAAGCATCGTGAACTCGATGGGATCGCCGCAGGCGAGCGGGCCATCTGAGGCGGGAGGGAGCTTCACCTAATGGGTGCAAGCCCGAGTGGCGAGAAGGGGTCTCTGAGCAGCGTCAACGCGTCATGCCACATATGCGCTCGGTGGATCCAGGTTGAATAGTTGTGCGCTCTCCCCACCGTCGGACCTTCGTGGACATTGAAACCGGAGCGGGCTGGTACGACCAGATCCAAAAGGCGCTGGTCAGAGCTGCCTGGTGGGCGCGGGAGGAGTTGAACCTC
>DATHII010000251.1:0-9931 GCA_035316885.1 Jiangellaceae bacterium | reverse complement strand
CGATCATCGCCCGGCGCATGATCGAGTCGCTCCAGGTGTCGGCGCAGCTCACGACGGTCCTCGAGGTCGACGTGTCCGCGATCGCGAGGCTGCGCCAGCAGGCCAAGGCCGGCTTCCTTGCCCGCGAAGGCGTCAAGCTGTCCTTCCTGCCGTTCTTCGCGAAGGCCACGGTCGAGGCGCTCAAGGCGCACCCGAGCGTCAATGCCACGATCGACACCGAGAAGGGTGAGATCACCTACTTCGACGCCGAGCACCTCGGTATCGCAGTCGACACCGATCGCGGCCTGCTCGTGCCCGTCATCCGTGACGCGGGCGATCTCAACATCGCGGGTCTTGCCCGCAAGATCGCCGACCTGGCCGACCGCACCCGCAACAACAAGATCATGCCGGACGAGCTGTCTGGTGGCACGTTCACGTTGACCAACACCGGCAGCCGGGGCGTATTGATCGATACCCCGATCATCAACCAGCCGCAGGTGGGCATCCTGGGCACGGGCGCGGTGGTCAAGCGGCCGGTCGTCGTCACGGACAACATGGGGGCCGAGAGCATCGCGATCAGGTCGATGGTCTTCCTCTCGTTGACCTACGACCACCGGCTCGTCGACGGCGCCGACGCCGCCCGGTTCCTCGGCACGATCAAGCAGCGGCTGGAAGGTGGCCAGTTCGAGGGCGACCTAGGCGTCTGACCACACTGTTGATCATGCGCGTCGCCATCACCGGCTCCAGCGGCTTGGTCGGCACCGCTCTGCGCGAGTCGTTGACCGCCGACGGCCACGAGGTGATCCGACTCGTCCGAAGGCCGGCGCAGGCCGCCGACGAGGTCCCGTGGGACCCGGCGGCCGGCCGCCTCGACCCGACGGCCCTCGAAAGCGTCGAGGCTGCGGTGAACCTCGCCGGCGCCAGCCTGTTCGACCACCGGTGGACGCGCGACTATCGGCGGACCATCCGCACCAGCCGGGTCGGGGCCACCCACACGCTCGCCACCGCTCTGGCTGCTCTTCCCGAGCAGCCTCGAGTACTCGTCTCGGGTTCGGCAATCGACGCATACGGCTTGGACCACGGGTCCGACATCATCGACGAGGACGAGCCGACGGGCGAGGGGTTCCTCGCGGAGGTCTGCCGCGACTGGGAGGCCGCGGCCGCTCCCGCCGTGGCGGCTGATATCGCGGTTTGTCACACCCGCCTCGGCCCGGTGATGACGAGTAGGGGCTGGGCGTTCGCGCAGATGCTCCCGTTCTTCCGCCTAGGCCTGGGCGGTCCGCTCGGCGGAGGCGAGCAGTACTGGAGTCCTGTATCCCTCGACGACGCAGTGCGCGCGTTGCGGTTCCTGGTCGAGACGCACGGCTGCTCTGGGCCTTACAACGTCACAGCTCCCGAACCGTTGACCAACGCCGAGTTCACGCGCGTGCTCGCCAGGGCAGTCGGCAGGCCGGCCATCCTTCCCGTGCCCAAGTTCGCTCTGCGGATCCGCCTCGGCGGTTTCGCCGATCAGGTGGCCAACAGCCTGCGCGTCGTGCCCGCCCGCCTGATCGAGGCCGGTTTCGAGCACCGGCATCCGGACGCACCCGCGATCATCGCCGCGGCGCTGCGCTGAGCCGCGGCCGTTCAGCCGAATCGCCAACCCGAGGCGTCGGGCGCAGGGACGAGCTCGGCCTGCCAGGTCGCCTCGGGCAGCCCTTCCTTCTCGGCGACAACCTCGCCGCTCTCGTCGACGAGCTGGTAGGGCGGTAATCGGTCAGTGATCTCGAGCGCGACCCGCCCGCCCTCCTGCGACACCAACTCCGCGGTGACCACCTCGAAGGCCAAGCCCTCGGTGTGGACGCCCGCGTCGGCGTAGAGCTGGAGCAGCTCGGCGTCCTCTGCGAGCACCTGGCTTGTGGGCGCGTAGACATCGCAGAGGGCGGACGCGTCGACCTCCGCGAACGCCTCGGTGCGTAAGACGTACAGGCTCTGAACCACCTGCGTCCAGTCGCTGACTTCCGGCGGCTCCTCGGTCGGTGCGGGCTGTGGCCCTCCGCACAGATCGACCGGAACCTCGGCCTCCCCCGGCGAGTTCAACCGATCGGCCCCCGGCAACGACTCCGGGTCACCACCGTTCGTCAACTGCATCACCGCGAAGGCGGCACCGGCCACGATCACCGGGATCGCGATGACCAGCGCAATCACCCGCATGACGTCGACCCTGCGCAGACGCCCGCGGCGCCGTCCCGACCTCGGCTCCGGCTCGGCCTCGGGCCGGCGCGACCGCGGCTCCGGCTCGGCCGCGAGGCGGCGTCGTCGATGGGGCGGGGTCATGACCTCCGCCGGATGGACCGTGCCGGCAGCGGGACCGGCCACCCGCGGTACCGGGTCCGGCAGAGCTTCGGTCGCATGAGCTGGCGAGATGCTCCGGCCCATGGCCGGCGGCGTGTCGTGCTCGTCCTCCGCCTCACGCGCTGCGCGACGCGACCGGTGCGGCGGCGGTGTGGCTGGCTCATCAGCGTCGACGATGGGAACATCACCGATGCCGACCGGCTCGGGGTCGGCGAGGACGAACAAGGCGTTTCCCAGCGACGCGGCGTCGGGCCGGCGAGTCGGGTCGGGATGCATCGCCTGCGCGAGCGCCCCCTGGGTGGCGGGCGGGATACCCGGCAGCAGGATCGCCTGGGTGGGGACGTATCCGGTCAGGGCACGCAGGGCGACCGCCGCCAGCCCGTAGACGTCCGAGCCGGGCTGGGCGGGGTAACCGGCAACCACCTCTGGGGCCGAGAACCCGGGCACCACGCCGAGGTCGGCGACGTGGCCGCCGGCGATGTGCGAGAGCCCGAGGTCGGCGAGCATGGGCCGACCGTCAGCGGAGAACAGGACGGCCTCCGGCGACACATCGCCGTGGACCAGACCGAGTGTGTGCAGCTCGGCGAGCGCCTGGGCCGTCGGGGCGCACACCGTGACGACCTCGCCGGGCGAGAGCGTTCCTCTTGCAGCAAGCAGGTCGGCCAGGCTGCCGCCGTCGGCCAGTTCGAGCACGACCACCAGGGCGCCCGGGACGTCGACGACGCCGTACACCGGGAGCACGTGCGGGTGGTCGACCGCAGTCATCAGCGCCACCTCGCGCCGCGCCCGTTCGCGGGCCTCCGGGTCGGTCAGGGGCAACAGCTTCAGCGCGACCCGCCGCCCGCCGGCTTCCTCGCGGGCGACCCATACCGATGGGTTGCCGTCGCTGCCGAGCGGCCCCTCCACGGCATAGCCCGGCACGTACACGGGGAAGTCCATCGGACCATCGTCGCAAATGCCGCCGATCTCTGCGTGCCCGACCAGACACTGTCCACAGCCCGTACCGACCGATCGGGCCTGCATCCGCCTGGTTGGGCCGACGGCCGGACGTTGCCCGCACGGCGTCGCGCGTAGGGTGGACCGGTGACCTCTCCGCAGCTGATTCGCCACGAGGCGCCGGTCCCGTACCAGGTCGCGTGGGACGAACAGCGACGGCTTCACGCGGCCCGCGTCGCCGGCGAGATCGCCGACACGGTCGTGCTGCTCGAGCACGAGCCGGTCTACACCGCAGGCAAGCGCACGGAGCCCCACGAGCGTCCCCTGCTCGACGCCGGAGCGCCCGTCATCGACGTCGACCGAGGTGGGAAGATCACCTGGCACGGCCCCGGCCAGCTCGTCGGTTACCCGATCGTCCGGCTGCCCGACCCGATCGACGTCATCGCGTTCGTCCGCCGAGTCGAGCAGGTGCTCATCGACGTGTGCACCGAGTTCGGCATCGTCGCCGGCCGGGTCGAGGTGAAGGGCCGCAGTGGGGTATGGATCCCGGCCGACGATCGCGGCCCCGTGCGCAAGCTCGCGGCGATCGGGCTGCGGGTCGCACAGGGCGTGAGCATGCACGGGTTCGCCCTCAACTGCGACTGCGACCTGTCCTGGTTCGGTCGGATCGTGCCGTGCGGAATCGCCGATGCGAGCGTCACGTCGCTTTCGGCAGAACTCGGCCACCGGGTCACCGTTGCCGACGTCCTACCCGTGGTCGAGCACCACCTACCCGGCCTGTTGGCGACCCCCGTCGCCGCCGGAGCGGCCGGCCCGGCAGCGTAGGCTGAGCGCGTGAGTGCCGCACCGGAAGGCCGTCGATTGCTGCGCCTCGAGGTGCGCAACAGCGAGACCCCGATCGAGAAGAAGCCGTCGTGGATCAAGACGACGGCGCGGATGGGGCCTGAGTACCGCGAACTCCAGGCGCTGGTGAAACGCGAGGGCTTGCACACCGTCTGCCAGGAAGCCGGCTGCCCCAACATCTTCGAGTGCTGGGAGGACCGCGAGGCCACCTTCCTCATCGGTGGCGACCAGTGCACGCGGCGCTGCGACTTCTGTCAGATCGACACCGGCCGGCCCGAGCCCCTCGACCGCGACGAGCCACGGCGCGTCGCCGAGTCGGTGCAGGCCATGGGCCTGCGCTACGCCACGGTCACCGGTGTCGCCCGGGACGATCTCGACGATGAGGGCGCGTGGCTCTACGCCGAGACCATCCGGGCCATTCACGCGCTCAACCCTGGCACCGGCGTCGAGATCCTCACGCCCGACTTCTCCGGACACTCCGAACTGCTGCAGCTGGTGTTCGACGCCGAGCCGGAGGTGTTCGCACACAACGTCGAGACTGTCCCGCGGATCTTCAAGCGGATCCGGCCCGCGTTCCGCTACGACCGCTCTCTCGACGTCCTGTCGATGGCACGGGCCGCAGGCATGGTCACGAAGTCGAACCTCATCCTCGGAATGGGCGAGACGATGGAGGAGGTGTCGCAGGCGCTGAGCGACCTGCATGAGGCCGGGTGCGACCTGGTCACGATCACGCAGTACCTGCGTCCCTCGCCGCGTCATCACCCGGTGGAGCGCTGGGTGAGGCCCGAGGAGTTCGTCGCCCTGCGCGAGGAGGCCGAGGCGGACGGATTCGCCGGCGTGATGTCAGGGCCGCTCGTCCGCTCCTCGTACCGCGCCGGACGCCTCTACCGCCAGGCCCTCCAGGCCCGCGAGGAGCCACTCGCCACTCGCTGAGCCGGCGCGGGCTGGCCGTGGCGCAGCGGGCTGGCAGCCGGACTTGTCCGCGCCGCCGTGACGCTGATCTGCCCCGATGCGGGCTGCGGACCTGACAACTCCACCGCCGTATGACGTGTCAGAGTGGGCCCGGCGATCACCAGCACAGACCGCGTGGCCCGCCCTGACTGGTCGTCGATGATCTTCGCCCTCGTTCGCACGTGAGCAGCCGGTGTCCCCCGGGGGGTCCGGGCGCCTGATTCCGTCGCGAGCCGGCGGACCCGTACGCTGTGACGCATGGCACGAAAGGACGAGCAGCAGGAGTCCGCCCAGAAGAAGGGGCGCCTCGCCCAGATCAAGCAGACCTACCGGATGGCGAAGCGATCCGATCCGTACATCGGGTGGATCTCGCTCGGCGTCGTGTTGGCAGTCCTGGTCGTGCTCGTCCTGCTCGGCCTGCTTCTGAAGCCGGTGTGGCTCTGGCCGGTCATCGGGTTCCCGTTCGCGCTGCTCGCGGGAGCGGTCGTCTTCGGCCGCCGGGCCGAGAAGGCGGCGTACTCGCAGATCGAGGGACAGCCCGGCGCTGCGATGGCCGCGCTCGGCACACTGCGCCGGGGCTGGGACTCCACCCCGGTGGTCGCCACCAACCGCCACCAGGACGTCGTGCACCGCGTCGTCGGCCGTCCTGGCGTCATCCTGGTCGGGGAAGGCACCTCGGCGACCCGCGTCGTCAACCTGCTCAACCAGGAGAAGCGGCGCCACGCGCGGGTCGTCGGGGAAGCTCCGGTCTACGACATCGTCGTCGGCAACGACGAAGACCAGGTATCCCTGCGCCGTCTGCCGAAGTACGTCATGAAGCTGCCTCGCAACCTGCGTCCGGCCGAGGTCACCGAGCTCCGGTCGCGGCTGCGCGCGCTCGGCACCCAGCCGGTCGCCATGCCGAAGGGTCCACTGCCGCGCAACATGAAGGTCCCCCGCGGCGGTCTGCCGCCCCGCTGACCACCCGGGCTCTGCGCCGTACGGGCGGGGTGTAACACTGGCGAAACATCCGGGACACCGCCGGGTAATCGCCGACTCGTAACGTTCCGGGCTTGGGGTTCCCGCGTGCGCGGGTTCCGAGACATGAGAGGTCCAGCGGGCCGGACCACCACCTAGCCAGGAGGCTGGATGTTCACCAACGCCGACGAGCTGCTGGCTTTCGTCAAGGACGAGGGCGTCGAGTTCATCGACGTGCGTTTCTGCGACCTGCCGGGCGTGATGCAGCACTTCACCGTGCCGGCAGGCGGGTTCGACGCAGACACCATTAGCGAAGGTCTGATGTTCGACGGTTCCTCGATCCGGGGGTTCCAGGCGATCCATGAGTCGGACATGAAGCTCATCGCGGACCCGACGAGTGCGTTCGTCGACCGGTTCCGCCAGGCAAAGACGCTGGTGATCAACTTCTTCATTGTCGACCCGTTCACCGACGAGCCGTACAGTCGCGATCCCCGCAACATCGCGAGCAAGGCGGAGGGCTACCTCAAAAGCTCCGGAATCGGCGACACCGCGTACTTCGGCCCGGAGGCCGAGTTCTACATCTTCGACGACGTGCGGTTCGAGACCAAGCAGAACGCGAGCTACTACTACATCGACTCCGTCGAGGGTGCCTGGAACACCGGGCGGACGGAGGAAGGCGGCAACCTCGGCTACAAGCCGCGCTACAAGCAGGGGTACTTCCCGGTGCCGCCCATGGACCACCTGACAGACCTACGATCGGAGATGCTGAAGAACCTCATCGACGCCGGCATCACCGTCGAGATGCAGCATCACGAGGTCGGGACCGCTGGGCAAGCGGAGATCGACATCCGATTCGACACGCTGCTCAAGCAGGCCGACAACTTGATGAAGTACAAGTACATCGTCAAGAACACCGCGCGCGCCGACGGCCGGACCGTGACGTTCATGCCGAAGCCGATCTTCGGCGACAACGGCTCCGGCATGCACTGCCATCAGAGCATCTGGAAGGACGGCCAGCCGCTGTTCTACGACGAGCTCGGCTACGCCGGTCTGTCGGATACCGGTCGGTGGTACATCGGTGGCCTGCTCAACCACGCCCCCAGCCTGCTCGCGTTCACCAACCCGACCGTGAACTCGTATCACCGCCTGGTCCCCGGATTCGAGGCGCCGGTCAACCTGGTCTACAGCCAGCGCAACCGTTCGGCCTGCGTACGCATCCCGATCACGGGATCCAACCCGAAGGCCAAGCGGATCGAGTTCCGGGTGCCGGATCCGTCCTGCAACCCGTACATTGCATTCGCCGCGATGCTCATGGCGGGAATCGACGGCATCCGCAACAAGATCGAGCCGCCGGAGCCGATCGATAAGGATCTCTACGAACTGCCGCCCGAGGAGCACGACCTCGTGCAGCAAGTGCCGGGTTCGCTCCCGGAGGTGCTCGACGCCCTCGAGGCCGACCACGACTTTCTGCTCGAGGGAGGCGTGTTCACGCCAGACCTGATCGAGACCTGGGTCGACTTCAAGCGTGCCAACGAGATCGACCCGATCCGCCTGCGCCCCCACCCACACGAGTTCGAGCTCTACTTCGACATCTAATGAGCGTGGCCTGCCGGCCCGCTGAGGTCTAGCGGGAACGGTGGCTGACCTGCATCTTGCCTTTCGGCGATGTGCGGCGTCTACCGCCGTTTCTCGTTGGCGCTTCCGGGCACCTTCGAGTGCTACGTAACCGCCAACTGACCGTCCGGCTGGACCCACCCAAGTGCTACGGAACTCATGCTTTTCCGGACGGGGATCGTCCGGAAATGGCCTTAGCATCCCCTCATGGCCGACTTCTCATCGGGACCTGGGCGCTTCGGAAGCGCGCAGGTCCTCGCGGCGATCAGAGCGCAGAGTGCCTCACGACGAAGGCGGCTGGCGTGCGGCCCCGGTGGGATGGCGCGTAGCTCGGCGGACAATGGCTCCGGATCATTCACCGTCCAACATTCTCCACAGAAGGGAGAGCCCCGGCTATGGCTGAGGTTCTGTTGTTCCACCATGCACAGGGATTGACCGAGGGGGTTATCGCCTTCGCCGATCGGCTGCGGGAAGCCGGACACACCGTTCACGCTCCCGACCTCTACGACGGGCGCACCTTCCAGACCCTGGACGAGGGAATCGGGTACGCGCGGGAGATAGGCTTCGGCAACGTCCAGGAGCGCGGAGTACGTGCAGCGGAAGAGCTTCCCTCCGACCTCACGTACGCAGGGTTCTCACTCGGAGTGATGTCGGCACAGAAGCTGGCGCAGACCCGGCGAGGAGCCCGCGGCGCGTTGCTGTTCGAGTCCTGTGTTCCCCCGTCGGAGTTCGAGTCGCCGTGGCCCGCCGGCGTGCCCGTGCAGATCCATGGGATGGATGCCGATCCGTTCTTCGCCGGCGAAGGCGACATCGACGCCGCCCGCGCGCTCGTCGACGAGGCTGAGGACGCGGAGCTATTCGTCTACCCCGGCGAGCGGCACCTGTTCGCCGACAGCTCGCTGTCGTCGTACGACGCGGAAGCCGCGGCGCTGTTGACCAAGCGGGTGCTCGACTTCCTGAAACGGGTCTAGGAGACCCGGCATGGTGTGAGAAATCGACCTGCGGGTCAGCGACGACCGCACCTTTCACGCGTACGACACCGGCGGAGTCTGCCGAGCCCGTAGACGTTGGCGGTGTCCCAGAAGGTGATGCCGAGCTCGACGGCCTGCCGGTCGCTCGGCAGCGTCGTGGTCGAGCGCCCACTGGTCGATCTCCCGTGAACCGTCCCCGAAGCTCATGCAGGAAGCGGGGAGGATGGGCAGCCGCGTGAAGGGGATCCCAGGCCCTCAGCGGAGCCCGGGATCCCCTTCTCTACCTAGTTGCTGTCCGAAAAGGCAGCAGGTGCCCCTACCGGCCTGGGTCACATCCGAGGCGGGTACATGTCGGAGTAGTAGCTACCGAGGCGTTCCCGGTACTCGGCGTTGTCGGCGAGCTCGTCGTAGTTGGGCGAGTTCTTGATCTGTTCCTTCGTCCGGTCGACGTACAGCTTCTTCTCGGCTGTATCGATCCGCTCGACGACACCTGCCGGCAACATCACCATGCGGCCAAAGATCCACGGCCCGGTGTCGACCACCAGGTACGATGCACCACTCTCGTAGGTCGCCTCGTCGACGTGACCGATGTCGCCGTCGACTGCGGCAATCGAATAGCCGGTCAGGTCAGATCGATCACCAGTGAACCCGCTGTCAGTCCGGTACTCCCATGGCTGGAAAGCCATCCTTACCATCCTCCTTCTTGCGTCGGACATGGACTCGTACGCAAGTCCCCTACCCGCCGTGCCCGGGTCTACCCCGCCAACACCACAGAAAAAACGGACAATCAGCTGTATTTAGACCGCCGCCGGACCTGATCCGCCAGAGGGCCTCGACGAAGGCGGCTTGCCGATGGGAAGCTGCACGGCCCAGAGGTGACCGAGCCGCGGACGCGGAGCGCCTATCGCCACCCGATCCGGCTGCCGTACGCTCCGGCGGCATGTTCGGCGCGTGGGAGGGCCAGGAGATCGCCGCGTTTTGGTTCGCGGTCGGTGCGTTCATCCTCAGCCTGGTAGCGGTCGGCTACACCCATGCGGCGTACCGACGCGGGCAACGCCGCGAACGGGAGCGCCGACGCCCAGCCCTGGTCGCTCGGTTCGAGCATCCGTCGTCGCCGCCGGATCCGGCTGCGCATCGGGGCGATGGCTCCTTCCTGACCCTGCAGGTAGGGGATGCCGACGCAGAGTACGAACGCCTTCTTGGCACCGGTCTTCGCTTCGACCTGCCTCTGACGGACGAGCCCTGGGGGCAGCGTCGATTCGGACTGACCGATCCCTCCGGCATGTGGGTCGACGTCGTTGAGCAGACGGAGCCGCTGGACGGGTGGTGGGACCAGTACCTGGCGG
>DATHII010000250.1:0-6004 GCA_035316885.1 Jiangellaceae bacterium | reverse complement strand
GTGCGCACCAGATGGGCGCCCGGACCGTCACCCCGTTCCCGACCCTCGAGCACCTGGTACGGCCCTACCTCGCCGACGGCGCAGAGGTGCTGGAACGTGTGCTCGGCGGCGGCGCGTCGGTGCGTCGCAGACTGGAGCAGTGCGGCAGCACCTGCTCCCTGCACGACTTCCGCGTCGAGCAGCTCGTGTGGGCCGCGGTCGCCTTCGGCGGGGCGGTCGCCGCCAGCCTCGTGCTCGTTGGAGGCGGTAGCGCCCGCTCGCCCTTGCTCCTCGTGGTGTTCTGCGTAGCCGCGGCGGTCGGTGGCGTCGTCATACGTGACCAGCGCCTGACCCGGGCAGTGCGCGATGCGGTCGCTCGCCCGTGACAGCTGGCCCAGCGAGGACAAGCTGGCCGACGTCGAGGAGCAGCTCGCCGACGCATCAGGGTTGCCGCCTCCTTTGCGAGCAGCACCGGATGTCGGTAGTCGTTGGCGAGGACGAGCGTGCCGATCCGCAGCGTGGTGGTGGCCGCCGTGGTGTTCGGTCTAGGCGCACTCATGGTCGTCATCTGGCGGGTCCGGACTGCCAGCCGTCCCGCAGCGGCAACCGCTTGACGGTGTCCGCCGTGTGACCCGGCTTCCCGGACACGAACGGATATCGCGCGTGTAGGGTCCGTCGTTCATCATGCGACGATGTGGGGTGAGGTCCTGCGGGGTGTCACCGTGGACTGCAAGACTGTGGTCAGCACGAAATCAGCCATATCAGTAGTCCCGGCGGCTACCTCTGACCTGTGGAATACACGGCCGTGAGATCGACTGATTCACATCCGTACTCCCCGCTGCCCGGCAATCGATGACGTGCTGCGGCGGAGCCAGGAAGGATCCCGAATGCCGACAGGCGAGGCCACAACGGAGTTCCAGTTCGACAGTCTCGATCACGCCGAGCCTTTGCACGGTAGGTGGTGACCAGCTCAAATGACCGACGCCGACACTCGGGCGCGGCAGCCGGACGAGATGACTCACCGGGCGCCGCAACCCGAACTCTGGGAGTTCGACGGCGACTCGGTGATCCGTGCCGCGGGATCCGTGACGATCCTGGACGGATCCTCCTTCTGCATGGCCGGGCCATCGGGCGACGTCGAGGTGGGCGAGGTCCACGGCTTGTTTGTCGAGGACATGCGGGTCCTGTCCCGCTGGACGCTCGACATCGACGGGCATCGTCCGGAACTTCTCCGATCATTCGTCCCGACGCCGTATTACGCGCTGTTCGTGTCGCGCGCGAGGCCACAGCGGGGGCGTGCGGACAGCGCGCTCCTCGTGCGACGAGAGCGCTTCGTCGGGCAGGGGATGCGCGAGGACATCGTCGTGCGCAGCCACGCCCCGCACCCGACGAGCATCGAGGTGGCCATCCGGGTGGAAGCGGACTTCGCCGACGTGTTCGCCGTCAAGGAAGGTCGGGCCCGGCCGCGCGAGGGGGCGTCGGAGCAGACCGACAACGGCGTCCGGTTCGAGCACCGCGTCGGGGAACGTGGCCGGTCGGTGAACGTGCGGGCGCCGGGCGCGGACTACCGCGACGGAGCCCTGCGGTGGGACGTCGCACTGCCGCCCCACGGCGAGTGGCGGACGACCTTGCACGTCGGCGCGCACGAGGCGGTCGACCCGGACGCATGGTTCCCGGCCGACGTGCCGCTCGAGCACACTGCACAGGCCCGGCGGCAGGCCGACTGGCGGACGCGGGTCCCTGTGTTGCGGAGCGGACCGTCCGGCCTGGCGCACACCCTGCGCACCAGCCGCCGCGATCTCGGGTCGCTGCGCATCCTGGATCCCGACCACCCTGCCGACCAGGTGGTCGCGGCCGGGTCGCCGTGGTTCATGGCGTTGTTCGGTCGAGACTCGCTGATCACCTCGTACATGTCGCTCAGCCTGAATCCGGAGCTCGCGCTCGGCACGGTGCGCAGCCTGGCGCGCCGCCAGGGGACCCGGATCGACCCGAAGACCGAGGAGCAGCCGGGTCGCATCCTGCACGAGGTCCGTTTCGGCTTGGAGGCGTCGACGGCGCTGGGCGGGCGTACGGCCTACTACGGCACCGTGGACGCCACGCCGCTGTTCGTCGTACTCCTCGGCGAACTCCTTCGCTGGGGCGCACCGAGAGATGAGGTCCATGCCCTTGTGCCGGCCGCCGATCGGGCACTGGAGTGGATCGAGACGTACGGCGACCGTGACGGTGACCTCTTCGTTGAGTACCAGCGACTGTCGCCGTCCGGACTCGCCAACCAAGGATGGAAGGACTCGTGGGACGGTGTCACCTATGCCGACGGGCGCGTGGCGCAGGCCCCGATCGCGCTGTGCGAAGTGCAGGGATACGTCTACGCGGCGTACCTGGCGCGCGCAGCGCTGGCCGACGATGCCGGCGACACGTCGCTCGCTCGGCGCTGCCGGGCCCGGGCCGAGGCCATGCGGCAGGCGTTCGAGGACGCCTTCTGGCTGCCAGACGTCGGCTGGTACGCCCTGGGCCTCGACGCCGACAAGCAGCCCATCGACTCGCTGACATCGAACGTCGGCCACTGCCTGTGGTCCGGTATCGTCGCGCCGGACCGCGCGGCGCGGCTCGCGGAACTGCTCACGTCACCGGAGATGTTCACCGGCTGGGGCGTACGCACCCTGGCCAGCTCCATGACCGCGTACAACCCGATGAGCTACCACAACGGGTCGGTGTGGCCGCACGACTCGGCCATCGTCGCCGCGGGACTCAAGCGCTCGGGGCATACCGACGAGGCACAGCTCGTCGCCGGCGGCATCCTGGAAGCCGCTGAGCACTTCGGCGGCCGGCTCCCCGAGCTCATGTGCGGTTTCGACCGGGCCGAGTTCCCCGCGCCGGTGCCGTATCCCACGTCCTGCTCCCCGCAGGCATGGGCGGCCGCCGCACCACTTGAACTGGTGCGAGTCCTCCTCGGCGCGGAGCCGAACGTTCCGGGCGGAAGCATCACGATGTCGCCGGGTCTGCCCGAGAGCTGGGGGGGCCTCGAACTCGACAACGTGCCCCTCGCCGGGAGCCGGGTATCCGTCCGGGCACGTGGCCGACGGGCCGCTGTCACCGGACTTCCACCCGGCCTACAGGTCGGCACCCGTTGGAACGGGCCCTGATTCGACCGGTAGGCCTAACTTTCAGCTGAGCGGGTATCACCCTCCCTGCATATGACAAGGGGGAACCCGCCATGAGAGAGCTGAGCTTACGGGTCGCGGTGGTCGCGCCGCCCTGGTTCCCGGTGCCGCCGACTGGCTACGGCGGCATCGAGTCGGTCTGCGCAGGACTCGTCGACGGGCTCGTCGATCTGGGACATGATGTCACGCTCATCGGCGCAGGTGAGGACAACACGGACGCGACGCGGTTCTTCGCCGCTACCGAGGAACCGCAGAGCGATCGCGTCGGGGACGTCCTCACAGAGGTACGACACTCCGCAGCGGCGTCACGTGTCCTCGCAGACCTTGACGTCGACGTTATCCACGACCACACTGCCGCCGGTCCACTGGTCGCTGCGGGCATGGAGATACCGACGATCTTGACGGCGCACGGTCCGGTCGATGGTGAGCTCGGCGACTACTACGGCGATGTCAGCGGCTACTTCCGTCACCTCGGCGAGAACATCACCTTCGTCGCGATCTCGGACTCACAGCGAGCGGGCGCGCCCGACCTGCCGTGGGCGGGCACCGTCTTCAACGGCGTGCGGGTGTCCGACCACGACTTTCGGCGGGACAAGGACGACTTCGTCCTGTTCCTCGGGCGGTGCTGCGCGGACAAGGCGCCCGAGCTTGCAGTGCGCGCGGCACGCGGCGCCGGGCGGAAACTTGTGGCGCTGACGAAGTGCCGCGAGCCGGATGAGAAGGAGTACTTCGAGCGGGTCGTGGAACCGCTGCTCGACGACGACGTGGAGTGGTTGGAGGAGCCACCGAAGGAACGCAAGCACGACTACCTCGCGCGGGCTCGTGCGCTGGTCATGCCGATTCAGTGGGACGAACCGTTCGGCATGGTCATGATCGAGGCTCTCGCGTCCGGAACACCCGTCGTCGCGCTCCGCCGCGGAGCCGTGCCGGAGATCGTCGAGGATGGCGTGAACGGCTTCATCTGCGACGACGCGGACGAGATGCCCGCTGCCATCGAACGGGCGGGCGAGATCGACCCGGACACCTGCAGGCAGGTGGTCGTGGACCGCTTCTCCATCGAGTCGATGGCGCGTGGTTACGAGCAGGTCTACCGCGATGCGATCAAGCGGTCCCGCGCTGCGCACAGCGAAGCGGGCGGATCTTCGTCCTTGCAGGACGCGTAGGTCAGCGGCCGGTGAGGCTGGCGACGATGGGAGCGAACTCTTCTAGCGCCCGGTCGGACACGATGTAGTACGAGAGGCCGGCGACCCGCGGATGCGGCTCCTCGGCTTCGAGCGCGTCGAACTTCGGCGATGCCACGGCGTTGTCCCCGAGGATCAGTCGTCTTGCTTGAGCCCCCGGAATGGGTGTCGCAGGCCGATGCAGCCACCGACCTGGGTGTCTCTGTGGGCAAGGTCGGTTTCCTCATCGCCAGCGGGCATCTCGAGCCGTCCGAGACTGCGACGGGTGAGATGGGGGTGAGCCGAGCGAGCCTGGACAGGGAGCGCGCATGGCGGCTCGGGACGTCTCGACTCGGTCGAAGGCGGCGGGCGGCCAAAGATGCGCTGAGCTGGACCTGACACCCCGAACCCAGGGCGTGTTCGCGGCAATTGCGGAAAGTGAATCAAGCGCGGGCGGCCGGGGAATGCTTTCGAGGGCTACATGCGATGAGTTCGCCGCAGAGACGTCGTCGACATGTGCACGGCAGCTGACCAACCGGAGGGGATCGCACCGATGGCGACTTTCGCGTTGATCCATGGCGGTGGGGACGTGGGATGGTACTGGCACCTGGTCGAAGACCAACTGCGGCGTCGCGGGCACGAGGTGGTCGCCCCGGACCTGCCATGCGACGACAACTCGGCCGGGCTGGGCGAGTACGCCGACACCGTGGTCGATGCGATCGCAGACCGTCGCAATGTGGTGGTGGTTGCCCAGTCCTACGGCGGGTTCACCGCACCGCTGGTCGCCGAGCGCATTCCGGTTGACCTGCTCGTCCTGGTCGCCGGGATGATCCCGGCCCTTGGGGAGGCGCCGGCGCAGTGGTGGGACAACACAGGCTACCAGCAGGCGGTGCGCGAGCAAGCCGAGCGGGACGGCGGACAAACCGGCAGCGAAGACCCGTTCGTCACCTTCTACCACGATGTTCCCCGCGCCCTTGCCGAGGAGGCGATGAGCAAGGAGCGGGACGAATCGCCAACCGCCTACCACACCCCGTTGCCGCTGGAAGCCTGGCCGGCTGTTCCGACCAGGTTCGTGCTCTGCACCCAAGACCGCTTCTTCCCACCTGGCTTCATGCGTCGAGTCGTCCACGACCGTCTTGGCATCACCCCGGACGAGATCACCGCCGGCCACTGCGCGGCCCTAAGCCGCCCGGGCGAACTGGCCGACCTGCTTGTCCGCCACACCAACAAACACACGGCGCGGGGGCAGAGGTAGCAAGCCAGCACAGTCGCGCCGCCCCGGCCGGCACGCCTTTCACCTCGACGGCGTGGCGGCCATCGACGGGGGCCCACGCTGGTTCTCCGGATCGAGTTCTGGTGATCGACTCGGGCGCCAGCGGGGGTGCCGGGGGAGCGGGTGACGCGTGTTCTTCTCCGATGAGGTTCCCGAAGGGTTCGGCCACGAACTCGACTGGCTCGCCGACTTGGAGATGCCCGTCTTCGGGTTGCCTGCACCCTGGCTGGGCTGGCGCCTGTTGGGCGACGCGATCTACGAGCGCGGTGAGACGCGAGGCGAACCACCAACGGTCGCGCGGTAGTCCTCCCCGAAGCGCAGGAACGGCCGCCGCAACGGCTCCGGCCCGCGAACGCCGAGCTGGGTCAGCGCCTCGGGCAGCGACAGTCCGGCCCGGACGGCCGAGGCCAGGTTGTCGACGGCATCGGGCC
>DATHII010000249.1:0-8650 GCA_035316885.1 Jiangellaceae bacterium | reverse complement strand
TGCGCCTTGGCCTCCTCGACCGTGTCGGGGTCGTCGGGCCACCCCGACACGGTCGAGGAGGCCAAGGCGCAGCCCGAGGTGTTCGCCGGCAAGTCGATCGGCCAGGTCGCCGACCACTTCGAGGAGATCATCCGTGGCCTGGACCGCAAGCC
The DNA here is from genome assembly GCA_035316885.1 of Jiangellaceae bacterium. GTDB lineage: Bacteria > Actinomycetota > Actinomycetes > Jiangellales > Jiangellaceae > DASRTE01. Next base: position 8,498 of record DATHII010000249.1, on the reverse strand, counting down.
GGCCATCATCGGCCACTCCTTCGGCGGGCTGCTGACCCAGATCCTCGCCGGGCGCGGCCTGGCCGCAGTGTCGGTGGCGATCGACCCGGCACCGTTCCGCGGGGTGCTGCCGCTGCCGATCTCGTCGCTGAAGTCGGCCTTCCCGGTGCTCGGCAACCCCGCCAACCGCAACCGCGCGGTCCCGCTCACCTACGAGCAGTTCCGCTACGGCTTCGCCAACGCCGTCAGCGAGGAGGAGGCCAAGCAGCTGTACGAGACCTATTCGGTGCCGACCTCCGGTGTCCCGCTGTTCCAGGCCGCCACGGCCAACCTCAACCCGTGGACCGAGGCCAAGGTCGATACCAAGAACCCAGAGCGTGGTCCGCTGCTGATCATCTCCGGCGAGAAGGACCACACCGTCCCGTGGGCGATCGCGAACGCCTCCTACAAGCAGCAGCAGGACAACCAGGGCGTGACCGAGATCGTGGAGATGAAGGACCGCGGGCACGCGCTCACCATCGACAGCGGCTGGCGCGAGGTCGCCGACAAGGCGCTGGCGTTCGTGAAGCGCTTCATCTAGCGGAACGATCCTCGCCCGGGTCGCTCATCCTCGGCATCCAAGGCCGTCAAGGGGGGCGTGACTGAAACGAGTGCTGGCATGGAGCTGTTTCCCCCGATGCCGCTGGCCCAATGGCAGGACACCAAGGAGACGCTGCATCGGTTCTGCCAGGTCGTCGGCAAGCTCCGCCTGGCGGCCAGCGTCCGGCGCAACCACTGGTGGAACGTGCCCTTCCACCTCACCGGCCGCGGCATCACCACCCGACCGATGGGCCAGGTCGACGGCAACCCGATCTTCACCATCGACTTCGACTTCGTCGACCATCGGCTGCGCATCCACACCCTGGACGGCAGCGCGGCGTCGTTCCCGCTCGAGGGGCAGTCGGTCGCCTCGTTCCATCGCAACACGGTGGAGGCGCTGGTCACGCTCGGGATCGAGGCGGCCATCGCGATCCCGAGGCCGTTCGACCTGCCCGACGCCGACCGGCCGTTTGCCGACGACACCGAGCACGCCACCTATGACCCGGCCTGGGCCAACCGCTACTGGCAGGTCCTCAGCCAGGTAAATCTCCTGTTGGAGGAGTTCGCCGCCCGGTATGCGGGCAAGGTCAGCCCGGTGCACCACTTCTGGCACACCTTCGACATCGCCCACACCCGGTTCTCCGACCGCCACATCGACCAGCCACCAACGGCCGATCGTGTGACCCGCGAGGCCTACTCGCGGGAGGTGATCAGCTTCGGCTTCTGGTTCGGCGACGCCAGCTTCCCCGAGCCGGCGTTCTACGCCTACACCGCGCCCGAGCCAGACGGGTTGGCCGACCAGCCGCTGCAGCCCAAGGCCGCCCGATGGGTCCCCCGGAACGGCAGCCATCTGGCCGTGCTGCGCTATGACGACGCCCGCGCCGCGGACGATCCCCGCGCCGGCGTGCTCGACTTCTACGAGAGCGCCTACCAGGCCGGCGCCCGGCGGGCCGGCTGGGACATCCAGCGGCTCGCCAGCCCCGGCGGGATCACCGACCCGACCCTCCGCCGACCCCGGAACTGATCTGGACCCAGTACCACTCGGGGGCCCGGCGTCGCCGCACGCGTCGGCTAGCGCTCCGCTGCTGACGGGTCGGGCTTGTCGGATGCGGTACGGACGGTCGCGCAGATCAGTTCGACCGCCGCGCTCTTGGGGAGGAAGGCGGCCGCGCCGGCCTGCCGGGCGAGCTCGGCTCCATGGCATTCGGCGTGGGTGAGCATCACCACCTGCACCTGAGGCAGCCGCTGGCGGATGCGGCTGGTCGCCTGGATCCCGTCCAGGTTGGGCATGCGCCAGTCCATGAGCACGACGTCGGGCTGGAGGGCCTCGGCCTGGGCGACGCCCTCGAGCCCGTCGCCCGCCTCGCCGATGACCGTCATCCCGGCGTCCTGCAGCAGGCCGCGCAGGACCCGACGCATGGCCGGGCTGTCATCGACCAGCAGCACCCGCGGTTCCACCGTTGGCCGTTGATGATCAGTCGATGTGTGCATCCAGCGGTGATACCCACAGATCGGGCGGCCAAGCGCGTTCCCCCACCGCCCGGTGATCTTTCCCGCCAACCGGGCTGGTCGCCGGTCGTCCCGTCACGTGCCAACCAGCAGCGCGATGCCGCCGAGGGTGTAGAAGACCATCGTGGTCAGCAGCAGGTACTGCCCGCGGAGGAGGTCGCGTCCACGAAACAGGGCCACAGCGCGGTCGTGGACGGCGACGCCGCCCCAGGCCGTGGCCGGGGGTTGGGGTCCCGGGGATGCGGGTAGGGGTGGCCCACCTACCAACGGAAAGGGGACGGAGAATGCTCCTGTCGATCCTGGTCACGTTGGTGTTCGTGGCCATGCTGCTGTTCATGCTCGTTCGGGCGTTCACCGGCCCGGTGCGGCACCGCCACAGCCGGCCGGTGCGCTGACACCCCTCCGGCCCGGATCAGTCCCGAATGGCGCGGGCGATCCGCACCAGCTCGCGGTGGAGGGTCTGGACGTAGGGCTCGTGCTCGGGCTTCATCAGGACGCTGCGCAGCACCCGGGCCTGGTCGACGTCGGCGGCGAGGGCCGGGTCGCGGTGGCGGAGGCGGTCGCTGGCCAGGCGCAGGGTGCTCAGGTAGACCGGCGACGGGTCGTCCATGGCCGCCCGCAGCAGCTCGGCCGAGGCGGCGTCGACGGCGGCGCAGGAGGGTGACGCCGGGCGCGGCCAGAAGGCGAGAATGTCCAGCTCCGGCTGCTGGTACAGGCAGAGCTCGTCGCTGGCGGCAAGCAGCTCGGCCCAGGATCTCGCGGCAAGCAGGCCGCCGGCCACGACCGGGCCGAGGCCCTGGCCGGCCTGCAGGGGCAGGACGCGCAAGGTCAGCCAGAGCGCGCCGGCGGCCGCCCCGGCCCGGGAGCACTCCAGGCTGATCTCGCCCAGGTGCAGCTCCTCCGAGGTGAAGTAGGTGTAGGGCGAGTCGTGCCGGTACAGGCGACCGACCGCCGGGTCGCGGAACAGCACCGCGCCGCAGCCGTAGGGCTGCAGGCCGTGCTTGTGCGGGTCAACCACCACCGAGTCGCAGGCCCCGACCGCCCGCAGCCGGGTGGCCGTCTGCGGGCCGAGCAGCCCGGCCCCGGCCTCCTCCCAGGCGAGCAGGGTGAAGAATCCCCCGTAGGCGGCGTCCACGTGGAGCCGGCAGCCGTAGCGGTCGCGCAGCGCGAGCGCCTCGGAGATCGGGTCGACCGCGCCCAGCCCGGTGGTTCCGGCGGTCAGCACGACCGTTCCCACCCGGCCCGTCCGCAGCACGCCCTCGAGCGCCTCCAGGTCCATCCGGCCGCTGGCGTCGGTCGCCACCGCCACGCTCTCGACCCCGAGGACCTCGCACATCCGGGCGTGGGTGTAGTGGGCGTCCTGGCTGTGGGCGACCGCCCGGCCGGGGGCGAGCTGCCTGGCCACCCAGAGGGCCTCCAGGTTGGCGACGGTGCCGCTGGAGGTCAGGTGGCCGAGGCTGTCGTCCGGGAGCCGGAACATGGCCCCCAGGTCGCCGACGACCTCCTTCTCCATCGCCCCGGTGGCCGGCCCGCCGTCGAGGGCGTGGTTGTTGGGGTTGACGGTCATCGCGGCCAGGTAGCCGGCCATCGCCACCGGGTGCGGCGGCTTGAGCATCTGGCCGGCGTAGCGGGGATGGAAGAACGGGTAGTTGTCCTGGAGGCGGTCGGTGTACTCGGCCCAGGCGGCGGCCAGCCGCTCCTGGTCGACCTGGCCCGCCGGGGCGGCGGGTGCCGGCTCCCAACGGCCCCGGAAGCGTTCGTCGAAGGCGAGGGCCGCGTCCAGGTAGGCCGCCAGATCCATGATCGTTCCCTCCGTGGCCGGATCGAGATGCGGCCACGTTCGGACCGTGACCGACCGGCCCCAGGATGCTACGTGGCGCGGCCGAATGCAGTTGGCCGGGCGGGCGGCACCAGGCGTACGAGGGGGCGCCTGGTGCCGCCTTCTAACTTTTCGATCGGCAGCGCGGCGTAATGATCGATGAAGCATCGAACGCCACGCTCGCGCTGCGCGCGCACCGACGCCGTCACGGCGGCAACGGTCGGTCGCGGCCAGCGACCTCGACGCGGATTCGCGAGGGCGCCTACGCCGCAGACGCTCCCACGACGTCAGCGTGTTCGGTTAGACGGTCGCCCCGTTAGAAGCGGTTCGAGACCAGGGCGCCGGCTTCCGCTTGTCGTCGTGGCTGCCTGCGGATGGCGCCGCCGCTGACGATCGCCGACGGCGAGGTCGACCTCGCCGCTCGAGTCCGCATGAAGAACGTTCATTTGAAGCACTTGCGAGCACCGGGGTGTGCAGTCGTATGCTCGGTTGCGCAGCGTGCTTGTTCTCACGGGGAAAGCTCGTGATGGGAGGATGTCGTGTACGCCGTGATCGGTGGTCCAATCGGCGCCAAGCCCGGAAGGGTGAGCCGCGATGCGGTCGCGCGGTTCGCGACCGCGTTGCTCGTCTGCCTTGGCGTCGCCACGCTCGGTCCCGTGTCCCCCGCGGACGCGCAGGCGCCCGCGAATCCGCCGCCGGGCGTCGTCCCGGCGCTGCGGGAGTGGTCTCCCGGCCTCGGCGCGTTCCAGCTCGGGGCTGCTTCGCGGATCGTCGTGGACGCCTCCTCGCTCGCCGGCGAGGCGGGCCGGCTGCGCGACGACCTCGCCGCGGTGACCGGCCTCGCGCTGCCGGTGGCGGTCAAGCAGCGCCCGAGGGCCGGCGACCTGTTCCTGTCGGCCGGCGGGACCGACGCCCAGCTCGGCTCGGAGGGATACCGGCTCGTGATCGGCGATCGGGTCGAGATCACCGCCGGCGGCGCAACCGGAGTCTTCTACGGAACGCAGACCGTGCTGCAGATGCTGCGCTCGATGCCGGGCCAACGGACACTCCCCCGTGGCGAGGCGCGTGACTGGCCGCGATTCCGTGAGCGCGGGTACATGCTGGACGCCGGTCGCAAGTACTGGTCGCCGGACTATGTCGTGCAGACGATCCGGGAGATGGCGTACCTCAAGCTGAACACGCTGCAGCTTCACCTCTCGGACAACAACGCGTTCCGGCTGGTCTCAGACCGCTTCCCCTACCTGGCGGCGCCCGAGGCCTACACGAGGGCCGACATCCGCCGCTTCGAGGCGGCCGCCCGCAAATACCACGTCACGATCATCCCCGAGATCGAGATGCCCGCGCACGCGGGAGCGATCCTCGCGGTGCGGCCCGACCTTGGCCTTGACTGCCTGACCTTCGGAACGACGCTGGATGTGACCAGGCGAGAGGTGCGCGACTTCACCAGCGCGCTGATCGACGAGTTCGCGCCGCTGTTCTCGGGGCCGGAGTTCCATATCGCGACCGACGAGTACCCGGGACGCTTCCACCAGGGGATCTGCGAGCCGCTGGTCCGCTACGCCGACGAGCGCGGATTCGGCTCGACCGCGGATGTGTTCGTGGACTTCATCAACGAGATGAACACGGTCGTCCGCTCGCATGGCAAGCAGACGGTGATCTGGAGCTGGTGGGACGTCGACCTGGACCCCACGATCGCCCCGGACACGAACATCAAGGTCGAGACGTGGACCACCGAGGGGACCGGAGGGGGTCACGGCCCGCCTGGGTTCGACCCACAGCACTACCTCGACCTGGGCTACGAGGTGGTCGCCTCGCCCAGCGACAAGCTGTACGTCACACCGGGGTTGCGGCTGCTTCCCGACCCCAAGTTCCTCTACGAGGAGTGGGAGCCGCTCGAGCACCCGCGGCTTGACGGGTACCTGATCTCGGTCTGGGCCGACGGCGCGATCACCCAGCCCGACAGTTCCTTCGACACCCATCTGCGCCGCCCGCGCGAGGCGATGGCCGACCGGGTGTGGGGCGGCCCACGTCGCGGCACCGTCGCCGACCTGTTCGCGCGCGCCGACGCGATCGGCGCCCCGCCCGGGGTGCCCGAGCACGCGTTGCCGGGCACGCTCACCGGCACGCCGTACGGCACCAGCCCCGCGTGGGGCGACTTGCCCAACACCTATGACAAGGTCTTTGACGGCGACCCGTCGACGTTCTTCGACTTCGCCGAGCCGAGCGGCGGCTACACCGGGATCGATCTCGGCGCCGGCCACGCCTCGCCGGTCGCGGCGATCCGGTTCGTCCCGCGCAACGGGCAGCTCGGGCGCATGGTCGGCGGCCGGTTCGAGGGCTGTACGGACGGTCCCACAAGCGGCTGCCGCACGCTGGCCACGGTGCAGGACGGGCCGGTGCTCGGCTGGAACGAGCTGGCCGTCGCCGACACCGGTCGGTACCGCTGGCTGCGTTACGTCGGCCCCGACGGCAGCTTCTGCGACGTGGCCGAGATCGAGTTCGTCGCCCCCGCTCGCGACGTCACGGTGCAAGCACCGGCGCAGCTGCGACAGCTCGGCGACAACGGGGTCGTCACGAGCTACCGCAACACGAGCACTCGGCCCGTCTACGACGTCCGGCTCAGCCTCAGCGCCTACGCCACCGACGACCGGGCCGGTCGCGTGGTGCGGGCGTTGGGGCGGGCGCACTTCCCTGTCGTAGAGCCGAGCAAGACCGTGTCGACCTCCTGGCAGGTGGACGTCCCGCTGTCGGCGGCGACCGGCACCTACCACCTGGTCGGGCGCGCGAGCTACCAGCAGCGGCCGGGCGAGGGCCAACCTCTCCAGCATGCCAGCGGGTTCAGCCGCACGACGCTCGATCCGGCGCTCACCGCAGTCCTCGATCGCGAGTTCGTCGATCTCGACGCGGGCGAGTCCGAAGACACCAAGCTGCGGATCACCAACCACGCCGCGCGCGCCGTCACAATCGCCTGGAACTACAACCGCCTCCCCGCGACCAACGCCGGCTTCGCGCTGGCGCCGGCGGAGGGCACGCTGACGATCCCCGCGGGCGAGACCGCGTCGGCCACCCTCACTGCCTCCGCCGCCGAGAACGCCAGCGGCGCCAGCCCCAGCCCGGCGCGAGTCGACCTCACCGCCAGCTCCGCGGGCCAGCTCGAATCCAGAGCCGGCTCGGTCGAGCTCAAGGTCCTCTGGTACCCCGGGGCCGCACCGTCGCTGGCTGCGACGTTCAACAACAAGGGCATCACCGACGACAGCAACCCGACCGCCGGCGCCTTTGACGGAGGCGAGGCCAGCTACTCCGCTCAAGGACTGGCCGCGGCCGGGCTCGGCCCAGGCGCGACCGTCACCTACGACGGGCTGACGTTCAGCTGGCCCGACACGTCGCCGGGCGAGCCCGACAACACGGCAACGGGCGGCCAGGTGATCGCCGCGTCCGGCAACGGCACCAAGCTCGGCTTCCTCGGCGCGGCGTGCTGCGCACCGACCGGCGGCGAGTCGGGAACCGTCTTCATCACCTACGACGACGGCAGCGTCGTCCAAGCGCCGCTCGCCTTCCGCGACTGGTTCTTCAACGACCCGCTTCCCGGCACCGAGATGGTGGCCACGGTTCCGTGGAACGTGCCGCCGGGGCACCCGGACCCCGATCACCCGGTCAGCGTCTTCTACGGCGCCATACCGCTGGACTCGACCAAGACGGTGCGGTTCGTCACGCTCCCGACCAATCCCAAGCTGCACGTCTTCGCCATGGCGATCGGCGGGTCTTGAGGGGCAATCGCGGTGCATCGAGCGAGGCAGACCCTATGGGTCGCGGTCGCGGGCTCGGACAAGGGCCTCGCTCCGGCGCGCGAGGAGCTCGCGGCCGCGCTGCAGGATCGCAGAGCCCGTTAGCTGTCGTCGTCGACTCGGACGATGTCGTAGCGGGCGGTGGCGGGATCGGCGGTGCCGAACCTTGCGTTGACCGCGTACAGGTGGCCGGCGGTCGACGTGATCGTGGTTGGCACGTCCAGGTCCGGGTCGGTCAGCTCAGCGACCACGCGGCCGCTCGACAGTGAGCCGGACAGCTTCACCACGGCGATCAGGTTGAGCCGGTTGCGGACCACCAGCAGGACCCTGCCGTGCAGCAGGAGGCCGTCACCGTTGGTCACCGTGGCGCCGCCAAGGTCGATCTCGCGGGTGAGGCCGGTGCGCGGGTTCACCGTGAACAGCTTGCCGGTGTTGGTCTGCACCACGACCAGGACCCGGCCGCCCATGGCGGCGGCGATCCCGTTGAGGTTGAACCCGGCCTGGAACACCAGGTCGCCGGTGAGCGGCAGCGTGCGCACCGCGCCCTGCCCGGGCAGCCGCCCATGGCGGCCGAACGGGATGACGTACAGCTGCTGGTTGAGCGAGTCGGTGAAGAACGCGCCCTTGCTGGTCACGACCACATCGTTGACGAAGGTCGGCACGCCGGCCGGGGCGAGCTGGTAGCTGGCGAGGTCGCCGCCGGTGCCGGCGTCGTAGACATAGCCCTGGCCGGTGGGGCCGCCGGCCACGAAGATCCGGTTGCGGCCGTCGACCTTGATGCCGATGGCGTTGCGGCCCGCATGGGGCGGGACCAGCACCGCGCCGTC
>DATHII010000248.1:0-2961 GCA_035316885.1 Jiangellaceae bacterium | reverse complement strand
CAGCACCCACCGTCCCTCGGGCACATTCCGCCTCCGAGTCGAAGGAACGTCGACCGGCGCCACCGACCTAATCCTGAAGCTCCCGGTGCCGCGCTGGATCACCGACGGCATGGTGATCACCAACGCCCGAGCCCTTCGGCTGGCCGAGGCCCATGGCCTGGCCGGGCCGCGCCTGATCGCCGCCGATCTCGACGGGAGGGCCAGCGGAACCGTGGCGACCCTGGAAACCTGTCTGTCCGGCAGCAGCGGTCTCCCGCCGATGGTTTCTGCCGCCCGCCTCCGGGAAGCCGGAGCCGCAATCGCGAGGGTCAACGCCGTCGTCTTGGCGCCACAGGTCGACCTGCCGCACCGTCCCCGGCCGTGCGCCGTCGACGACCGAGCCGCCGAACGGCGACGCGGCTTGATGCCGACCACACCTCTGTTGCAGCAGGCCGACGAGCGGGTCAGGTCGCATGGCGTGCCCGCGGCCGCGTCGGTGTTCCTGCATGGCGACGTCTGGGGCGGCAACATGCTGTGGGAGGACGACCGTTGCGTCGCGCTGATCGACTGGAAGACGGCCGGAGTTGGTGATCCGGGAGTCGACCTCGGCAGCCTGCGGATGCAGATGGCCCTTCAGTACGGCCAGGACGCGCCAGCCCATGTGTTGGAGGGCTGGCAGCGACAGGCCGGACGGGCGGCAGTCGCGGTGCCCTACTGGGACGCCGTCGCCGCGCTCAACACGCCCACCGTGATGCACGGCTGGCCGGGGTTCGCCGACGACGGTAGCCCGCTGGACGCCGCGGCCGTCACGGAGCGCCGCGACGCGTTCCTCCGCACCGCTTTCGACCAGCTTCCGACACGAGTCCGCTGACCGATGCCAGAGCGCCGGCGCCACCGGAGTTCTGCCGAAGCCAGCCTCCGCGGGATCGCCGCCGAGCTCGGTGTATACGACGATGTCTTCCTCTGCCTGTCACCGGGAGAGCCCTGGCTGGAGCACGGCATCGTCGAGCATCGGTACAAGGAGCTGCGCCCCACCGCGTACGGGGAAATGATCAACCGGTGGGGCCATGTGATCCAAGGACCTCGTCGGTACTCGGTTACTGCGTTCCTGACGCGACGCTGGAGCCAGCTTGCGATCGACGGCGTGCTGGCAGCGCAGCTCGGTCCCGCTACTGGCGTGTATCAGCACAACGGCACCATCATGTACTGGGCGCTTCCCCCTGGCCCCGAGGCTCAGCGGATCCGGACGTGGGCCGACTTCGCAGCAGACCTTGGTATCAGCCCCTGTGACTGGACCCTTCCCGAGTGAACCTCAGTTGACCGCTACTGCCTTTCCAACCAGGTAGCAGCCTCGGACTAGTCGATCAGCGAGCTCGACCTCGATGCAATCGGCCTCGCCTGGAAAGGCGACTCCGTCCCCTTTCGTTGCTCTCACACACTTGATCGAAGAGACCGCACAGCATGCGCGCCTCGAGCGCCGCGGCCCAGGGGGTCCCCATGCGGCTCGTGGGTGGGGAACGCGCTCCTGCTGCAACCGGTGCGGTTCGACCGCGCGACCGAGTTAATGCACCCCCACGCGGATAAGACCGGTAAACCCGCATAAGCGGGCAAGGGAACGTCGATGGGGAGGGGGTCGACTCGTGAAAGGAGTTGACCTCAAGCGATGGTGCAGCAAGGACAGACAATCGAGCTCACGCGTCGCGGTGCGGATGGGAGGCCGCTATGGGCATACCGCTATCGAACCGGTGGCCGCGACTCCAAGCGTGTCCAGCGCGGCGGGTTCGCGTCGGAACAGGACGCCCGTGACGCGCTCGAACGTGAACTCGAGAGGGTACGGCGCGAGCAACGGATCGCACGACGGCTCACACTCGCCGAACTCGTCGACACCTACCTCGCACAGCACGACGTGCAGCCGGTGACGATCGAGAAGCTCCGCTACCTGCTCAGCAAAGCCACGGCGGTGTTCGGCGATCGCAAGATCGGCGAACTGACATCACAGGAGATCGCCCAATGGCGGATGAACCTCTCACCCGGTTACCGTTTCGAAGCGACACAGGCGCTTCGGCAGGTCCTCCACCGTGCGGTCGCCTGGGGGATGCTCGACGTCAACCCGGCGAAGGTCGGCGTCGACAACCCCGCTCGGCGGCGGAAGGAGCAACATCCGTTCGAGTCCTGGGCGGAGCTGGACGGTCGCCGCTGCGATCGGACCCCGGTACGGGCCGATGATCCTCTTTGCCGCGGCGACGGGACTACGGCCAGCGGAATGGCTCGCCCTCGAGAAACGCGACATCGACCGCAAAGCACGAGTCGTCTACGTCCGGCGCTCGTTCACGAGAGGCGAGCTCAAGATCCCAAAGACGGAGGCGAGCACGAGAGCGGTACCGCTACAGGCGCGGGCACTCGACGCGCTCGACCGGATCAACAGCAACGGCTCGCCGCTCCTCTTTCCCGGAGAGCGAGGCGGCTACCTCGACATCCACCACTTCCGCCCATACCAGTGGCGGCCAGCCCAGAAATCCGCGGGCATCAACCCGATTCGCCGGGTCTACGATCTCCGGCACACCTTCGCGACCTTCGCGCTCCGTGCCGGAATCTCGACCTTCGACCTTTCCCGTTACATGGGCGCCAGCCTGACGATGATCGACCGCCACTACGGCCACCTCGCCCGCGACGGACGCGAGCACGCGATCAAGCTTCTCGACGCGTTGAACGCGCCCGAGTTCGACCCGTGGACGCTGGTGGACGCTCGGTGGACGCCGAGAACACCGGCCGGCGTCACGTCTGAGAACGAAAGCGATGCCTAAGCAGGAAGAAAGCTGAAGCCCTCTGACGGACTCGAACCGTCGACCCCCTCCTTACCATGCGGACCCGGCGGCAACTGGTCGCAACCTACGGCAATGGTTTTCGCTTGTTTTCGGCGTCTGGGCGCGACGTCGATTTGCCACTGATTGCGACCAGTTGCGACTACGGGGCTCCATAAAG
>DATHII010000247.1:0-24771 GCA_035316885.1 Jiangellaceae bacterium | reverse complement strand
GCCCGGGTCGGCCCACCCGACATCGACATCGACATCGAGAACGCCCGCCGCGAAGAGGTCATCCAGCACGTCTACGACACCTACGGCCGCGACCGCGCCGCCCAGGTCGCCAACGTCAACACCTACCGCCCCAAGATGGCCGTGCGCGACGCCGCCCGTGCCCTCGGCTACAGCCCCGGCCAGGCCGACGCCTGGACGCGGCGGATCGACTTCCGGATCGGGCCGCAGGACGGTCCGCGCGGAGAGAAGGAGCCCGCGGGACCGCTGCCGACCTCGACGGGCGGCGACGACGAGCTACCCGACCTGCTCGCCACCCTGGTCGCGCAGATGCTGCGGCTGCCGCGGCACCTGTCGATCCACTCCGGCGGCATGGTGCTCTGCGACCGCCCGGTGGGCGAGGTCTGCCCGGTCGAGTGGGCGACGATGCCCGGCCGCAGCGTCCTGCAGTGGGACAAGGACGACTGCGCCGCCGCCGGGCTGGTGAAGTTCGACCTGTTGGGCCTGGGCATGCTCTCGGCGCTGCGCGAGTCCTTCGGCCTGCTGCAGGACCACCATGACCGGACGCTGAGCCTGCACACCGTTCCCGAGGACGACGTCGGCGTCTACGAAATGCTCTGCGACGCCGACTCGGTCGGGGTGTTCCAGGTCGAGTCGCGGGCGCAGATGGCCACCCTGCCCCGGCTGAAACCCGGGAAGTTCTACGATCTTGTGGTCGAGGTGGCGCTAATCCGGCCGGGCCCGATCCAAGGCGGTTCGGTCCACCCCTATATCCGACGGGCCAACAGGCAGGAGGACGTCACCTTCCCGCACGAGACGATGCGGCCGGCGTTGGAGCGCACCCTGGGCGTCCCGCTGTTCCAGGAGCAGATGATGCAACTGGCCATCGACTGCGCCGACTTCACCGCGAAGGAGTCCGACGAGCTCCGCCAGGCCATGAGCTCCAAGCGCTCACCCGAACGGATCCAGCAGTTACGCGAGCGGCTGCTCGAGGGGATGGCCGCCAAGGACATCCCGGCCGACGTCGCCGAAGACATCTACGCCAAGCTCTTCGGGTTCGCGAGCTACGGCTTTCCCGAATCCCACGCTTACAGCTTCGCCTACCTCGTCTACGCCAGCGCCTTCCTCAAGCGGTACTACCCGGCCGTGTTCACCGTCGCGCTGCTGAACAACCAGCCGATGGGCTTCTACGCGCCGCAGAGCCTGATCGCCGATGCCCGCCGGCACGGGGTCGTGATCCGCGGCGTCGACGTCAACGCCAGTGCCGCCGATGCCACGCTGGAGGAGCCGGTGCCGGTCTCCTGCAACCATCCCCATGCACCGAGCGAACCTCAGCCGGCGATCCGGCTCGGCCTGTCCACGGTCCGCAACCTGGGAGAGGAGTTGGCCGAGACGATCGACGCCGGCCGTCCCTATGCCGACCTCGACGACCTGGTCCGCCGGGTCCCGGTACCGCTGGCCGTGCTCGAGACGCTGGCCACCGCCGGGGCGTTCGGCTGCTTCGGACTCGGGCGCCGTGAGGCGCTCTGGGCGGTCGGCGCGCTGGCCCACACCGGCCCCGACCAACTGCCGGGAACTACTCCGGGTTCGAGCGCGCCCCCGCTGCCCCCGATGACTCCCACCGAGACGACCTTCGCCGACCTGTGGGCCACCGGTTCCTCTGCCGACAGCCACCCGGTGCAGCACGTGCGGCCGACCCTGGACCGGTGGGGTGTGCTCCCCGCCGCGGCGCTGACGACCACCGAGCATGGCACCCGGGTGCGGGTGGGCGGGCTGGTCACCCACCGCCAGCGCCCGCCCACCGCCGGCGGCGTCGTGTTCATCAACGTCGAGGACGAGACCGGCATGGTCAATGTCATCTGCCCGAAGCGCACCTGGGAGCGCCAGCGCAAGATCGCCCTCGACTCCGGTGCGCTGGTCGTCGAGGGGGTGCTGGAGCGCCAGGACGGCGCCGTCAACCTGCTGGCACAACGGCTCGCCCCGCTGCGTATCAGCGGCGAGGTGCCCGCCCGCAACTTCCACTGACGGTAATGTCGCCGGACGTGCGCCTGCTCATCGCTCGCTGTCAGGTGGACTACGCCGGGCGGCTGACGGCGCACCTGCCGATGGCCACCCGGCTCATCCTGGTCAAGGCCGACGGCTCGGTGTCGATCCACGCCGACGACCGAGCGTACAAGCCGCTGAACTGGATGAGCCCACCGTGCACGCTCGCGGAGGGCGACGGGGTCTGGACCGTGGCCAATCCCGCCGGCGAGCGGCTGGTGATTACGCTCGACGAGGTGCTGCACGACAGCGAACACGAGCTCGGCGTCGACCCCGGCCTGGTGAAGGACGGTGTGGAGGCGCACCTGCAGGAATTGCTCGCAGAGCACGTCGAGACGCTCGGCGCCCGCTGGCGGCTGGTCCGCCGCGAGTACCCGACCCCGATAGGTCCGGTCGACATACTCTGCCGCGACGAGACCGGAGCGGCCGTCGCCGTCGAGGTCAAGAGGCGCGGCGAGATCGACGGGGTCGAACAGTTGACCCGCTACCTGGACCTGCTCAACCGCGATCCGCTGCTCGCCCCCGTCCGCGGGATGTTCGCCGCCCAGGAGATCAGGCCACAGGCACGCACACTGGCTATCGACCGTGGGATCGAGTGCGTGACCGTCGACTACGACGCCCTGCGCGGTCTCGACGACCCGACCGCCCGGCTGTTCTGAACTCGCGTGGGAGACTGCCGGGCATGGCTCGCGAGATCACTAACGTCGGCGTCGTCGGACTGGGCACGATGGGTGCCGGCATCGCCGAGGTGTTCGCCCGCACCGGCTTCGCGGTGGTCGGCGTCGAGCGCGACCCGGAAGCACTGGCACACGGACGCGGTCACATCGAGCACTCGACCGGCCGTGCCGTGCGTCGGGGCAAGATCTCCGCGGACGACCAGGCGCGGCTGCTGGACACGATCACGTTCACAACCGACCTCGACGCGCTCGCCGGTTGTCAGCTGGTCGTCGAGGCTGTGCCTGAGCAGCTCGATCTCAAGCGCGACCTGTTCGCCCGCCTCGACAAGATCGTGACCCCGGAGGCGATCCTCGCCACCAACACCTCGTCGCTGTCGGTCACCGAGATCAGCGTCGCCACCGAGCGGCCGCGCCGAGTCGTGGGGATGCACTTCTTCAACCCCGCGCCGGTGCAGGATTTCGTCGAGGTCGTTCGGACCGTCGTGACCGAACCCGATGTCGTCGACGATGTCACGGCGCTGGCCCGCCGACTCGGCAAGGCGCCCGTCGAGTGCGGCGACAAGGCCGGGTTCATCGCCAACGCGCTGCTGTTCGGCTACCTCAACCACGCCGCCTCGATGTACGACACCCGGTACGCCACGCGTGAGGACATCGACGACGCCATGCGGCTCGGGTGCGGATACCCGATGGGCCCACTGGCCCTGCTCGACCTGATCGGCCTGGACACTGCGTACGAGATCCTCGACACGATGTACAAGCAGGGCCGCGACCGCCTTCACGCGCCGGCACCGATCCTCAAGCAGATGGTCACCGCCGGCATGCGCGGTCGCAAGACCGGGCGCGGCTTCTACACCTACGAGGCGGCCGACTCACCGGTCGTGGTCCCCGACGCCGCGACCCCTGACGCGGACGGCGCACCAGGGCCGGTGCGGGAGGTCCGGACCATCGGCGTCGTCGGGTCGGGGACGATGGCCACCGGAATCGTCGAGGTGCTGGCCACGGCCGGCTATGAGGTCGTGTCCGTCACCCGC
Organism: Jiangellaceae bacterium; assembly: GCA_035316885.1. Classification (GTDB taxonomy): domain Bacteria; phylum Actinomycetota; class Actinomycetes; order Jiangellales; family Jiangellaceae; genus DASRTE01. The sequence goes on along the minus strand of DATHII010000247.1, from coordinate 21,023 downwards.
GGTGCCGAGCGGGTCGCCAGGGTCGCCGCCGGCGTCGAGCGGTCGATGGAGAAGGCGGTCCAGCGCGGCAAGCTCGACGAGGCCGACCGCGATGCTGCCCTGGCCCGGATCACCGGGTCGTCCTCGCTCGACGATCTGGCTGCCGCCGACCTCGTGATCGAGGCCGTCGTCGAGGAGCTGACGGTCAAACAGGGGCTGTTCGCCTCCCTGGACGAGATCTGCCGACCGGGCACGATCCTCGCTACCACGACGTCCTCGCTCCCCGTGATCGAGTGCGCGGCGGCCACCTCCCGCCCGGCCGACGTCGTGGGCATGCACTTCTTCAACCCCGCTCCGGTGATGTCGCTGGTCGAGGTGGTCCGGACCGTGTCCACAGCCAACGACGTCGTCGCCACCGTCCAGGAGGTGTGCCGCCGGGCCGGCAAGCACCCGGTCACCTGCGGCGACCGCGCCGGCTTCATCGTCAACGCGCTGCTGTTCCCCTACCTCAACGACGCGGTGAAGATGCTGCAGGCCCACTACGCGAGCACCGACGACATCGACACCGCGATGAGGCTCGGCTGCCGCCTGCCCATGGGTCCCTTCGAGCTGCTCGACGTCGTCGGGCTCGACGTGTCGCTCGCAATCCAGCGGACGCTCTACCTCGAGTTCCGTGAGCCCGGCTTTGCGCCGGCACCCCTGCTCGAGCACCTCGTGACTGCGGGGTACCTCGGCCGCAAGACCGGGCGCGGGTTCCGCGACTACACGTGACCCATGTGCTCGGCCGGGTGCTCGACGACGCTGCGCACGGACGGTTCCCCGAACCCGACGGCACCGTCGAGGTGCTTCCTCCGTGGCGGCCCGGCATCGAGGGCGTGGTGGCGCTCACCGGCCGGGCATACGTAGCCACCGAACTCCGTACCGAGGACGTCCTCGCGCAGGGTCCGGACGGCTACGGGTCGGCTCTCGACCCCGGCTTCATCGCGTGGCTTGCCGGCCCCGGCGGGTGGTGCGACTGCCTCGACGTGCTGGTGGTGGCGCTGGGCACCGGCGCCGGTGGCCTGCCCCGCCGAGACGACCTGGACGACCACCGCAGGGCCCGGCACGCACGCCGGGTGCGCGGAGACGTCGTGGTGCACGGCGACGACCGTGGGATGGTCACGCTCGGCGTCGGTGTGGGCGGTCTCGCCGAGATCGGCGTGGAGGTGCCTGTCGACGCACGCGCGCATGGCGTGGGCCGTTCCCTGGTGGCCGCTGCCCTCGGACTCGTATCGGCGGGAGAGGCGGTGCTGGGTGCCGTCGCGCCAGGCAACGCAGCCAGTTTGCGGGCCTTCCTCGCCGCCGGGTTCACACCGCTCGGAGCCGTGCACGTCGTCCGACCTGCCCGCCGGTGAGCGTGCAGCCGCTCTCAGCTGCAGCCGCAGGCGCCCCCACAGCAGCCTCCGCCGTACGAGGCCGGCGTTGCCGAGCCACCGGTGGCGCGCCCGGTCACAGCGACTGCCGAGAGCAGCTTGACGGTGTCGTCGTGGCCACCGGGGCACAGTGCGGGCTCGGACGAGTCGGCCATCGGCCGTGACACCTCGAACGTGGCACCGCAGGCGCGGCAGCGGAAGTCGTACCTCGGCATGTGCCCAGCATAGGCGGCCCTGGGACAATGCACGCATGTCCCGCCGCCGTCCCGCCCGCCGCCAGCAGGTGGGCGGCCATGAGGAGGTCGAGTCCTGGCCCGACGGTGAGTGGGTCGTGCGGCACCTGACCGGCAGCTCGGCCACCAAGCCGTACCGGTGCCCGGGCTGCGACCAGCTCATACTTCCGGCCACGCCACACCTGGTCGTCTGGCCGGCCGAGGGCGAGACCCTGTCCGGAGGCGGACCGGGGGAGCGGCGGCACTGGCACACCTCCTGCTGGCGCGCCCGCGACCGCCGGGCTCCGCGGTGAGACGACCGGCCCGGCCGCAGGGCGACGACTAGGCTCGCCGGCACGATGACGACGCAGTCCCGCATCCGCGGCAACACCGTTCTGCCGGCCCGCCGCCAGCCGCTCACGTTGCACACGTCGGACGGTTTGGAGCTCGTGGGCGAGCTGGCAGTCCCGACAGAGAACGAACCCGTGGCGACGCTGGTATGCCTCCACCCGCTGCCGACCCACGGCGGCATGATGGACAGCCACCTGTTCCGCAAGGCCGCCTGGCGGCTGCCCGCGCTGGCCGACCTGGCCGTGCTGCGCTTCAACAGCCGTGGCACCACCAGCCTGCAGGGCACCAGCCAGGGCGAGTTCGACGTGGGAGAGGCCGAGCGTTACGACGTGGCCGCTGCTCTCGAGCATGCCGAGTACCACGACCTGCCCCACGTCTGGCTGCTCGCCTGGTCGTTCGGCAGCGACCTCGCGCTGCGGTACGGCCTCGATCCGGTCGTCGAGGGAGCGATCCTGCTCTCACCGCCGCTGCGCTCCAGTACCGACGACGATCTCGACGCCTGGGCTGCCGACGGGCGCCCGCTCGTGGCCCTGGTGCCCGAGCGCGACGACTACCTACGCCCACCCCAAGCTCGCGAGCGGTTCGCCCGTGTGCCCCAGGCCGAGGTCGTCGCCGTCGAGGGTGCGACGCATCTGTGGGTCGGCGACACGGAGCGCGTGCTCGACGAGGTGGTGAGCAGGGTCGCGCCCGGGCGGGCACCGCTGCCGACGACGTGGCCCGGACCGGTCGAGACCGCCGACACCAGCGCCTACGCCGACCGGACCGTTGCCGCCTTCGCCGACGTCCCGATGCCGCCGGAGCGCTAGCCGATGCCGATCGATCTCGGCTACGAGGACGCCGGTACCGGCGTGGCGGTGGTGCTGATTCACGCCTTCCCGCTCTCGCGGGCCATGTTCGCGGCGCAGGTCGCCGGGCTGGCCGACCGGGCTCGCATCGTTGCTCCCGACTTGCGCGGCCTCGGCACGTCGCCGGGTCCGGGGGAGGACCAGCCGTCGATCGACACGATGGCGGACGATGTCGCAGCGCTGCTCGACCGGCTCGACCTCGGGCCGGCGGTGGTGGCCGGCGTGTCGATGGGCGGGTACGTGGCGATGGCGATGCTCCGCCGCCATCCGGACCGGGTGGGCGGAGTGGTGCTGATGGACACCAAGGCGAGCGCTGATGACGCGCCGGCGCGGGAGAATCGCGAACGGGTCGCGGCGGCCGTCCTCGACAACGGTCCCCGAGCGCTCCGGCCGATGCTCGACGGTCTGCTCGGACAGACCACGAGGAGCGATCGGCCCGAGGTCGTCGAGACGGTGACGCGATGGCTCGACGCCGCGCGGCCCGACGGCGTCGCCTGGGCGCAGCGCGCCATGGCCGGCCGACCGGACTCGTTCGGCACGCTCGCCGCAGCGCGGGTGCCGGCGTTCGTCGTCGTGGGAGAGGAGGACACACTCACGACCCACGATGACGCGCTGGCTATGGCGGCGGCCTTTGCCCGGCCGGCGCCGGTCCACGTGATCCCGCGCGCCGGTCACCTGTCGGCGGTGGAGAACCCCGACGAGGTGACCGGCGCCCTGCGAGACGTCCTACGTCATTTCTGAGCGACGGGAGCGTCCTCGACGACCTCGCCATCGATGACGTCATCGTCTTGTTCCTTCGTGCCGGCTTCGACAGCGGGCGGTGGGCCGTTGCTGTCGCCCGGCACCGACATCGCGCCGAGCAGGCTGCGCAACTGGGTGAGATGACCGGTGATGCTGTCGCGCTGCCGGGTCAGGTCGGCGACCTCGCGCTTTGCGGTGGTCTGGACCCGGGTCGCCTCCGACTTGGCCTCGCCGACGAGCATCTCGGCATTGGCCTTGGCCTCCGCCACGAGCTGATTGGCGTTGCGGCGGGCGCCGGAGACGAGGGTCTTGGCCTGCTCGTCGGCCTCGCGCCGGACCTGCTCGGCGCGTTCGTGGGCGGACTTGGCACGTGCGTCGGCGTCAGCGGCACGCGTCTCGGCCTCGGTGACCAGCTTCTGGGTCTCGGTGACCGCAGCCTCGTGCCGCTCGCTGTCCTCACGCTCGGCGTGCTCGCGAGTTGCGGCGAGCGCGAGTTCAAGCTCAGTGAGCTCCTTGTCGGCCCTGGTGCGGACCTCGTCGAGGCGGGCCCCCGCCTCGGCGCGCATCTGCTCGATGTCACGCTTCGCCCCCCCGCGGAGCTCTTCGACCTCCCGGCGGGCGGTGGCCCGCAGCTCGGTCACCTCGCGCTCGGCGACCGTACGGACGCGGGTCAGCTCGCGCTCGGCCGTCGCCCGCTTCTCGGCGGCCTCATGCTCGATGCCGGCGTGGACCGTCGCTGCCTCGCGCTGCGCGTTGTCGACGAGTGCGGTCGCCTCGCGCTTGGCCGCCGACCCGACGGCCTTTGCCTCAGCCTTGGCCTCGGCAATGACCTCGTCGGCTTGACGCTTGGCAGAGGACCGCTGCTCCGCGGCGTCGTGATCGGCGGCGCCGCGCATCTCGGCGGCGTCCACCTCCGCCACGTTACGGGCCTCCCGGGCCTCGCCCTCGGCCTGGCCGACCAGCTCGGAGGCCTGCTCCTCGGCCAGCCGCAGCAGGTGTTCGATGCGTGCGCCGAGCCCGGAGTAGGAAGGCTGGTCGACCTCGCGCAGCGACGTGGTGGCCTCGGCCAGCTCCTGGCGGAGCCGGACGATCTGCTTGTCGAGCTCCTTGGACCGCGTGCGTTGCTGGGTTACCGCCGCCTCGAGCTGACGGACGTGCTGTTCGACCTGGACCCGGTCGAATCCGCGCATCACCTGGGTGAACCCGCCGGTCGGGTTCGAATCGAAGATCGACAGCCCGTCCTCGGCCGTCTCTCGTAGCGTGATCGTGTCCCGTGCCTCGTCCATGATCTCCCTCGTCGGGGGTGCCGCCCCTGACAGGAACGGTCACACGTTGCGGAACCTGCTGATGGATTCGAGGTGGGCTGCTCGTGTCTCCCCGTCGCGGACGCCGAGCCCCTCCTCAGGCGCTAGGCACAGTACTCCGACTTTGCCTTGATGCCGATTGCGGTGGACATCGAATGTGGCCTGACCGGTCTGGTCGAGCGGATAGGTGCGCGACAGCGTCGGATGGATGCGGCCACGCGCGACGAGGCGGTTAGCTTCCCATGCCTCCCGGTAGTTGGCGAAGTGGGAACCGACGATCCGTTTGAGGCTCATCCAGAGGTACCTGTTGTCGAACTCGTGGACGTAACCGGACGTCGACGCGCACGTGACGATGGTGCCGCCACGGCGGGCGACGAAGACGCTCGCGCCGAAGGTCTCCCGGCCGGGGTGCTCGAAGACGATGTCCGGGTCCTCGCCCCCGGTGAGCTGGCGGATGCGGGCGCCCAGCCGCTTCCACTCAGCCGGCTCCTGGGTGTGATCGTCACGCCAGAACCGGTAGTCCTCGACGGCCCGGTCGATGACGAGCTCAGCACCCATCCGGTGGCAGATCTCCGCCTTCTCCGGGCTCGACACGACGCAGACCGGTGTGGCGCCGCTGGCCAGGGCGAGCTGGGTGGCGTACGAGCCGAGGCCACCGGACGCGCCCCAGATCAGCACGATGTCGCCCAGCTTCATGCCGGCGCCGTTGCGGGACACCAACTGTCGGTACGCCGTCGAGTTGACCAGGCCGGGGCAGGCCGCCTCCTCCCAGGTCAGGTGCGCGGGCTTGGGCATCAGCTGGTTGGACTTGACCAGCGCCAGTTCGGCCAGGCCGCCGAAGTTCGTCTCGAAGCCCCAGATCCGCTGCTCCGGATCGAGCATGGTGTCGTCGTGCCCGTCCGGCGACTCGAGCTCGACCGAGAGGCAATGGGCCACGACCTCGTCCCCGGGTGCCCAGGCATGCACGCCCGGCCCGGTCCGCAGCACGACCCCCGCCAGATCGGACCCGACGACGTGGTAGGGCAGGTCGTGCCGGTGGGCCAGCTCGTGCGTCCTGCCGTATCGCTCGAGGAAGGCGAAGGTGGGTATCGGTTCGAAGATCGACGTCCACACGGTGTTGTAGTTGATCGCACTGGCCATGACCGCGACGAGCGCCTCACCGGGGCCGAGTGCGGGTGTCGGCACCTGGTCGACGTGCAGCGACCGGCGCGGGTCCTTGTCCCGGCTGTCCACGCCGGCGAACAGGCCGGTCTCGTCCTTGTGCACCACGACAGCCCGGTACGACTCCGGGACGGCCAACGCATCGAAGTCGGCGCTGGTCGCGTCCCCACTGAGGATGGCGTCGAGGATGTCCTGCACGGTGGCCTCCGGACTGCTCCGTCGGTCGGTGGTGGAACCGACTCTCGCAGACCGCCTGGACCCGACGCGTCCTACCCTGTCGTGCATGGCCGCGCTGTTCTCCGCCGTCGACCATGTCGGCATCGCTGTCGCCGATCTCGACGAGGCGATCGCGTGGTACCGCGACCACTTCGACCTGCGGGTCGTCCACGAGGAGGTCAACGAGGAACAGGGCGTCCGCGAGGCCATGCTGCAGGTGGGTGACGACGGGTCCGCGACGCAGATCCAGCTGCTCGCGCCGCTGCGCCCTGACTCGCCGATCGGCAGGTTCCTCGAGCGCTCCGGACCCGGGATCCAGCAGCTCGCATACCGCGTCGAGGACATCGACGCGGTCACGGCCACGCTGCGCGAGCGCGGGATGAGCCTGCTCTACGAGGCGGCCCGTCCCGGCTCGGCCGGTTCACGGGTCAACTTCATCCATCCGCGAGATGCCGGCGGTGTGCTGGTCGAGCTCGTCGAGCCGGCGCCCGCACCCTGATCAAGCGTTCTTCGCAAGCAGGGACTCGCCTTCGACCCACCGGGCCAGCGTCCAGAGCAGGTCGGAGCAACGGTTGAGGTACGGCACCACCTGGGAGCCTTCGGCTGCGGCCGGCAACGCTTCACGCTCGGCGCGGCGCACCACGGTGCGGGCCACGTCGAGCGCCGCAGCCACGGGGTCCCCGCCGGGGACGGCGAAGTCCTTGGGCGGATCGAACCGCGCCGACACCTCGTCGATGGTCCGCTCCAACGCCGTCACCATGTCCTCGGTTACCAGCGACTGACCCGGCTTCCCGCGGTCCCGGCGCTCCGGGTTGAGAGCGATGTCGGCCATGAGCACCCACAGGTCCCGCTCGATGCCGATGAGCAGGAGGTCGAGCTCGTCGCCGGGGTCGGCCTGCGCCCTGGCGAGCCCGATGAACGCCTGGGCTTCGTCGACCGACCCGTACGCGGTCGGTGCGGCGTCGTCCTTGCGGACGCGACCGCCGTAGAGCAGTCCGGTCGTACCGTCGTCGCCACGGCGCGTGTACACCTTCATCCGGTCACTCTCGCACGGACGAATGGTGCGGACGTCGTATCGTGACAGGCGTCGAGACAGTGGAGGACGCCATGGCCGTCATCGTCGCGGGTGCGCGCACCCCCATCGGGAAACTGCTGGGTTCGCTGTCGACGTTCTCCGCGGTCGACCTGGGCGGCGTCGCTATCGCGGGCGCACTGGACAAGGCCGGCGTCGCCCCCGAACAGGTCGACTACGTGATCATGGGCCAGGTGCTCCAGGCCGGAGCCGGTCAGATCCCCGCTCGGCAGGCCGCGGTGAAGGCGGGCATCCCGATGACAGTCCCGGCGCTGACGGTCAACAAGGTGTGCTTGTCCGGGCTCGACGCGATCGCCTTGGCCGACCAGCTGATCCGGGCCGGCGAGTTCGAGATAGTGGTCGCCGGCGGCATGGAGTCGATGACGAAAGCCCCGCACCTGCTCACCGGCTCTCGCGAGGGTTACCGGTACGGCGACATCACCGTGCGCGACCACATGGCCTACGACGGCCTCTGGGATGTGTTCACCGACCAGGCCATGGGTGCGCTCACCGACACCTACAACGCAGCCGGCCTTCAGCTGTCGCGCGAGGAGCAGGACGCGTTCAGCGCGCGGTCCCACCAGCGGGCCGCTGCAGGGTGGAAGAACGGCGTCTTCGAGGACGAGGTCGTGCCGGTCGAGATCCCGCAGCGCAAGGGTGAGTCGATGGTCTTTGCCGAGGACGAGGGCATCCGCGCCGACACCACCGCGGAGTCGCTGGCTCGCCTGCGGCCGGCGTTCGGCAGCGAGGGCACCATCACGGCGGGCTCGGCCTCCCAGATCTCCGACGGCGCCTGCGCCGTGGTCGTGATGAGCAAGGCCAAGGCCGAGGAGCTGGGCTTGTCCTGGCTGGCTGAGATCGGCGCCCACGGGGTGGTGGCGGGCCCCGACTCGACGCTGCAGAGCCAACCCGCTGCCGCCATCAGAGCGGCCTGCGCGAAGGACGGCGTCGAGCCCGCCGACCTCGACCTGGTCGAGATCAACGAGGCGTTCGCTGCCGTGGGCATCGCCAGCACCCGCGAGCTGGGGCTGGACGAAAACCGGGTCAACGTCAACGGCGGCGCGATCGCGGTGGGCCACCCGATCGGGATGTCCGGCGCCCGGCTGGTCCTGCACCTGGCGCTCGAGTTGCGGCGCCGCGGCGGTGGCACCGGTGCCGCAGCGCTGTGCGGCGGCGGTGGCCAGGGTGACGCACTGCTCATCCGCGTCCCACACGGCTGAGTGAGCAGCCGGGTGATCGACGCGGCTCCCGACCTGGTCGACAGGGCCCGGCAGGGAGATCCGCGCGCGGTTGCTCGGCTCATCTCGCTCGTGGAGGACGCCTCTCCCGCGCTGCGGGAGGTCATGGCCGCGCTCGTACCGCACGCCGGGCGGGCCGCCGTCCTGGGCGTCACCGGCTCGCCCGGTGTCGGCAAGTCGACGGTGACCTCGGCGCTGGTCGCGGCGTTCCGGGCCGCCGGCCGCCGGGTCGGTGTCCTCGCGGTCGACCCGTCCTCGCCGTTCTCCGGCGGCGCGCTCCTGGGCGACCGGGTGCGCATGCAGGAGCACGCGACCGACCCCGGTGTGTACATCCGATCGATGGCGACCCGCGGACACCTCGGCGGGCTTGCGTGGGCCACGCCACAGGCGCTGCGGGTGCTGGACGCCGCAGGCTGCGACATCGTGCTCATCGAGACCGTGGGCGTCGGCCAGTCCGAGGTCGACGTCGCGGCGCTCGCCGACACGACGCTGGTGCTGTTGGCGCCGGGCATGGGCGACGGCATCCAGGCGGCGAAGGCGGGCATCCTCGAGGTGGGCGACGTCTTCGTCGTCAACAAGTCCGACCGGGACGGCGCCGACCAGGTGGTGCGCGACCTGCGGGGTGCGATCCGCCTTGCCGAGCGCGCGCCGGGCGACTGGCGCCCACCGATCGTCAAGACCGTGGCCGTTCGCCGTGAAGGGCTCGACGACGTGGTCTCCGCGGTCGACAAGCACCGCGTCTGGATGGAGCGCGGAGGGGAGCTGGACCGCCGCCGGCGGCGACGCGTCCGGGACGAGATCGAGGCCATCGCGGTGACCGCGCTGCGCCGCCGGTTCGGCGACCTGCACGGCGACGCTCGGCTCGACACGCTCGCCGAAAAGGTGCTCGCAGGACAGTTCGACCCGTACGCTGCTGCCGACGAGATCATCGCTGCGCTGTGAGACGGGGCGGCGTGGCATGGCGACAGATCGTCCGCTTTGGGGTACAACGAAGTTGACGGCGTGTGACTCTGCAGCACGACAGGACCCGGGAAAGGACATCCTGTGTTCAAGAAGGTGCTGACCATCTTGGCCATCGCCTTCGCCGCGTACTACCTGCTCACCGAGCCCAGTGGAGCGGCGAACGCGGTGAGCGGCGCGCTGTCCGCCGTCGCCGATGGCTTCGAGTCGATCATCACGTTCTTCACCGAGCTGTTCTAGGTCGCTGCGCGCGATGCGTACGCCGCGGGAAATCTTCAGTGGGGTGACCGACCGCTCCGTGCGGTGGCTCGACCGGATCGCCGAGGACGGCGTCTTCCGCCTCGGTTGGTGGCGGGTGAAGTCCTGGTTCGGGCACAAGATGGTGGCCCGCAAGCTCATCCCGGGTGAGCGTGTCATCGCCGAGGTCAAGCACAGTCACATCGCCTACACGGTGCCGGCCCTGCTGGCCGTGCTCGCGTTGTTCCTCGCGGTGCGCTGGCTGCCGTTCGTCTCCGAGGACAGCGCCTGGGTCGCCATCCTGGTCGTTCTCGGCATCCTGGGCTACGCGTTCTACCGGTTCCTGTGGATCAGCCGGGACCGCTTCGTCATCACCGACTCACGGGTGTTCCGCGTCTGGGGCGTGTTTTCGCTGCAAGAGGCCGAGATGGAGATCGTCAGGGTTCTCGACATCACCGTCGTGCGTCCCTGGTACCTCCGGCCGTTCGCGGCCGGGCACGTGATCCTGGAGAACGCGGCGCAGGAGCAGGGCCTACGTGAAATCCACCTCGTTCCCGATCCGCAGAAGATCGCGCTGGCGATCCACCGCCGGCGCCGCCAGATGATGGGCCTCGGTGGCGACGCGGAGTCGGGGACGCCGGCGCCGTCGGCGCAACGCAGCCGGCGCCGCCCCGACCACCCCCGCAGTCCGGGACCCGTCAGCGCCCGGCGCCGGTGAGGGCGGACCGTGTCCGACCCGCTGGACCTCGACTTCGACCCGATCCGCCGCGCCGCCCAGATCTGGCGCGACCGGTTCGGGCCGGCGGAGGCGATGGCCGCGGCCACGTCGGTCATGCGGGTCCAACAGCTCCTGTTGGCTGAGTTCGACCGGATCTGCAGGCCCTATGACCTGACGTTCGCTCGCTACGAGGCGCTGGTGCTGCTGACGTTCAGCCGGACCGGGGCGCTACCCATGGCCAAGATCGGCGAACGGCTGATGGTGCACCCGACCAGCGTCACCAATACGATCCAGCGGCTCGAAGCCGCAGGCTTCGTCACGCGTGAGCCGAACCCGCGCGACGGGCGAGGAACGCTAGCCCGGGTCAGCGAGCAGGGCCGAGCGGTCGTCGACAAGGTCACCGGCGAGTTGATGGCCGCCGAGTTCGGGCTGCGCGCGCTCGACGACGCCGGGCGCGACCGGCTCTTCGACGTGTTACGCGAGGTGCGGGTCGCCGCGGGCGACTTCCGCGAGTAGCTCAGCGGCGCGACCACGACTCAGGCCGCTCCAGCAGTGCCCTGACGTGTTCGGGCAACCGCTCGGCGAGGATGTCGGCGACCGTCGTCGCCTCGAGCACGGCACGAAGGCTGGCGCGCACGGCCACCCAGACATCGGTGAGCGGTGCCGCGGGCCCGGGATAGGCCGTGTCCTCGGGCGGCATCCCGCGCACCGCGGCCAGTGGCCCCTCGGCCGCGCGGATGACGTCGGCCAGCCGGATCTCCTCGGGGTCCCGGACCAGGCGGTAGCCCCCGGCAGCGCCGCGCTGGGCCTCGAGCAGGCCGGCCCGGCGTAGGTCGCCGAGGATCGTCTCCAGGAACTTGCCGGGGATCCTCTGCGACTCCGCGATCTGGTGACGCGTCGCCGATCCGGGTAGGCGGGAGGCCAACTCGATGACGGCGCGCACGGCATAGTCGGTGCGGGCGGTGACATGCACGGTCGAATCCAACCACCGCAGTCGTCGAACTTGTCTGTTCGCCCAAGACGAGGGACCCTTACTAGGACGTCCTAGTACTGAAGGGACGAACCGACGGAAGGGCGCCAGACGTGGATGCGGAGCAGATCGAGGCAGGGCGCCGCCGCTGGCAGGCGCGGATCGACGCGGCGAACCGGACCGGCCGGGTCAGGGACGCCGACTTCAGCACGCTGTCCGGCTTCGAGGTCGACCCGGTCTACGGCCCACCGCAGGGAGCCGACGACCCCCGCTTCGAGCGGATCGGCTGGCCGGGGGAGTACCCGTTCACCCGCGGCCTCTACGCGACCGGTTACCGCGGCCGCACCTGGACCATCCGGCAGTTCGCCGGGTTCGGCAACGCTGAACAGACCAACGAGCGTTACAAGATGATCCTGCGCTCCGGCGGCGGCGGCCTGTCGGTGGCCTTCGACATGCCCACGCTGATGGGGCGCGACTCCGACGACGACCGCGCGCTCGGCGAGGTGGGCCACTGCGGGGTCGCGATCGACTCTGCCACCGACATGGACGTGCTGTTCTCCGACATCCCGTTGGGCGACGTCACGACGTCGATGACGATCTCGGGGCCCGCCGTGCCGGTGTTCTGCATGTACCAGGTCGCAGCAGAGCGGCAAGGCGTCGATCCCGGCGTGCTCAACGGCACGCTGCAGACCGACATCTTCAAGGAGTACATCGCCCAGAAGGAGTGGCTGTTCGCGCCCGAGCCGCACCTTCGCCTGATCGCCGACCTGATGGAGTACTGCGCGCAGAACATCCCCGCCTACAAGCCGCTTTCGGTGTCCGGCTACCACATCCGCGAAGCCGGCTCGACTGCGGCGCAGGAGCTGGCATTCACCCTCGCCGACGGTTTCGGCTACGTCGAGCTCGGACTGTCACGTGGGCTCGACGTCGACGTGTTCGCGCCCGGCCTGTCGTTCTTCTTCGACGCGCACGTCGACTTCTTCGAGGAGATCGCGAAGTTCCGGGCAGCGCGGCGGATCTGGGCGCGCTGGATGCGAGACGTCTACGGCGCCAAGACCGAGAAGGGGTGCTGGCTGCGCTTCCACACCCAGACTGCAGGGGTGTCACTCACCGGGCACCAGCCGTACAACAACGTGGTCCGGACGGCGGTCGAGGCGCTGGCAGCGGTCCTCGGCGGAACCAACTCGCTGCACACGAACGCGCTCGACGAGGTACTGGCGCTGCCGACCGAGCAGGCCGCGGAGATCGCGTTGCGTACCCAGCAGGTGCTGATGGAGGAGACGGGGGTCGCCAACGTCGCCGATCCTCTCGGCGGCTCGTGGTACGTCGAAGCGCTCACCGACCGGATCGAGGCCGAGGCGGAGGCGATCTTCGACAGGATCCGGACGATGGGCGAGCTCGAGACCCGCTGGACCCAGCAGTACGGCCCGATGACCGCCGGGATCCTGCGCGGCATCGAGGACGGCTGGTTCATGGCCGAGATCGCCGAGTCGGCGTTCTGGTATCAGCAGCAGGTCGAAAAGGGCGAAAAGCGCGTCGTCGGTGTCAATGTCCACAAAGACACCGTCACCGGTGACCTGGACATCCTGCGGGTGTCGCACGAGGTCGAGCACGAGCAGCGCCGAACACTGGACGAACGCAAGGCGGCACGCGACGACGCCGCCGTTCGTGCGGCGCTCGCGCAGATGGTCGACGCGGCCCGCGGCAGCGACAACATGATCCCGGCGATGCTCGACGCGGTCCGGGCCGAGGCGACACTCGGCGAGATCTGCGACGCCCTGCGGGCCGAGTGGGGCTCCTACGTCGAACCCGCCCGGTTCTGACCCCTCCACCCCTCATGGCGGCGCCCGTGCCCGGCGGGGGAGGATGGGTGCATGAGTGCGGAGAGCTTCATGCGCCCTGGCGCCGTGGACCTGTCGGCGCTGGCCGCGAGGTCGCAGGCGCCAGTGGGTGCACCCAACGCAGCGGTGGCCACCGGGGTCGTCGTCGAGGTGAGCGAGGCCACGTTCCAGGCAGAGGTCCTCAACCGGTCGATGTCGGTGCCGGTCGTCATCGACTTCTGGGCCGACTGGTGCCAGCCCTGCAAGCAGTTGTCGCCGATCCTGGAGAAGCTGGCCGACGAGTACGACGGCAGGTTCCTGCTCGCCACAATTGACGTCGACGCCAACCAGCAGCTCGGCGCGGCCTTTCAGGTGCAGTCCATCCCCTCGGTGTTCGCCGTCCTCAAGGGCCAGCCGGTGCCGCTGTTCCAGGGAGCCATGCCCGAGCCCCAGGTCCGCGAGGTGCTCGAGCAGCTCTTCCAGGTGGCGGCCGCGAACGGCGTGACCGGCCGGCTGGAAATCCGGTCCACCGACGGTGCTGAGAAGGAGGAACCGGCCGAGCCGCCGCACGACCCGCGCTACGACGCGGCCTACGAGGCGATCGAGAAGGGTGACTTCGACGCTGCCGCAGCCGCATACCGGGCCCTGCTGGCCGAAGCGCCGGCCGACCCAGACGCGAAAGCCGGGCTCGCGCAGGTCGAGCTGTTCCGCCGCAGTGATGGCGCCGACCCCGATGCCGTGGTCGCAGCCGCCGCCCAGCGCCCCACCGACGTCGACGCCCAGCTGGCCGCGGCGGACGTCGAGGTTCTCGCCGGACGGGTCGACGCCGCCTTCAGCCGCCTCATCGAGACGGTCCGCCGCGTCGCCGGCGATGATCGCGAGCAGGCACGGGCCCGGCTGGTGGAGCTGTTCGAGATCGTCGGCCTGGCCGATCCCCGGGTGGTCAAGGCCCGCTCGGCGCTGGCCAGCGCCTTGTTCTGAGCATGCTCGTCGACCAGGTCGTCATCCATCGACACGTTCGGGCTCGTGCCGGAGTACGTCGGGGAGGCTACGGCGGCCACCTGCCAAACTACCGCAGTCGGGGCTTCCGCCAGTTCCGGATCACCAGCCGCACGCGCGCGAGATTTCCCGCGACCATTGACACCCTGTAGTGGCCAGACTCGTAGGGTGCTCGGGTGGACGAGACCGAGGTCAGCCAGTTCGGGGCGCTGTTCCAGGAGTTCCTGGAGCGGGTCGTCCATACGGCGCGGTCGGGACCCGAGGGCACGGAATCGCTCGTCGCTCGGGTCGAGTCGTTCGTCGAGTCCGATCCCCTCGCACTGCCGGTCGTGACGGAGCAGTTCCGCTCGTTCGAGCATGCGACCATCCAGTTCGCGCTCGACCACCTGCTCGAACGCCCGGGTATTCGGCATGAGCTCGTGGGTGTCGCGGGCGGAGGTCGCGAGCACCACTCGCTCACGGAGCTGCTAGAGGCGAGTCGCCGGCACGGGGCGTTCTGGGTCGGTGCGGTCGACTACACGGCTGTTCCGGTAAGCGTCGACGACGAGCGCACCTGCGTCCGATTCGGGCTCTATCTGGTCGACGACGGCCGACAGCGGCTGGCGCTGCTGCTGCGCGGCGGGAATCCCAGCCACGGTCAGCTGCCAAGCCTCGAGGTGCTCGCGCGGACGGCCGAGGACGGCCGAGCCTGGTTGGCCGGCCTGCGCGACGAGCGCGCGGCGCGCAATGCGCTCCGCGGGCAGGTGCTCTCCTTCGAGCCCAGCGAGTTCGAACCCGGTGTCGGCCCGATCCGCTTCCACCGCCGTCCGGAGCTGGATCGGCTCGACGTCGTCCTGCCCGACGGCGTCCTGGAGCGGATCGAACGGCAGGTCGTCGGTGTGGCACGACACCGCGAGCGACTGCTCGCCGAAGGTCGCCACCTCAAGCGGGGAGTGCTGTTCTATGGCCCACCGGGAACCGGGAAGACCCACACGGTGCGCTACCTCACTGGCGGGTTGCATGAGTTCACAGTCATCCTGCTCGCCGGACCAGCGATTCGGTTCGTGGCCGAGGCGTGCGCGA
This sequence comes from Jiangellaceae bacterium, assembly GCA_035316885.1. Lineage (GTDB taxonomy): Bacteria > Actinomycetota > Actinomycetes > Jiangellales > Jiangellaceae > DASRTE01. The sequence continues at coordinate 5,726 of DATHII010000247.1, read as the reverse complement.
TGGCTCGGGTCCTCCAGCCATCGCTCATCGTGCTGGAGGATTGTGACCTGGTCGCCGAGGATCGATCCTTCACGCCGAACGGCAACCCACTGCTCTTCACGGTCCTCGACGAGATGGACGGACTGACGAGCGACTCCGACGTCTGCTTCCTGCTCACGACCAACCGGGTCGACCTGCTCGAGACGGCGCTCGCGCAGCGGCCAGGACGAGTCGACCTCGCCGTCGAGATCCCGCTACCGGACGCAGCCGGCCGTCGCCGCTTGCTCGACATATACGGGCGCGGCATCGAGCTTCCCGCGGCTGACGTGGACCAAGTCGTGGAGCGCACTGCCGGCGTGCCGGCGTCGTTCGTCAAGGAGATGACCCGGCGGGCGACGCTGATCGCGGCCGAACGGGGTGTCGCGCTGACGGAAGCCGAAGACGTCCACGCCGCAGCAGACGAGCTGATGGCGGCACAGGGAGTGCTCACCCGACGGCTGCTCGGGACACCCGGGGAGGAGGAAGGCGAGGTCGGAGCGTACCCAAGCCGAGGCTGGTTCGCCTATGCACCGCGGCGCCACGAGCGGCTGACGGCACCGCCCGACTGAGCACCACCGCGACACGCTGACGACCCAACGCCGCCGGCAACCGTCGGCGCGGCTTCGTCATGAACTTGTCCACAGTTGTTGTGCCTCGGGACCCCGTATGTGGGGGAGAAGGGCGCGGAGCGCTGAGGAGTGCTGTTGTAGGCGCTTTACGATCAAATGATGAGACCCGGAGGACGCACCTTCAGGGACGGCTTGCGGCGGACCAAGGCCGCAAGCCACGTAGAGGTCCGTGAGTGAAGCACTCCGTTCCTTCCCGTCGCGATCTACGGTAGATAGCTGTACTGGCTCCGTGATCATTGGTCGATCTGTGTCGCTGGAGAAGCACTTTTCTAACGACGATCAAGGTGGGCGTCGGCAGGTCTGCACAACCACAGTGTGCCGAGCGGAGGCAGCCGGAGTTTGGCCGACACCGGTCGGCCGTGCCACGCGACCTTCTCGGTTTGGATTCCCCCGAGGTTCCCGACCCCCGACCCGGAGTAGTCGAGAGCATCCGTGTTGACGGCTTCGGTCCAGGTACCCGGAGCCGGCAGGCCGAGGCGGTAGCCCTCGTGCGGCAGGGCGGAGAAGTTGGCGACACAGGCGACGACAGACCCGTCCGTTCCCCAGCGCAGGAAGGAGAAGACGTTCCCAGCGGCGTCGTTGGCGTCGATCCACTCGAAACCGGCCGGCTCGGAGTCCTGGGACCACAGCGCCGGGCTGTCCCGGTAGATCCGGTTGAGGTCGCAGACCAGACGCTGGACACCCGCGTGCTCGGCGTGCTCGAGCAGCCACCAGTCCAGTTCGCGCGACTCCGCCCACTCCGACTCCTGGCCCAGCTCGATGCCCATGAAGATCAGCTGCTTGCCCGGGTGGGCCCACATCAGCGCGAGGAAGGCGCGCACAGTGGCGAGTTGTTGCCATCGGTCACCGGGAATCTTTCGCAGCAACGACCCCTTCCCGTGCACGACCTCGTCGTGCGAGACCGGCAGCAGGAAGTTCTCGCTGTATGCATACATCAACGAGAACGTCATCTGGTGGTGGTGGTACTGCCGGTGCACAGGGTCGTGGGAGAGATAGCCCAGCGAGTCGTGCATCCAGCCCATGTTCCACTTGAGCCCGAAGCCGAGACCGCCCAGGTGGGTGGGCTTGGTTACGGCAGGCCACGCCGTCGACTCCTCGGCGATCGTCACGATGCCTGGCACCCGCTTGTAGGCCGTCGCGTTGACCTCCTGGAGCAGCGATATCGCCTCGAGGTTCTCGCGTCCTCCGTAGACGTTGGGCAGCCACTGCCCGTCGGGGCGGGAGTAGTCGAGGTAGAGCATCGAGGCGACGGCGTCGACCCGCAGCCCGTCGACGTGGAACTCCTCGAGCCAGTACAGGGCGTTGGCCACCAGGAAGTTGCGGACCTCCGGACGGCCGTAGTCGAACACGTAAGTGCCCCAGTCCGGCTGCTCGCCCCGGCGCGGATCGGGGTGCTCGTAGAGGGGAGCGCCGTCAAAGCGGGCCAGCGCCCAGTCGTCCTTCGGGAAGTGGCCCGGCACCCAGTCGACGATCACACCGACACCGGCCTGGTGGAGGCGGTCGACGAGATAGCGGAAGTCGTCGGGGGAGCCGAAGCGCGCCGTCGGTGCGAAGTATGACGTGACCTGGTATCCCCACGAGCCGCCGTAGGGGTGCTCGGCGACGGGCAGGAGCTCGACGTGGGTAAAACCGGTCTCGGTGACGTACGCGGTCAACTCGTCGGCGAGCGCGCGATAGGACCGGCCGCGCCGCCACGACCCGAGGTGCACCTCGTAGACCGACATCGGCCGGTCGTGAGCCGTGTCGACCTGAGCACGTGTCGCCATCCATTCGGCGTCGTCCCAGACGTATGCCGAGGTAAAGACTACGGACGCAGTGGCCGGCGGTGTCTCCGAACGGAAGGCCAGCGGGTCGGCCCGCAGCTTCCACGAGCCGTCCGCGCCGTGGATCTCGTACTTGTAGTGGATGCCGTCTCCGACGCCGGGGACGAACAACTCCCAGATCCCGCTGGTCCCGACCGGTTGCAGCAGGTGACCCTCACCGTTCCAGCCGTTGAAGTCGCCGACGACCCGCACCTCGTTCGCATGAGGTGCCCAGACCGCGAACGATGTGCCGCTGTTCTTCCCCTCAGTCCGCACGTGGGCCCCGAGGACGTCCCAGAGCCGCTCGTGGCGGCCTTCGCCGAAGAGATGGAGGTCCACATCGCCGAGGAACGACGGCACCGCTGTCATTCCGCCGACCCTAACGGGAGCCGGCATGACGCGGGAACGCACGTCTCGCCGATCCTCCGCTCGGGACAGTGTGGTTGTGTGCTCGGACGTGGTGGTCACCGGGACACACGTTCGCGGGCCCCGGGAAGGTACCCGGGGCCCGCGAACTCAGGTGCGATCTACCTCCTCATCGGATCACGGGTCGATGACCACCACGCAGGTGTACGTGCCCGGCGGGAGGTTGAGACGGCTCAGCGATCCGTCGCCGTTCGGGCCTGTGCTGGCGGTGACACCGTCACAGTCGATCGTCGATGCGGTTCCGCCGTCGATCTGCGAGTTGACGGAGACCGTGAGATCGGTCAGCGGCGTGTTGCTGAAGCTGACCGTCGCCTCGTTCCCGTCACCACACGTCGACTCGGTCGTGACGCTGACCGTCTTCGCCGTGTCACCGTCGGCCACGTAACCGGCGGGCACGGACTCGGTGACGGTGTAGACGCCCCCGAACGAGCTCAGGAGCAGACCATCGAGGCAGGCTTCGCCGTTCGAGTCGGTCACCACGGTGGTGCCACCCGCGGGAAGCTCGCCACCGGTGACGGTGAACGTGACGTTGGCGTGCGGGTGGTCACCCGCGCCGTCTGCAGCGTGCTTACGGGTCTTGGTGATCAGGATCGCGCCCCTTTCACGCGCATCGTGGAAGGTGCAGGTCACCGTTTCACCGGCCGACAGGCCGATCGACGCTGGATCGCTGCCGTCGTCACATGTCGCCGACACGAGGTTCCAGCCCGCCGGAATGGTCTCCGCCACGTCGTACGTGCCGGGATCGAGATCGCTGAACGTCCGCGAGTCCTTCCCGGCGTCGCCTGCCGCGGTTGTCGTCAGGGTGAACGGGGACGGCGTCAGGGTGCCCGATGTGAAATCGAAGGCCCCGAAGCCGTCATCGGTGATCTTCTCGACGATGATGGTTCCAGGTGCCTCGTTGAAGTAGGTGCAGTCGAGCACGTCGGAGTCGGCGTCGATGTCAAACGTGACGGTCGCGCCGACGATCGATGCTGTGACTCCGGTACTCGCACTGCAGTCGACATTGACGAAGTCCCACCCGGCCGGGATCACGTCCTCGGTGACCGTGTAGCCCGTGCCGAAGAGAACTGTGTTGCCGTAATCCTGCACGCCGTCGTCGGTGAGTTGGAATGTGGGCGGCGTCGCGGGGAAGGTGCCGAACGACTTGGTGTAGCCGAACAGCGTGGTGTTCGGGTCCTCATCCGGGTCGGTCTGCTTGCGGATGATCACGTTTGCGCAGTTCTGCAGGTCGATGTCGACCGGGCGGATGAAGTCCTTCAGCTGCGAGGTGAAGGCGTCGGACGACCGGCTCTTCAGCATCGCGCTGCCGAACGATACGCACTCGTCGGGGTTGAAGATCAACCGCAGGTCGATCTGCGCCTCACCGAAGGTGCGGGCCTGCTTCTCCCCGAGCCCGTCGGACTCGGCGGCCGGAATGACCGAAGTGTTGATCGTGCCGACGGCACACGGACCGCCGCCGCACCCGGTCCCGTCATCGAGATCCACGACCGGACCCCATGCGGAACCGGTCCAGAAGCGGCCACTGATCTCGGCGGTTGCACCACCCTGGGTGATCGCGTACTCGATCAGGAGGTCGTCTACGGTGCGAACCTTGTTCGGGCCCACGTCGCAGGTTTCCTCGGACTGGTTGAACTCGAAGTCCATCAGGGTCGTGCCGCTCGGATCACTCACCCGGCTCCAGGCGAGGTTGAGGAACCCGGGGTGTCCTGCCGTGCCGGCCTCCTCGTAGACATGGAAGGTGAGCAGGTCGCTCTTGTTGTTCGGGATGCTGCCGGTCGTCTCATCCGGACACTCGGTGTCTTCCTTGACGCCTCCCTTGTAGGAGTCGTCGTTCTGGCCGGTATCGGCGTCGGTGGCGCGCAGCTCAGGTCCGTTCGGGTGCGCCAGGACCCCCCAGTCCACCGCGGGCGGGGCGTCGTCGAGCTTGAGGTTGGCGTCGACGTCGATCTCGAAGTTGCTTCCAGGCAGCGTGGCGAGCGGGTGACTGGCCATCGCCGGTGCGGCCACCATCGCGGCGGCCACGAGACACACAACGCCGAGAAGGCCCAACGACCTCCTGGGGCGACGCGTCTGAGGCGACGTTACCTTTCTGGCGAGTTGAGCGAATGTTCTCATTCCCCTGACCTCTCTTTGCACTGGATCCGGGCGGGACGGGTTGTGTCCCGGCCGGTCACATACCCGCGGCGGCAGACCCGCCGCGGGAACACCCGAGGACGGCAGGCGGTCGACGCCTGCCCCCCGCAGACACTCGGAGGGTGCCGTGCACAACTGGCGCGTGCATCGGCAGGATCGTTGGCCGTTGGTGAAGCTCACGGCACGATGGCTTGGTGACGAGGAGCATTCGTGGAGCTTTCCGGACATGTGCCCAGCCGGGAGGCCCGCGCGGTCCCTGCTCGGGGCGTCGATGGCGGGGCTCAGACCTCCGGAACCGTGGCGGTGATTCCGCTGGAGCCGGCAGCACGGCGTAGGTCATAGGCCCCTTATGCAACAGCCACGGCCCGCAGGCCGTGGCTGTTGCGCCCCCCTCAGTCGGCGACCAGACCCGCAAGGATCTTCTCGCGCACGACAGGTGTCATCTGGAACAACGTCGCCCCGCCCCGTCGCGTTACACCTGGGCGCCCGCAACATTCGAGTTTCCGTTTTCCGCGCACGCGACGAGTCGTACCGCTATCCTCGGCCGGGCGAGCCAACCGGCCGCACGACCTGACCGTGGACCGGACCATGCTGGAGGAAAGCTTCCCCGAAACCCTGGCACGTGCTCGTTCTGGTGACGAGCACGCGTTCGCGCTGATCTATCGCGACGTCCAGCCGGGGCTGCTCCGCTACTCCCGGGCCAATGCGGCAGGGCATG
>DATHII010000246.1:0-3310 GCA_035316885.1 Jiangellaceae bacterium | reverse complement strand
CCTGCGACCACAGGTTGCGTGCGAATCGTGCCTCCGGCCTGACGTCGCAACCAAAGGTCGGTCGGGTAGGAGGGGGAGCAATCAGGCGCCGGGTACGGGGATCACCGGGCAGACGAACTGCTTCACCACACCGGTGTCGATAGCCGTCCCGGCGTCGAAGGCCGCCTTGATCTCGGCCGTCGAGTCGAGCGCTCCGTCGCCGTCGAGGTCGCCCGCCGCCAGTGCGGCTTCGTACCCGGACGGGAAGGACAGCGCATGCACCTGCCACCGCCCGCCGTTGTAGCCCCGGTCACCGGGCCCGGCCGTCGCGACGTTGGCCTGCGCCCCGCCGAAGTCGTAGATGGTGTCCCACGCGTGCGCCGGTGCACCGGTGCGTGACAGGTCGGTCGGGGTGTTGACGGTCCGGTACAGCACGCCATCCACATAGAACGCCGGGCCGGTCACACCGGCCGCGGCTGGGGCGGCGGCAATCAGAACAGGTCCGACCGCAAGAACGGCGGCCATCGCAGCGACTCGACGAGCGGCGGCGGCACGGCTGCGTCGAGCAATTGGAGTGCCAGGCATGGGTCCCTCCTTGGGGTTGGAAGCGCTGCTGCGCCAACGCTCCAAATCAAATCCCAGATCCCGACCCGAGTGCCTTACCAGCCCCTATCGAAAGTCTTACGTGCGCGTGACGGGGTCCACTTCGTCACAGCCCATCGAACACGGTCGTCCAAGGGTCCGACCCGATCGCGGCTGCGGCCACACCAGGACGAACGACTCCTCTGTCGACCAGCGTGTCGACGGCAGCGGAAGACTGGCCACCGCACGGCTACCGAAGTTGACCGGCTTCCCAGAAACGGACCTGCACCGGCGTCTCACCCCTGGCTGCCACCGGCTGGAAGTCGGACGGTGAAGCGGCAGCCGCCGTCCGCGTTGGCCACCGACACCTCGCCGTCGTGCAGGTCGACTAGTCCCCTGACGATGGCCAGTCCCAGCCCGCCTCCGCTGGTGGGCAGAGAGCCGACAGGTTCGGGGCTGCGCGCGGCAGCTCCCCGGAACGCGACGTCGAAGACCCGCGGCAGGTCGGGCTCGGGGATGCCGCCACATCCGTCAGTGACCGTGACCCAGCCGGCCTCGCCGTCGCTTCCGCCGGCGACGCGCACCACCCCGTCGCTGGGGGTGTGCCGGATCGCGTTGAGCAGCAGGTTGGCCAGAACGCGGCCCAGTTCCGCCTCGCTGCCGCGCACCAGTCCGTAGCCCGAGGGCCGGGCCTCGAGCCGGACGCCCTTCGCGCGGGCGACCGGAGCCGCCGCTGCGACGGCGTCGGAGACCACGTCGGACAGTGGGACGTTGTGCACGGTGATCTGCAGCGTTCCGGCGTTGATCCGGGACAGCTCGAACAGGTCGTCGACCAGGCTGGAGATCCGGTCGGTCTCCGTCCGCATCCGCCGGTGGTAGTGCGCGACCGTCGGCGGATCGTCGACCACGCCGTCCTCGAGTGCTTCGGCGATGGCCCGCAGACCGGCGAGCGGAGTGCGCAGATCGTGAGACACCCACGCCACGAGTTGGCGGCGGCTCTCTTCGAGCCGGCGCTCGCGCTCGCGCGCCTCGGTCGCCCACACGCTCGCGCGGGCCAGCCGGCGGCCCGACCCCAGCGCCACGGCGAAGCTGACGGCTCCGGCCGCAGCAAGCACGACGAAGAGCACGCCCAGGTCGTGCTCGCTGATGAACATCGCCTCGGCGACGGCGACCACGCCGACGACGACGGCCAGCACGGTCGTGGCGAGCAGGACCACGATGTGCGCGGTCACCGACCGGCCGCGCAGGCCGCGCAGCACCAGCAACCCGACGATCCCGACCAGGCCGGACCCGGCCAGGGCGAGAAGCAGCACGACGAGGAGTTCGGGCATCAGTCCCCCACCGGCTCGTAGCGATAGCCGACCCCCCAGACCGTCACGATCCGGCACGGTTGCTGAGGGTCGTCCTCGACCTTCTCCCGCAACCGGCGCACGTGCACGGTCACGGTCGCCTGGTCCCCGAAGGTCCATCCCCACACCTGTTGGAGCAGTTCGGCGCGGGTGAATGCCCGGTTCGGATGGCGCAGGAAGTGCGCGAGCAGGTCGAACTCACGAACGGTCAAGTTGAGCGGTCCGGCGTCCCGTTTCGCCACGCGTGACACCAGATCGAGCATCAGGTCGCCGTCCACAAGCGGGCCGTCGGTGGAATGGTCGACCCGGCCGGCCCGGCGCAGCACCGACTGCACCCGGAGGGCGAGCTCACGCGGCGAGAACGGCTTGGTCACGTAGTCGTCGGCGCCTGTCTCGAAGCCCACCACCCGGTCAGCTTCCTCACCGAGCGCGGTGAGCATGACGATCGGGACGTCCGATGTGCGCCGCAGCCGCCGACACACCTCCAGGCCGGACATCCCCGGCAGCATGAGGTCGAGCACGACCAGGTCAGGCGAGCGCTCGGAGGCCAGCGCCAGTCCGGTAGGCCCGTCCTCCGCCTTGTCCACAACGAAACCGGCTCGCTCGAGATAACGCCGGACCACGTCGCTGACCGTCGGGTCGTCATCGACGACGAGCACCCGACCGGCGGTCACCTTCGCGTCCGTGCTCACCATCTCAGTGTCCATCCGATCTGGACCAGAAGCGCCAGGCCGAGCTGGCCCGCGAGCCACTACCGGCGGTCCCGACCGGGCAACGCGGCGGCCGCCGGAAGCAGTCAGACGGCGAACGGCATGTAGATCCGCGCCGCCTCGGTCGCGCACCCGTGGTTCAAGACGTCGGCTGCTGATGTAGGCGACGACCAATATATCTGGTCGGACCGGCCTCGACCGGACTTTGTGCCCTCTCCTGCTCCACGGCCCGGCTACCTCCTCAAGAACTTCCTCCACGAGCAGCCCACATTGAACTTCGGCTACGCCCGCCTCAATCCCGCCGAGCCGTGGCGCCAATCCGTCGATTCGCCTGGGCCCCGGGCGAATCGGGCTGCGCTGCGCGAAATCATTGCCCACTGGCTCGACCGCGGTGTGGCCGGCTTCCGCGTCGACATGGCGTATTCGCTGGTCAAGGACGACCCCGGGCGACCTGCGCGGCCCTGCCGACATCGGCGTCCGCACCGGCTTCGACGCTGACTTCTTCCTTGTCATTCACCAGGCTCACAGCGCCTTGTTCAACAACAGCGGCGCCGGGACCTTGGAGTGGCTGACGGAGCACAAGCACTGCTTCCTCGATGCGGACGGTGCAGACGGACCGGGCGGTCTCAGCCTTGCAGCTTGCAGCACAGCCGGCTCTCCACGCGATCGGGCTGGCGTGGTAGCAGGACG
>DATHII010000245.1:0-2063 GCA_035316885.1 Jiangellaceae bacterium | reverse complement strand
CGCGCGCGGAGTGTCACCAACGGCCCATTTTGGACGGACGGCTTCCGTCGCGGCGCCCGCCACCGTACCGTCATAGAAAGACGTCGACCCTGCTGACTCGGGAGGGCCCATGCGTATCTCCGACGTGATCCGAGCCAAGGGCGGCGCCGTCGTGACGGTCGAGCCGCAGATGGACGTTCGGACGTTGCTCGGCGTCCTGGCCGAACACGGCATCGGCGCGGCCGTGGTGTCCGGTGACGGCTCCTCGGTCGACGGAATCGTGTCCGAGCGCGACATCGTCCGGGCGCTGGCCGCGCGGGGCGCGACGGTGATCTCCGAGCCGGTGTCGGCGATCATGACCGGCGACGTGAAGACGTGCGCGCCCGACGCTCCTGTCGTCGACCTCATGCGGACGATGACGGAGGGTCGGTTCCGGCACGTTCCGGTGGTCACCGACGGCCGGCTGGTCGGCATCGTCAGCATCGGCGACATCGTGAAGAACCGTGTCGGCGAACTCGAATCCGAGCGCGACTCGCTGTCGCGCTACATCACGACGGCGACGTCGTAGCTGTCACTGCGGCTCGGCCGCCAGCTGGGTGGCTGTGCGCCAGACGGCGATGGGCAGGACGCGGTCGCTGCCGAGCTGGCGCATCTGGACGAGCAGCCGTGCGGCTGCGCGGGCGGAGCGGACCTGGGGAGCGATCAGGCGCTCGCGGCGGAACGAGCCTGCCGGCGTCATGGCCACCCCTTTCCTCGAGCCTCATTCTACGCCTGTCAGGCCACCACCGCGGCGAGCGTGACGGCCGCCGCAGCGACCAGGCCGCGGACCTCTTCGGAGGACATCTCGGCAAAGGCGTCGGCCGGCGCGTCGACCGACACGCAGCCGACGACACGCGACCCGAGCGGCGTCTCCTTGATCATGGGTGTCGCGAGGACGACGCCGTACTTGCCGCGAACGCGTTGGAACTCGTCGTAGCTGAAGCCGTAGGTGAGGTCGTGACCGAGACTCGCCCAGTCGGCACGTGACACGTCGGCCAGCTGTTCGTCGAGTGTCGCCAGGTTCTCGACGACGTCCTCGCCGCGTTCGACGCACTGGCCGATCACACCGACACCCGGCCGCCAGGCGATGCCCGACGCCACCCTGATGAGCAACTGCATCCGCAGCAGCCGCTCGAGGCGGACCCGACCGAAGGGCCAGACCGGGTGGCGGACCCGATAGGCCGCCACGCCGAGCTGGCGGGCGTTGATGCTCGTGGCCTCCTCGAGCTCGAGCAGGAGCGGCGAGAGGACGGCGCGCGCCTGCTCTCGCAGCTCGGCAGCCCGGCCGTGGCGGCGCTGGTCGATCGCGGCCTCCGTCGCCGTGACGAAGGCGACGCTGACGCCCCCGGCGATCAGCGTGACCGCCAGCCAGCTCGGCAGCGTCACGGCACCTGTCTCGTGCAGGCCCAGCCCGAGCCCCGCGGCGGCGGCGATCACCGCCGCCGCTACGCGCCACCAGAACCGGAACCTACTGTTCACCCGCCCACCGTATGAGCCGGGCGTGGGGTCGACGGCGAGCGACGCGCGTGGCTAGCCGGGTGTGTCCTTCGCGCCGCCACGGCGGCCGTGATCGTTGGACCTTTTGTATCGCTCCAGCAGCACTGATTCGCCGACGATCAGGACGCTGCCGTGCAGGATAGGCCACGTCGATCAAGTCGGTCTCGGTCGTCGAGGCTAGGCTCGGTAACGCTTCGCCGGCGTGGCGCAACTGGCAGCGCACCCGACTTGTAATCGGGCGGTTCCGGGTTCGAGTCCCGGCGCCGGCTCACCTCCGGCTCACTTGTGGCGCTGGCGGGTGCTGCTTACCCGGGGAGTGCACCGGCCGTGAGCACGTGGTGACTGATCGGGTGCGGCTTTGCTGCCTCGGGCACCGGCGGCGCAACCCCTGGCCGAGCGAACTCTGGTGGTCCCCGGTGTCGGCGATGCCCGCCAGCTCTCGCGGTGTCGGCACGGGCAGCGGGGGAGACGTGACATCGTTTGTGACGCGAGACGGTCTCAGCCGGTGCGGTTCAGGCGGGTGTTGGGGCCGGCGGGGTGTCCGTGGT
>DATHII010000244.1:0-2216 GCA_035316885.1 Jiangellaceae bacterium | reverse complement strand
CCGGTGAGCCCGAGGACGCCGGCGAGCCCGGCCGGTGCGATCCTCTTGGTGATCTTCATCGTCTTGTCTCCCTGACTCCGGCCCGAGCCGATCCCGGGCGCCTGAGACTGAGGCTCGGCCGCGAACCTGGCCGCAGGCTGTATGGACTCTGTGTCCTGGCTAGGACCTCGGACCGGTTGTCGCCAGCGGTCGAGCGCCCGCGCTGGCGGGCCGCCCCGACGTGACCATCGGCAGCCGGACCGTGAACGTGGTGCGGCCGGGCCGGCTCTCGAGTGACACGTCGCCGTCGTGGGCCGCGACGACAGCAGCCACGATGGCAAGACCCAACCCGGTGCTGCCTGCGGAGCGGGAGCGGGAGTTGTCGCCGCGGGCGAAGCGCTCGAAGACGGCGGGTTGGAGCTCGGCAGTGATGCCCGGCCCGTCGTCGACGACGCTCAGGATCGCGGTTCTCGACCTGCCGTGTTCCGGGGGCCGGGCGGCCAGGTGGATCCGCACTGTGGTGTCCCGCGGTGTGTGGACGCGGACGTTGGCCAGCAGGTTCGCGACCGCCTGGTGCAGGCGGGCCGCATCTCCGTCCACGACGACCGCACTGTCGGGCAGGTCGAGGACCCATCGGTGGTCGGGTCCGGCGACATGTGCGTCGCTGACGGCGTCGACCAGGACTGCGCACAGGTCGACCGGCGCACTCTCGACCGGGCGGCCGGCGTCCAGCCGCGCAAGCAGGAGGAGGTCGTCGACGAGACCGGTCATCCGGATAGCCTCGGACTCCACCCGGCGTAGCGCGTGCGCGACGTCCTCCGGAACCGGCGCACGGCTGCGGCGCGTCAGCTCCGCGTATCCGCGGATCGCGGCCAGCGGTGTGCGTAGCTCATGGCTGGCGTCGGCGACGAACTGCCGGACGCGGGTCTCACTTGCCTGCCGCGCCGTCAACGCGGTCGCCACGTTCTCCAGCATGTGGTTCAGGGCGGCGCCCACCTGGCCGACCTCGGTCCGCGGGTCGGTATCGAGAGCCGGCACTCGCACGGCCAGGGCGACATCGCCGCGGTCCAGCGGCATCTCCGCCACCCTGGTCGCGGTGGCGGCGACGCGGCGCAGCGGATGCAGGGTGTGCCTGATGATCAGTCCACCCACCACGCCGGCCACGAGCAACCCGGCCAGGCCGACGGCGACCACCACGCCGGCGAGCCGGGACACCGGGCCGTCGACCAGGCTCAGTGGGAGTCCGGTGACGAACGTGGCGCCACCGCGGATCGCCGAGGCGGCGACCCGGTAGTCGCCGAGGCCGTCGCCGAGATCCACGGTGTGTGGCTCGCCGTCCTCCGGGACGTCGGCAAGGAGAGCCGCCGACTCGGCCGGCACAGCCGCCAACTCGCCGCTGCGCTCCACGATCTGGGAGCTGGTGACCGCTCCGTCGTCGATGAGCACTCCGAGCGTCCCCTCTGCCTGACCCGGGACCTGCAGCGGGCCTCCGACTGGGCGGTCGCCTGGTCGCTCGCCTGGATGCTGGCCAGAACCGTCGTCGAACCCCCGCGCTGACCGATCGACCGCGGCGGTCAGCTGGTCGTCGAGGCGGACCGTGAGGAACTGGTCCAGAGCCACGACGGTAACCACGCCGATGACGAGGCTCACCGCTGCCAGCAATGCCACGGCCGACGCCAGCAACCGGGTCCGGAGCGACCAGCGTGCAGGGCCGCGCATCCGCGGCGCCGCGCCTGGTGCCGTGAGCGCTTCTCCGCCCACGGGTCACTCCGCCGGTTTCAGCACGTAGCCGACTCCGCGCATGGTGTGGATCATCGGCGCGCGGCCGGCGTCGATCTTCTTGCGGAGGTAGGAGATGTACAGCTCGACGACGTTGGCCTGCCCGCCGAAGTCGTAGTTCCACACCCGGTCCAGGATCTGGGCCTTGCTGAGCACCCGTCGTGGGTTGCGCATGAGGTACCGCAGCAGCTCGAACTCCGTCGCCGTCAGCGCGACCGGTTCCCCGGCCCGGCGGACCTCGTGGCTGTCCTCGTCCAGCGTCAGGTCGCCGACGGCCAGCAGGGCATCGTCCTGCACCCGGATGCGGGCGATGCGCCGGATCAGGCCGCGTAGCCGCGCGACGACCTCCTCCAGGCTGAACGGCTTGGTAACGTAGTCGTCCCCGCCCGCTGTCAGTCCCGCGATTCGGTCCTCGACAGCGTCCTTGGCAGTGAGGAACAGCACCGGCACGTCGGTGG
>DATHII010000243.1:0-2833 GCA_035316885.1 Jiangellaceae bacterium | reverse complement strand
GTTGGAATGGGCCCGTCGCGGGTCCAAGGCCTGCCGCGGACGGATCGAGGTACGCCCCTTCGACCAAGCCAGCGGTTGACGCACGTCGAGGAGGTCTTCCGCGCCGAGTACGGTCGCGTGGTCGCCGGGCTGGTCCGCCGGTTCGGCGACATCGACCTCGCAGAGGAGGCACTCGCCGACGCGCTGCTCATCGCTCTCGAGCGCTGGCCACGCGACGGCGTACCTCCCAATCCGGCGGCCTGGCTGACCCGGGTCGCCGGCAACAAGGCGATCGACCGGCTGCGGCGCGAGAAGGTCCGCAACAAGAAGTACGCCGAGGCTGCCATGCTCCAGGACGACACCCCTGCCGAACCCACCGGACCGGTGACGGACGACCGGCTCCGGCTCATCTTCACGTGCTGCCACCCAGCCCTCGCACCTGAGAACCGGATCGCGCTCACGCTACGGCTGCTCGGCGGCCTCACGGTCGCGGAAATCGCCCACGCGTTCCTCGTGCCAGAGACCACGATGGCGCAGCGGATCACCCGCGCGAAGGCGAAGATCAAGCAGGCGCGGATCCCCTACCGCGTGCCCATGGGCGACGACCTCTCGAACCGGATGGCCGGGGTCCTCGCCGTCCTCTACCTGATCTTCAACGAGGGCTACCTGTCCACGACCGCCGCCTCGGTGCGCGAGGACCTTTGCACCGAGGCGATCCGGCTGACCCGGCAGCTGCGTGAGGCCAGCGCCTCTCTCGACCCGCAGCCGGAGGTGCTGGGGCTGCTCGCGCTCATGCTCCTGCTGGACGCCCGGCGCCCCGCCCGGGTGCGCGACGGCGTACTCGTCACTTTGCCCGACCAGGACCGCTCCGCCTGGAACTCCGATCAGATCGAGGTGGGGCATGCGCTGGTCCGCCAGTGTCTCGCCCTGAACCGGCCCGGGCCCTACCAGATCCAAGCGGCGATCAACGCGGTGCACACCGACGCACCCGACGCGTCGTCGGTCGACTGGTCGCAGGTGGTGGTGCTGTACGACCAGCTGGCGGCGCTGACGCCGTCACCGATCGTCGCGCTGAACCGCGCGGTCGCCGTGGCCGAGCTCGACGGACCGCAGGTGGCCCTGGCCATTGTCGATGACCTGGACCTGGGCTCGTACCACGCGTTCCACGCCACCCGCGCCGACCTGCTACGCCGGCTCGGCCGGTACGACGAAGCACGTGAGGCCTACGGCCAGGCGATCGCGCTGACCGAGAACGAGGCCGAGCGGGCCTGGCTCGCCGGCCGTCAGGCTTCGTGCGGGTAGCGCCCGGGAGGTTTGCCCGCCTCGCCCTGATCGCGTGGACCTGACCGTGGGCCTGCGGTCCGCATCCGAGAGGTCACCTGACACGCATCGAAGGAGAGGAGCATGACCGCAACGCCACCGATCGTCGACCGCGAGACCTGGCAGAAGCAGATAGACACGCAGCGCGTCAGGGAGAAGGCGCACACCCGCGAGGGGACGCGATTGCCGAGGCTCGCTGGCGGTTGCCGATGGTCGAGGTCGACCCGACGTCGGCGGTGGTCGGCGCCGCCGGCGAGGTCCCGCTCATCGACACCTTCCAGGAGCCGGTCGCAGCAGTTTGCGTTGGGGTCCGTAGGCGGGTCCGCCTGCGAGACCGACCTGGCAGAGTGTGCGACGTGGATCTCATTTGGGAGCAGGTCGTCGTCGACGCTCACGATCCGGTCGCGCTTGGTCGATGGTGGGCCGAGGCCTTGGGATGGGTTGTCGTGGGCGACGCTGCGGACGAGTTCGAGATCAGGCCGACTCCGGATCGGGTGCCGGGCCTGTTATTCGTGCCGGTTCCGGAGGAGAAGGCAGGCAAGAACAGACTCCATCCTGACTTCCGTCCGGTCGATCAAACCGCAGAAGTCGAACGTCTCCTTTCCCTCGGTGCTCGGCGGGCCGATGTCGGGCAGCGTGACGCGTCGTGGGTGGTACTCGCCGACCCTGAAGGCAATGAGTTTTGCATCCTTAGTGGACGGGTTCGGCCCGATTCTTAGGAGCCGGTGACATAGGACCACTCTCCGTTCCTCTTGTGAGCGCTCCTTGCCGGGCGCGTCGGCGTCGCGTCGGGCAGCCTTCCTCGATCCGGAACGCTGAGGCCAGCGGCGCGTGCCGAGGCATGCACCTCGGTCGTGCCCGCTTCTGTTACTGCTCGAGGTAGGTGGCGAGGTTGGCGAGTGAAGAGGCGAGTCCGGCAGCGTGATCCTTCGCGGAGATGCCGGCGGGGACGTCGTCGGCGCGGATGTCGACGCGCGTCCCGGCGTCGACTGCGGTGACCTCCCAGGTCATTGTCATGGTGCCAGCGTGGGTCGGGTCTTCGGAAACGAAGTCGACGGCCTGCACCACTCGCACACCAGGGACGACGTCGACAAAACGGGCTTCGACGATGTCGGTGTCCGCGGTGGCCTTGCCGGGTGCACTCGAGGCGTCCGCGTAGGTCAGCACGAGCCGGTACGACCCGCCCGGCCGCGCGTCGAATCGCTCGAATCTGCCGCTCATCCCGTCCGGTGGTAGCCAGGCCGTAAGCGCCTCGGGATCGACGAGGGCCGCGAAGACATGGTCCAGCGGGGCGGC
This sequence comes from Jiangellaceae bacterium, assembly GCA_035316885.1. Lineage (GTDB taxonomy): Bacteria > Actinomycetota > Actinomycetes > Jiangellales > Jiangellaceae > DASRTE01. The sequence continues at coordinate 238 of DATHII010000243.1, read as the reverse complement.
GATCACCCGCGCGGCCGTGTCCGTCCGTGCCATGGCGCCATCTTAAGAACCCGACACCGGCGACCTTGGCCAGTTGGAGCAGGTGCTCCCGTCCCAGGTGCGCCACCGCTCAGCGCGTTGCACTCCATCACTTGCCAATGCCCGGCGCCGGACCGTCGGTCGACCCGGCGGCCCTGATGGTCATCGCCGCCGCCGTCCGCGGCTGCATGCCGATCGCTCAGCGGGATGCGTTCAATGC
>DATHII010000242.1:0-2473 GCA_035316885.1 Jiangellaceae bacterium | reverse complement strand
GTTCCACTTCCACGGCACCGTCGGAGACGTTGAGGTCGACGAGGAGTTCGTGTCGGGCCCGGAGACGTTCAACGACGTCGAGGACATCTCCGAGGCGTCTTTTCCGGTGCAGGACCCGACCACCGGTCAGCTCGCCGATCGGCTCGAGCAGGAGATCACCCGTCTCAACGAACAAGTGAACGACGCCGCGACCGACGAGGTCGCGCGATGGTTGGCCGCGGGTGCCCTGGTGCTCGGCGCCGCAGCTTTGGGTACGGCGCTGGTAGCCATGCGTCGACGCTGATGAACCATTGGCTCGGCCGGCTTGTGTCGGCGGTGATGGTCGCGGCGGTTACGCTCATGGCGCCCGTCGCGGCCGCCGCCCACTCTGCCCTGCTACGGAGCGACCCGGCCGACGGCGCCGTGCTGGAGCAGTCGCCCGACGAGGTGGTCCTGGAATTCAGCGAGCCGCCCGACCAGGACTTGTCTCGGGTCGGCCTGTTCGACGGCGACGGGGAGCCGGTGGACCACGGCCAACTCACCGCTGACAGCGACGACGCCTCGGTCCTCCGTGTTTCGGTGCCCCAGCTTGAAGACGGCGTGTACACGGTGAGTTGGCAGGCGCTGTCAGCAGTCGATGGCCACCTCACAACCGGAGCGTTCGCCTTTGTCATCGGGGAGTCCTCTGATGGCGACATCGCGCCTGCCCCGGTCGACCTGGATACGCGAGATGGACCGGCGCTGACGGGCGTCATCGGACGCTGGCTCCTCTATTGTGGCTTGGCGGTGTTGCTCGGCTGGGCCATATCGACGCTCGTCGTCTTCCGCGCTCCTCTGCCCGCACCACGCTGGGTGCCGATCGGCTGCTGGCTGCTCGCGGTTGCGGGTCTGGCGCTGATCACGCTGACCGAGGCAGCCTCGGTCGACGCCTCGGTCGGCCAGATGTTGGCGTCGTCGGCAGGAGCGCGGCTCGTCCGCACCGGGGTCGTACTGGCGGCCCTCGGGATCCTCGCCGGCCTTTCCACATGGCGACCGCGAACGTCCACGATCGGGTTGACCGCCGCCCTGACAGCGGCAGTCATGTTCAGCCATGTCGCCGCCGGTCACGCAGGCGCCCCCGGCCCTGCGCAGTGGATCAACCTCTCCACCCAGACGGTGCACTTCGTTGCCATCGGGGCCTGGATAGGTGGTCTGGTGTGGCTTCTGGCCGGCACGCGAGGGGACCGGGCGTCCGACGACGTGGCGCCAATCGGGCGGTTCTCGACGCTGGCGACCTTCTGCATCAGCGTGGTCATACTCGCTGGAGTGATTCGAGCTGTCAACGAAGTCGGGTCATTCGACGCGCTCTTCTCCAGCGACTACGGCCGCACCCTGCTGCTCAAGCTGGGACTGGTCGCCCTGTTGGCGTCGCTGGGTGCGCTCAACCGGTTCTGGAACGTCCCGGCAATCAAGGGTGGACGCGCACACGTTGGGCGTCTGCGCCGCACCGTGCGCGGCGAGGTCGTGTTCGCGGCGGCGGTCCTGGGTGTGGTCGGCGTCCTCGCCAGCTCGCCGCCACCTGCCGACATGGCTGCGCACGACGCGACGGACGAACAGATGGGCCACCCGTCCGAGGGGGCCGGCGCAATCGAGGTAACCGGCAGCGACTTCGCCACCACCGTGCGAATCACGCTCCGGATCGATCCTGGGGTGGTGGGGGAGAACCATTTCTCGGTGCGGATCGCAGACTTCGACACCGATGAAACGATCGACGCAGTGCGGGTCGCACTGCGGTTCACCATCCCCGACCAACCCGACCTCGGGCCGTCCATGCTCGAACTGCAACCCACCGAATCCGGCACGTGGGAGGGTTCCGGCACCGCGATCGCGCAACCAGGGCGTTGGCGAGCAACGGCCATCATTGCCTTTCCTTCCGATGGCGTCGAGGTGCCACTCGAATTCGATGTGGGCGCTCCGGGCGACACAGGCAGTCCCACACCGCACATGGATGGGTAGACCACCAACTCACAGCGATTGACCTTCCTCGGACACAGGGGTAGACCTCGGGGCACCAGCGGCCATCCGTAGCGGCCCCGACAAGGACATGCGCATGAGGAGGTGATGGCGGGGCCGTTTCCTGATTCTCGTGCGCCCTGGTGTACGGCGGGCGCCGCCGCTCCGAGGGGCTGCTGGTTGAGCGTCTGCAAGCGGCAGGACACGTCGTGTTCCCGGTCTCGCCGCGGATCGCAGCCCGCGCCCGTGAGAGCTACAAAGTCGCCTCGGTCAAGGACGACCGGTTCGACGCGTTCGCATGGTGGCCAGGACGTGGCCCTGGAGTTACCGCGCGACGCTGCGGTTACGCGGGCTGTGCCGCTGCTCCCGCTGCCATGGGCGAACAGCACGACACGGCGGGCACGTGGCTGGGCCCTGAGGATGGCCTGGTCCTGGTGCCGAGCGCTGACGTCGTCCTTCCCAAGCATCGAACTCGACGAGCATGATCGGAAGGTCAAAGCGG
>DATHII010000241.1:0-16829 GCA_035316885.1 Jiangellaceae bacterium | reverse complement strand
TTCGTCGGCGCCGGGTACGGGGTCTTGCCCTGGGCGAGGGCGTCGGTGAGCTGCTCGATGCGGCGGGTGCGGGTCTCCGGGCGCACCGCGGTCTGGATGCGGTTCAGGAAGGCGAAGCGGTTGCGGCCGTCCAGCGCGGCGTAGACGTCGGTGAGGTCGCGCCCGGCCAGTGCGGCGGCGAGGTCGTCGGGCACCACTGCGGTGGCCGGGCTGTCGTAGGCGGCGTCCCAGCGGCCGTCCGCCTTCGCCTTTTCCACCTCGGCCAGGCCGGCGGGCCGCATCCGCCCCTCGGCGGTGAGCCGCTCGATGCGCTCGCGGTTGATCTTCGACCAGACGCTCTTCGCGCGCCGCGGGGTGAACCGCTGCACGTACCACTCGTCGTCGAGCCGCCGGGCGATGCCGTCGATCCAGCCGAAGCAGAGCGCCACGTCCACGGCCGTCGTCCAGTCGATCGACGTGACGCCGGTGCCCTTTTTGGCCATCCGAATCCAGACGTGCGAGGCGGTCGACGCGTTGTCGACGAGCCAGGCCTCGAACGCCTTGTCGTCCTCGAAGAACACCGCGTCGGTGTGGACCATCGACATGGCGGCAGCCTAGTGCTCCGTGTTTGAAGCGTGTGGACGCCGAGTGCGCAACACCAACGCCGGGGCAGGACGATTCGCCAGGCCCCATGATTTCAGACCCGAAGCGTTCAACTACTTACGACACGCGACACTAGTTGCCCGGACCTCCCGCGAGCTGCTCATTGCGAGTCCGTCCCGACAGGCGCTACAACGGACGGCTCCCGACCCAGAGCGCTCAACGTGCCTAGTGGTCGGGGTCGTTGACGGCTGTTCATGGCTGTCCGGGGCCTCTCGGGGGCCTCGACTCGCGCTGTCCGCGCCGCCCGAGCTGCGGTCGCCACGGAACCGACATCCGGGCCAGCCAGGACACGGTGCGCTCGACGGTCCACCGGTGGCGAGGATGGACAAGAGGCGATGGACAAAGGCGGTGGACAAAGATCGCGCGAGCGGCAGACTGGACCGATGACCGAATCGGATCCAAAGGCTGACCTTCACCTCTATCTGCAGTTCGCCCGCGACTCCCTTTGTGGAAGCTCGAAGGGCTCTCGGAGTACGACATCCGCGGTGTGGCGGGTCACCGCGAATGAGCGCCCTGCTTCGGGGGTGGCGGCAGCCTCTGCCAGTTCGCGCCGGCGCTTCGGGCTGGTGTCTACTCGCCCCAGACTCGACCTGGCGTTCGGCGACATCGGCGTGCCGCTTCGCCTCCGCCGCGGCGAGACCGAGCCCGCATTGATCGGCACGAAGACCACCTTCGGCACCGCCGTCGACGTCACCGTCGCCGGGCAGTCGATCGGATCCTTCTTCCCAGCCGGCCCGCGGACGGCGCACAGGATGCCCTCCCTGCTGGGCGGTTCTGCTGCGCCAGAGACACCGGCGTGCCTCGCTCGGCGGGGGCGTGGGTGAGCGGCTTGCATGTCGTGCTCGGCGCGAGCGGCGGCATCGGCGGAGCCGTGGTGCGCGAGCTCGCCGGCCGCGGCCTGGAGGTGCGCGCGGTCAGCCGGCGCGCAGATGTCCTCGTTCCGGACGGAGTCACCCGGCGAGCTGCGGACGTCGCGACCACGGCTGGAGCCGCCGTTGCCTGCGAGGGAGCGTCGGTGGTCTACCACTGCGTGCAGCCGCCGTACCATCGCTGGGCCGAGCAGTTCCCGCCGCTCAACCGTGCAGTCGCCGCCGCAGTGGCTCACGAAGATGCCAAGCTCATATTCGCGGACAACCTCTACATGTACTGGCCGATCGTGGGTCCCATAACCGAGGAGTCGCCGCAGCAGCCGTCGAGTAGGAAAGGTCGCCTGCGGAAGAAGCTCGCAGACGCGATGCTCGCGACGCACGCCGCCGGGCGGCTGCGCGTGGCGATCGGGCGAGCCGCGGACTACTACGGTCCGGGCGGCAGCAACAGCATCGTCGGCGACACCTTCTTCGAAGCTGCGGTCGCCGGGAAATCGGTGCGCTGGCCCGCCAACGCGGACCAGCCGCGCAGCTTCGGCTACCTGCCCGACATCGCGCGTGGGCTTGTCACCCTCGGCGAACGTGACGCCGCCGACGGCAGGGCCTGGATCTTCCCGACGGCCTCGCCGCTGACTGCCCGCGCCCTCCTTGCGCTCGTCGGGCGCGACCTCGGCCGCCAGGTCAAGCTCGTCGTCACCTCCAAGCCGGCGATGCGGCTTGCCGGCCTGTTCATCCCGCAGGCACGGGAGCTCCCAGACATCTGGTACCAGTTCTCGGCGCCCTTCACCGTCGACGGATCCTCCTTCGAGACAGCATTCCGCGGGTTCGGCCCGACAGCGCACGAGCAGGCCGTGCACGAAACAGTCGCATGGTTTCGCTCCAACGCAGCCGGAGTCTGACGCGGGTCAGGCGGTGTATGGCCTCCACGCGTCGAACTGCCGGGTGAGGTCGCCAAGCGTGTCGAAGATCGCGCCCGCCTCGGTAGCGCCGCCTTTCCAGTTCAGCGGGTTGGCGCAGTTGGTCGCTTCCCACCCCTCGTACGCGCCTGTGTAGTCCACGGCAGCAGCCTCCGTGTCGGCGACGAGCGCGGCGATGTCCGCAGGGACCTCGCCGAGGTACCCGCTGCACTGTGAGCCGGCCCGGCAATCGGGGTCGTGGGCGACGGAGAGCGCGAGGTGGAGCGTCTCGGCCTGCTCGTGACCGTAGTTGACCGATGCTTGCACGCCAGGGGCACGTGACCTCGCTCGTCGGGATCATGGCGCAACAGTTCCAAGATCTCGAACGCCGGGCGCCTTCATGAGTCCCCGCGGGCCCGTGCTTGTCGTGCAGGCGTTTGGCGAGCTCCGCCCAGCGCTCGTGCGGCGCGGCGACGAACTCCATGAGAATGGCGGCGCTCTCGACGTCGTTCGAGCCGGCCTTGCTGAAGAGGGTGAAGACCTTCTCGTTCCGCGGCTGCATCCGTAGCCCATGGGAGATCCTCCTGCGCCGCCGGTACCGCCGTACGCGGCATCGCCGCTTACCGAGGAGGTTGTCCGTCCACAGCGGACAAATAGAAGGGCAAGGAGAGTACAAACTCCTTGCCACTTTCAACGTATAGCGCACCGGGGGGCTTGCCGCAAGACCCGGGTCGTGCCGCAGAATCGTCGGCCGAGGCCAGAACCTACGCAAATCGGCCGAGGCCAGAACCTACGCAAATGGGAGTCACGAAATATGCGTGTGTTGTTGTCGACGTATGGGTCGCGCGGGGACGTCGAACCGATGGTGGGACTCGCGGTGCGGTTGCGGGCCCTCGGCGCGGAGGTGCGGGTGTGCGCGCCGCCGGACTGCGCGGAGCGGCTGGGCGAAGTCGGCGTGCCGCTGGTGCCGATCGGCCAGCCGCTGCCCCCGCGCGCGGCCGAGTTGGTCGCCGCGCAGTTCGACACCGTCGCCGCGGCGGCCGAGGAACGTGATGCGCCGGTCGCGACGGGCGTGATGCCGACCGGAGTGTGGCGATGACCGAGCATGCGGTGGTGATCGCCGGAGCAGGTCCGACAGGGCTGATGTTGGCGGGCGAGTTGGCGTTGGCGGGGGTCGACGTTGCCATCGTCGAGCGGCGCCCCAGCCAGGACCTCACCGGCTCGCGCGCAGGCGGTCTGCACTCACGCACCATCGAGGTCCTCGATCAGCGCGGAATCGCTGATCGGTTCCTCTCGCAGGGAGAGGTGGCCCAGGTCGCGGGGTTCGCCTGGATCCGTTTGGACATCAGCGACTTTCCTACCCGGCACAACTACGGGCTCGCGCTGTGGCAGAACGACATCGAGCGCATCCTGGCTGGCTGGGTCGGCGAGCTGGCGGTGCCGATCTATCGCGGACGTGAGGTGACCGGTTTCGCGCAGGACGACACCGGCGTCGACGTCGAGCTGTCCGACGGCCAGTCGCTACGGGCGGACCATCTAGTCGGGTGCGACGGAGGAGGCAGTCTGATCCGGAAAGCCGCCGGCATCGAGTTCCCCGGGTGGGATCCGACAACGAGCAACCTGATCGCCGAGGTCGAGATGGCCGAGGAGCCGGAATGGGGCCTACGCCGCGACGCCCTCGGTATCCATTCCTTGAGCAGGTTGGAGGATGGGGGGCCGGTGCGGGTCCTGGTGACCGAACAGCACGTCGGACACACCAGTGAGCCCACCCTGCGCGATCTCAGCGAGGAGCTCATCGCCGTCTACGGGACCGATTTCGGGATCCACAGTCCCACTTGGATTTCGAGATTCACCGATATGGCTCGGCAGGCAGCTTCCTACCGCAAGGGACGGGTGCTGCTGGCCGGCGACGCCGCACACGTGCATTACCCGGCGGGCGGACAGGGCCTCAACATCGGTGTGCAGGATGCGGTGAATCTGGGGTGGAAGCTGGCCCAGGTCGTCAAGAAGACGTCGCCAGAAAGCTTCCTCGATACGTACCAAACCGAGCGGCACCCGGTCGCTGCCATCGTGTTGCGCAACACGATGGCGCAAGTCGCGCTGCTCCGCACAGATGACCGCACCAACGCCTTGCGCGAGACCATGTCCGAGCTGCTGGGCATGGACGAGCCTCGCAAGCGGGTCGCCGCGATGATGTCCGGTCTGGACATTCATTACGACCTTGGTGAGGGACACCCATTGCTTGGACGCCGCATGCCCGATCTCGACCTGGTCACCGCCAACGGCCCGCTGCGGGTCTTCACCCTGCTGCACGATGCCCGGCCGGTGCTGCTCAACCTCGGTGAGCCCGGCGGCTTCTACGTCACTCCATGGGCAGATCGCGTTCAGCTGATCGACGCCAAATACGTCGGTACGTGGGAGCTTCCGGCACTCGGGGCGGTCACTGCTCCCACCGCTGTGTTGATTCGGCCCGACGGATATGTGGCCTGGGTGGGAGACCTAACCCAGCTGGGGCTCGCTGACGCGCTAACCACTTGGTTCGGACCGCCTACTGCGGCGTAGTGCACCGGCGGTCCAAGATCATTCTGATAGGAGTTCTGAGGAGACACGTCCTAGTCGCCGCCGGAGCTGGAGCGAGCACCAAGGACCTCATGGCGCATGGGTCATGACAGCGTTGAGGCGGCGCTGATCTACCAGCACGCAACGTCGGGCACGGACAAGGCCGTGGCGGCGAGCTCAACGATCGTCTTCTGCGCGAGCGGGGCGATGACAATGGACCGGAGGACGCGCTGCGGGTGTGCTCGTGCACCGCTCGTGCCCCGCCTACAAGGGCACGCGGGGGCACCGCGCCGCGCCTCGTCGAAGGCCAGTACCTGGACGGTGGCCAGAAGTCGGCCCGAAGCATGGTGTCCAGCCCAACCCAAACAGCGCGCCGAGCGACCCCGGGTCCTCGGTGTCCTGCGGCCGCAGGATCGGCGTCAATTCTTGCCGGCTGACTTGTCGATGCGGACCGCGTCGCCGAGGTTGGAGTTCCCTTCGAGGAACGAGACCCGGGCGATCTCCCTGGCCCTGGGTCCGGTGTAGCGAAGGATGTACAAGCCATTCCGCACGTCGACCACGTAGATCAACCCGTCCTCGACGATCGGGTAGCTCCACATCACGACCTTGTTGGTCCCCATCGAGAGCGCGGGGTCCTCGTTGGCGATCGACGCCAGCGGGAGCGGGGAGAACCACCCAGCCTGCTGCATCTGACCGGGATCCTCGATGTCGATCACCTGCAGGCCGCCGGAGTGCCAGGAGACCACAGCCAGGTTTCTGGTCAAGGTCGGGTTGTGCGACGAGTAGCTCCCCCGCTCCTGGTCGGCCTGGGTGGGCGGTGGGCAGGAGTCCTCCGGGATCTTGTACTCGCCGATGACGCGGGGCCGCGCCGGGTTGCCCACCTGGATCGCACGGGCCCACCCCCACGGGCAGCCGAACTCGGGGCTCGTGAACGTGCCGTAGATCTCGTCGGTGTGGAACGAGAACGGCCGGCCCGGGAACGGCACCGCCGAGTGTCCCGGGTTCGGGTTGTCCCACGTGGGGCGGTTCTCGACTGGAGTCAGCAGGTTGTCATTGAGGTCGAGGACCTCGCCGGGCGCGTAATTCCCCTCCGCCACGTCGGAGGTGTCCAGGATCAGGAAGAAGCCGGACAGGTATGCGAGGTGCGTCTCGGTTCCGTCCGGCGTCGGGGCCATCGAGTGCAGTGAGATGTTCGTCCGAGGGGCGGGGTACAGGTTGCTCCACGTGCCCTGGGCCACCAGTTCCGGCGACCCACCCGAGGGGACACCGCTGATGTCCGCAATCAGCAGGTTGGCGTTGTTCACGTTGGCGGACGACGTCGGCGTCGAGATCCACAGCAGCGCCCGGTCCGGATCCTCGGGGTCCTCCCACAGGTAGAACTCGTGTGGTGTCCGGATCGCATTGTTGGCCTGGCGGGGCACCCATTGTGAGACGAACACCGGGTTCGCCGGATCGGAGAGGTCGAAGAACCGGAAGGTGGGGATCACGCTGCCCGCAACGCAGGAATGAATCACCGAGGAACACGCGAAGCTCTCGACGACGAGCAGGTTCTTGCCGGACCAGACCCGCAGTTCGCGCGTGGTCTCGCTGACGTTGCCTGCGTACGGCGGGCCGATCTCGTTGACGACATGGGGTGCGGTCGGTTCGGAAGCGTCCACAACCAGGATGCCCGGGTTCGGGTGCGGGCAGGCGTCCAGTCCGAGTTCCTCCCGTCGGGGATCGCCCAAACCGCATCGGCTGGACCCGTCTGTTCGGTTGCCGACGTACACATGGTCGCCGAAGACTGCGAGTGCCGCATTCATGCCACGGTTGAACAGCGGCTCGTGGCCCACTAGTTCGACGTTCGACGACGTGCCCGGCGTCCCGCCGCCCGGTCCCACGGTCACGTCGCCGGCGGCATCGGCCCAGGGAAGGGACACGAGCAGGACCAAGGAGAAGATCAGGGGGCTTCGACGCATCTTCGCGCCTCCTTGCGCCGTCGGACTGTCCCGGAAATGCACACGGATTCCACGCATGTACCACATAAGCACCAAGACGTCAATGTCGAGTCGTCATTCCGGTCGGGCCTTGTCGGACTCCGGCTCGGTCAGCAGCTTGTGATCGTTTCGGCCCCTGCGACGGGACACGGTGCCTGTATAAGCCTGCGAACCTGGCAGGCCTGCTCCGATCCCTCCCAACCGCGCCGCCGTCTGAACCGTCGAGGCTGCCGAGGCCCCCGACGAGGAGTGCGGTCACGCGACCCACCCAGGTCACCGCCACACAAAGGAGAGGTAGCCGATGCGACGACCCGTCGGCGGCCGCATACGTGCGCTTCGAGCCCTCGGGTGACCCTCGCCCGGCACTACCGAACCTGGTGACCATCGACGCGTCGTCGGCCGCCTCGGGGACCTACGGGGCAGCGGCGCCGCATTCGGCCCGGCCCCGGACGGGGCGGGCATTGCCGGCAACGTCGTCCTGGTGAATGACGGCAGCGCCCTTCCGACCGAAGGATGCGGCCCGCTCGTCGGATTCCCGGCCGGCGCCATCGCGCTAGTCGATCGCGGTACTTGCGGCTTCGTGCAGAAGAGGCGCAAGGCAGCAGGGGCAACCGCTGTGATCGTCGCCAACAACGTGTCAGGGGTACCGGGCACCAAGGGCGGCACCGACCCGACCATCACGATCCCGGCGGTGATGGTGTCGCAGGCCGATGGCGCTACGATCACGGCGGGCCTGCCCGCCACGGGCCGGGTTAGCAGCGCACCACTACCCGAGATACCGGATCGCTCCTGCCACGACACCGGCGCGATCCTCGGCGATGCCATGAAGGTGTCCTGCGCCGGCAGCAACGGCTTCACGAACCCGCAGACCCAGGAATTCACCATCGGGTAGCGAATCCGGAAGCTCGCCGGTGGGTGGGTGCACACGGAGCCCACCCGCCAATGCAGGGCAGTGTCAGGCGCCCCTTCCTCACCATGACGTGAGGAAGGGGCGCCGGTTCGGGTCAGGGCAGCAGCGAGATCTGCGTCTGCGGGTTGAGGTGGTCGAGCTTGACCGCGCCCGCACGCGCGTTGTCGCTGAGGAGGAAGATTTCGACCCCTCCCAGGATGTCGGTGCCGTAGATGTGGCCGTTGTACTGGTCGCCGCCGTGGAGCTGCCGTACGGGTCGCACACCACCACGGCTGCGCCAGACGTGTCCAACGATCGACGCCATCGAGGTGCCCCTGAGTGATCCGGCGGGCTCTAGCCTGCATCGACGGGAACCGCTGGCCGGGCCGGCGACGGCTGTATCAGCGAGAACCCCGTGAGCGTGCAGGTCTCCAGTCGTCGAGGTTTCACCGCCACCACCGCGTGAAAGTTGACGTGGCTTGACGGCGATGCCTTGTGGGTGTTTGGTTGCTATTAATCTCAATTCCGAACCGTGGGGGGGTACCGCCCCGGTGCGGGCGGGCGCCTCTGCCGAGGGAAGGAGGCCCGCCCGTGAATCCCGGGAAACGAACGTATCTAACCCTCATTGTCGCGGTGGTGATTGCCCTCGCCATTCCAATTGGCGCTGGGGCCGTGCCGCCAGACGACACTCCCAACCGGCCGCACAGCCAGAACATGCACCTGATCGGCTCCAGCCTCCGTGCCGGCGCCGTCACCGGCCCACCGCCCGTCGGCCCAGGCGTCGTTCCGTGGGACACCCGGAACACCGACCTGGCGTTCTGGGGCGACACCGTGATCCAGGGGCGCTATGACGGCTTCCGGGTCATCGACGCTCGAGCACCCGGAAACCCGAGGGAGCTGACGTTCTTCAGCTGTGTCAGCGCGCAGGGCGACGTCGGAGTCTACGGGAACCTGGTATTCCGCTCCGTCGACGGACCTCAGCTAACGGACCAGTGCACAGACGTGGCCCAGGCGGGGAACCCGGTCGGCGCTGAGTGTGCACCAGTGCCGGCGCCGTGTACGGGCTTAGAAGGCATTCAGGTCTTCGACATCGCCGACCTGGACAACATCGAGCTCGTAGCGTCGGTCCCGTTGGACTGCGGATCTCACACTCACACGGTGGTTCCGGATCCAGCGGGTGATCGCGTTCTGATCTACAACAGCGTGAGCGGAGTGGGTCTGCAGGTGAATCCGGGCAAGTACGGCAACCAGTGCCCGGGCGAAGAGTTCAGGCGCTCGGACATCGTGGAGGTTCCGCTCTCCGACCCAAGCTCGGCGAGTGTCCTCGGCTCCTTCTCCCTCGGCGAGATGCCCGATGGCGAGCACATTCACGCCTGCCACGACATCGGCGTGATCCTCGGATCCGTGAACCGGGCCGCCTGTGCAGGCAACCCGGGAGTGTCGGTGTTCGACATCTCCGACATCGAGAACCCGGTCTTCCTCTACGCGACCACCTCCCCCACGGTCACGAACTTCCACTCCGCCGCATTCAGCTGGGACGGATCGATCCTGATTCTCGGCTGGGAGCCCGGAGGCGGCACGGCGCCGCGTTGCCAGGTGACCGGAACGCCGCTAGGAGGCGGGGCCGTGCAGACGGACGAGATGAAGACGCTCTTCTTCCATGACGCGGCAACGGGGGAGTTGATAGGTCGACATGTCCTGCCGCGGCCGCAGTCGCAGTACGAGAACTGCACGATGCACAACTACAACATCGTCCCGCATCCGACAAGGAACCTGCTGGTTCATGGCTCGTACCAGTCGGGGACAGCGCTAGTGGACTTCACCGACCCGGCGAACGCCTACGAGGTCGCCTGGATGGACCCCGACCCCCTGGATCCGCCGTCGCCCACCAGCCCAGGCGGGCGGACGAACTTCCGTGGCGGCGACTGGTCCTCGTACTGGTACAACGGCCTCATCTACGAGAGCGACACCCGGCGTGGGCTGTTCGTCTGGAACGTGAGCGCGCCCGAGGTCCGCGGACCTTTCGTGAAGCTCGACTACCTCAACCCGCAGACGAGCCACTTCTCGATTCCGTAGGGAGAGTGATCGCATCTAACGGTCGGCCGCCCCGCCATACGGAGGTGACGAGCGGGACGCCGGGGCGGCAGGCGAGGACGTAGCATGGGGCGTGCAGGACGGCAAGGTCGGCCCGGACGCCCGGGACGAGTGGTCTCACGTGGATCCGGCGCAACGCCGCCGCACCGCCACGGTCGCCGACCACAACGCCTCCGCCGGCGTCATCCCCATCTCGAATACCGCCAGCGCGATGCAGAACGGCATCGACGTGGTGAAGCACGAGCCCGGGTTGCAGTCGCTCGCCAGGGCGACTGTCACGCCGGCCTCGATCAAGCGGCGCGCGTCGGGATACGGCGAACGGGTCGAGAACGCCACGCCGGGAAGCAGTGTCGCCACGGTGCCGGAGGACGACAGAGCGTCGATGTCGGCGGCCGACAGGTAGGTGCAGTGGTCGACGCTGGCCGAACCGAACTCACAGGCGAGTAGGACACCGGGCCGGGTCCGAGTTGGTTGGCGTGGACCCTCGCTCCCAGGCCCATCGCCGTCCCTGCGGTCAGGACCGCTCGCGCGGCCACCGCATCGATCATCCGCCACGTCGTGATCAGACTTGATCAGCGGAAGTTGGCTGCGCAGCCATCGGGGGATCTCTTGACGGACGAGAACGCCTTTCCGCCGCATCGGATCGGTGTTCTGTGCGCTCCACTCCTCCTGTAGCAGAAGTGTCTCTTCCAGCTCGGCTTGCATGTGGCGACGAAAGCGCCGAGATGCGGTGGGGCCCGCAGTCTGCAAGTGGGAGGGGCCGTCTACGACCTGCGCGCCGACGAGCTACACGTAACGGGCGCGCCGCTGCATCGCCCGCCGGGCCCGCGGGCAGCTGGTCGACCGGGCACCGGGCGGATCCCCGATGCATGGCCTGCTGCCCGAGAGCCCCAGCCGCCTTTCCCTCCACCAGCGTGAGCCTGACCGCCATCTCCTTCAACGCCTCGGACAGCCGCGCCACCTCGGCCCTGGCCAGCTCCAGTTCGTAGTTGCGTTCGGTGGCCGCCACCCCCGGCTTGGAGGCCGCCCGCGCCCTCCTTCGCCACCGTGCGGATCCGCATGATCGTCGACCGGTCGACGTGCTGCTGGGCGGCGGCCTCGGCGATCGTCAGCTACTGACGGACCAGCTGCAACCAGATCTCGTACTTCTGCGAGGGGGACAACAACCGCTTCGAGCGCCAGCCGGCACGGTCGGTCCCACGGTCGAGTTCGGCCATGATCGGATCCTCCAAGGAAGGTCGGAGAACCCGTCGGATGTTGTCTGATAGACACGCCGATCTGCGTCGTTCCATTGCAACGGGCTCTGGTCAGACCTGGTCGGTGGGCATGATCGACAGCTCACCGATGGCGGTGTGGCGGGGCCGGGTGACGATGTAGGCGACGCCGTCGGCGATGTCTTCGGGCGCGAACACCTCGGTTTGCTCGTAGAAGGGGTCGACCATCTCATTGCGAACCTCAGGCTTGTTGTGCGAGCCCAGCTCGGTCGCCACACCACCCGGCTCGAGGACACCGACGCGCACGTGCTGCTGGGTGACTTCCGGACGCAGGGCCCTCGGTGAATCCGTTCACACCGAACTTGGTTAAGTTGTAAACGCCGTAGCCGTTCCAGGCGACGCGTCCGGCGATCGAGCTGATGTTGACGATGTCGGCGACTTGGCGAGGACTGTCTTCGGCGGCCTGCAGCAGGTGCGGTAGGGCGGCGTGGGTTAACTGGAGCATGAGGAGCCGCAGCCGTCGAGAAAGCAGTCGGACACGTCGCCACGGATAGCGTTCAGACAGGAGCGCGGTCAGTTCACGCGCCGACCTGCCTTGAATTGTCCGGCTCGTCCAGACCATCCAGCCCTGGTGCGCGCAGTGTTCTTAGGGGCAGGGCACCGGCGCGATGAACCCAACAGGGTTGTTCGCCTGCGGGAACGCATTCAAGTTCGGCGTCCCGAAGTGAATATTGAAGTGGAACTGGTCGAACGCCGTGCTGGGTCCGAACTGGCAGGCATCAGGCCCCACGGGGATCCTCGTTCCGTCCGGAGTGACGAGGAAGTGCTGGTGAGGCGGGACGTGGCTGGAGTTGGCCTGCAGCGCCCCGACTGTCACCAGCCCGCCTACCATGAGCAAGACGACGAGGATGAACCTGCGCATGTGTTCCCCCCTTATCGATGTCGGGAGTGTGAACGTAACGCGTGACACAAGCGCGGTCAAGCATTCGGCCGTGCGGGCTCATCTCGATTGGGCTATCGAATGGGCTGCCCGCCCGACGAGCGCTCACGCGGGATTCTTGTTCCGCGGAGCCGGCCTCCCTGATGCGGGTGGCGGGGTGGTGAGTCAGGCTCGTCGTGGGCGAGGTTGCTGGACAGCTCGCGGTAGTTGTCGGCCTGGGCGAGGAGGCCCTTGCCTTCTGCTCGAAGGTGGCCACGGCGTCCGCGCCGGCCGCGAAGCGCAGCGGCGGCTCGTCCTGGCCTGCGAGCTGGACCAGCGCGTGGGCGAGCTTGGCGGGGTCGCTGGTCTGCTGGCCGTTCATGCTGTTCCAGGTCGCGACGGTCTGCTTGGTGCGCACGGCGTTGTCCTCGATCGTGGATTGGCGTAGCGCGTCGATTCCGCGGTGAGCAGCTCGGTGCGGAAGAAGCCGGGCTCGACGAGCATCGTGCGGATGCCGAACGGTGCGACCTCGGAGGTCAACGACTCCATCCAGCCCTCCACCTCGAACTTGGAGGCGGCGCACGCGGTCAGGAACTTCTCCGCCGGTGAGGCCGGCGGTCGAGGAGATCGTGACCACCAGGCCCGAGCGCTGGGCGCGCATCACCGGCAGAACCGCGCGGGTGACGTTGATCGGGCTGAACAGGGTGGTCTCGATCTGGGTCCGGAAGTCCCCGGGGCTGATCTCCTCTAAGAGCCGGCGTAGAAGTTACCGGCGTTGTTGACCAGCACGTCGAGGCGGCCGAACCGGTCGACCGCCGCCTGCACGGCCACCTCGGCATCGGCCGGGTCGGTGACGTCGAGCTCATGGCCTCGTCGTACGCCATCTGCTCAACCGCCTCGGCAGCCGCACGACGAACGTACGACAGCGCATCGGCGGGCTCGCCGATGGTCGGCGGCCGCCACATGGTGTCTCGCCAGTTCGGCCGCATACCCGACCCGCCCGGTCGGTATCGCAGCCTCCAGCACATCGGCGATGCGCGTGCAGGCGACCCCGCTCTCACGACCCGAGCAGGCCGTAGATGGTGTCGCGGAAGATATCGTGGGCGAACCTGTGCGCGTCGCCACGCACCGCCTCGATCACGCCCGCCCGGCCAGCCAGGTCGAGCGACTCGAGGACCTGCTCGAGGGGCACGCCAATCACGGCGGCCAGCATCGAGGCCGACACGTCGTTCCCGGCTACGGCGGCGATGTCCAACACACCGCGCGCCGTGGGGCTGAGGAACGCAAGGCGCCGCTCGACAACCGCCGACACGCTGTCGCCACGGCTTTCGGCCAACGATCCGAGGCGAACCACTTGCTGAATGAAGAACGGGTTTCCACCGGTGAGCCGGTGGACCGCGGCGGCGGTGTCGTCATCGACGCTGGGCGCCTCCAGGCTCATGAGCAGCTGCTTGGTCTGTTTCACGTCGAGGCTGCCAAGCGGCAACACCACGGCGCGCTCGGCGAGCGGGCCCAGCAGTGACGACACCGGCCGCCCGGCAGCGCCGGCCTCGTCGTCCCGGAACGCCCTGAGGACAAGCACGCCGAACCGCGGCAGATCCCCGGCCAGATACCCAAGCAGCTGTAGGGTTCCGGCGTCCGCCCTGTGGAGGTCGCCCAGAACAACCACCAGCTGGCGCTGGGCAGCCACCCGCCAGAGCAGCCCGGCCACCGCGTCAAAGAGCCCAAACCTGGCCAACGGTGCATCTGGCGCCGGGAAGGCCGTTCCCGGCGCCGGGGCGGTCCGCGCGGTGTCGTCGATCACGCCGCGGACCAGGTCGTAAGGGCTGACGACGAGGTCCGCGCGATCGATCAGGCCCGCGTCGAACGGCGATGCGGTCGGAGCAGGCGCCGATCGTGCGGCGGAGCGGTGGCGAAGGCGCAGGCGAGATCGACTTTGGCCGTCATGTCGCCGCTCGACTCTCTCGCCGAGATCGGAAAGTGCTCGACCAGGCGTCGTCCTTTAGAAGGTCGGAGCCTAGATCGAGCGCCCCAACTGCGCGCTGGAGCTTCGACCTAGCTATGGCTCGAGAACTCCCTTCCGCCAGAAGGTCATCCTGGCTTGGCGCGTTCCGTCGACCCCCCGATGGCTCAAACACTTTGCCCGAAAGCGAGTGCGTCACCCGAGGTGGGG
Organism: Jiangellaceae bacterium; assembly: GCA_035316885.1. Taxonomy (GTDB): domain Bacteria; phylum Actinomycetota; class Actinomycetes; order Jiangellales; family Jiangellaceae; genus DASRTE01. Next base: position 2,601 of record DATHII010000241.1, on the reverse strand, counting down.
GTACTATCGCGCCAAAATCCTGGGTCCGCGGGGGATGTTGAAGACGCGGGCCGCACGGCAGCCTCATAGGAGGGTCAATGCCTGCAAGGACGTTATTTCCGCGCGCCGCCGTCGGCGCGGTCGCCGCGACGACGCTGCTCGGGCTCGGAAGCGTCGCGGGTGCTGTTCCCGCGAAGCCGAGCCCGGTGGATCGGGCTCCGTTCGTGACCGACACCGGAGATGTGTTCTCCGGCGCTATGCAGCATGGGCAACCCGAAGGCCACCTGCCAGGCTCGAGCGCCAACGTTGAGCTGATCGGCGAGCTCGAGCCCACGGACGAGTTCGGTCCGATCGTGCCCGGCCAGATCGCCGATCTGGCGGTGTACAAGGATTTCGCGTACCTGAACTCCTGGAACGAGGAGACGTGCACCAAGGGTGGCGTGTACGTGGTGGACATCCGCAACCCGAGGCAACCGACGGAGGTCGACTTCATCCCGGCCGTCCCGGGCAACTTCCACGGTGAGGGCGCGCACGTCATCAGCGTGAACACCAAGACATTCACCGGCGACCTGCTTGCGGTCAACAACGAGAAGTGCATCGACACCGATGCCGGCGGCGGGTTCGACCTCTACGACGTCACGGATCCGCGCAATCCGATGACACTCGTCCAGGGCGCCGGCGATCACGGCGGCGAGGGGCGGATGAACGGCACGCAGCCGTCGAACACGTACCACAGCGTGTTCATGTGGAAGGACGACGGCAAGGTCTACCTCGTCGCCACCGACAACGAGGAGTTCCACGACGTCGACATCTTCGACATCACCAACCCGCGCGCGCCGAAGCCGGTCGCCGAGTACGACCTTCTCGAGAAGTTCCCGCAGATCTCGCAGACGGCGGAGCATCCGCGGCTGTCGGAGATCTTCCAACACGACATGGTTACCAAGGTGATCGACGGCCGTGACGTGCTTATCAACTCCTACTGGGACGCCGGGTACGTGATGCTCGACGTCGAGAACCCGGCAAAGGCCACGTACATCGGGGATACCGACTTTGCGGACGAGGATCCGCTCGTGCCGGGGATCTCGCCGCCCGAGGGCAACGCACACGAGTCCGAGTTCTCGCACGACAGCACGTACTTCCTGGGGGCGGACGAGGACTTCAACCCCTACCGGTCGGACAAGTTCTTCGTCGGCGCCAACGAGCGGCCGGGGGCCGAGGTCGGCGGCGGCTTATCGCCCGCCTCGCTGCCCGACCAGACGCTGAGCGGCAAGGTCGTGTTCGGCGGCTACGGCTGCCCGGCCGACCCGACAACCCTGCCGCTGGCGAGCGACTACTCGGCCGAGGAGCTTGGGCTGCAGCCAGGGGACGAGAAGATCCTGCTGATGCAGCGGGGCCCCTCGGGTGACCCGAGCGCGGACTACAACGGTAACGGCGACCTGACCGACGACGCGTGCTTCCCCGGCGAGAAGGCCGCGAAGGCATTTGACGCCGGCTGGGACGCGATCGTCCTCGTCGACCGTCACTTCGGCAGCGACGACTCGACTGGCGTGCCGTTCTGCGGCTCGGGTGCGTTCGAGCCGGACAAGCCGATGGTGACGACCTGCACCACGCACGCCGCCTACCACGAGCTGTTCGGGACCACGCCGCAGTTCGGGCTTCCGTACCCGCCTGACGACGCCCCGGCAATCGGGGCGATCAGCGTCGAGCGCGTACGCGCGACGTCGATCTTCGACGGGTGGGGTTATCTGAGCCTGTTCCGCCGAAGCGAGGGCAAGGTCGAGCGGGTCGACTCGTACGCGATCCCGGAGGCGCTCGACCCGGCGTTCGCGTTCGGGTTCGGCGACCTCTCGATCCACGAGATCGCCACCGACCCCGGCCAGAACATCGCCTACAGCTCGTACTACGCGGGCGGTATGCGGGTGTTCGGCTTCGGGGCATCCGGGATCGAGGAGCTCGGTCACTACATCGATGCCGACGGGAACAACTTCTGGGGCGTCGAGACCTTTGTGCCGGCGAACAGCGCCGCCGGCAACCTGGAGGGCCAGCGCCTGTTCGCGGGCTCTGACCGCGACCACGGCATCTTCATCTTCCGCTACACAGGCGGATAGCCGAAACCGAGACGAGGGGCGGTCGGCGGACCGCCCCTCGCGCTCGAATGACCCGCATGACGACCCCTGGGTCGGTAGCGCAATTCCCATGACTTTGGCAGGGGCGAGCGCGGTAGCGACAATCCCTGGCTCTTCGGCCGACACGCACTCGGCGACTCCTGGGTCGCCTAGCCAGCCACCCGCGAGGCGGGTGCCGTGCCTTCGCGGGGTCCATCCGGTGCTCGTCTCTGGCCGACCACACTGCTGCTGGCGCTCGCTGACCAGAAGCGCTCGCCGGCGTAATCGTGCTCGCCGCTGACCGTCACGCGCGAGCTCTCGACGTCCGGACGCGAGGCAGCGGAAGCTGGGCGGTTGCCGGTTTCGGTCAAAACTCGCCACACGGCGCAAGGCCGTAACGCACGTCATCGGGACCTGACTGAGGACGCCTACCGTCTCAAAGGGGTGTCGACACCTAGGCCTCGGCGATAGGGTGTGCAGGCCCATCAAGACGAGGTGTTGCCATGAGGCTCCGGAC
>DATHII010000240.1:0-2358 GCA_035316885.1 Jiangellaceae bacterium | reverse complement strand
CAGACTCTTAATCCGCAGGTTCGGGGTTCGAATCCCCGGGGGCCCACCGGCAAACCCGCAGGTAGAAGGCCTGTGAGACGATGTCGACGCCGAGCTCGCCACCGCTCCTCCCGTCTACCTCCCGTCTGAGACACGACTTCGTCACGGGACGGGCCTTCAGTTCTGCATCCAGAAATGGCAAGGCCGCCGCCGCCCTTCTCGGGTGTTCTCAGAACTCTCTCACGAGCGCTGATGCGGGCGATCTGACGCAGTACCCACGCGCTAAGGCCGGGAGTTCCCAGGTCAGGCCGGAGTGCGACGCGCGTGCGCGATCACGGCGAGGACGACTCCCCCGGCTGCAGCCGGTACAAGGACGAGCCATGCGAACCCAAGTGTCTGGGTGACCGCGCCACCAGCAAGCGGACCCAGCAGGACAGGTGAAGCCGGCCATGCCTGCGGCGGTCGGACACGCTATTCCTGGCCGCGACGAGCCGGCGGCTTCCCAGGCCACGGTGGTCCGCGTTTAGCGACAACAGCGTGTGACTCCTTCTAGTAGGAGCGCATGCTAATCCGCCATCTGGACGGCGAATCGAGGTTTCTGAACCCTTCAGGTCTCCGCGTGAGGCGCCCGGGACAGAATCAGGACTCGAACCGCCGACCCTCTGCTTGCAAAGGAGCACAGAGCGTACGTCGGGATGGATTCAATGGCCGGCTCAGCCACGGATGTCACGCCTCCTCAGGGGACTCCAGTAGTTGGTCACGTGCTGGAAGTGCATGGGGTCGACCGAAGCGACCCGCTACCGAACCCACAGCTGATCGAGCAGGCCGCTGCCCCGCTGCTGGCTGTACTGGTAAGTTGCCCACTCGCTCGGAGACGAACTCAGCGTCGATCGGATTCGGGAGCCACACATACGGGGCCTGGTCGACGATCGCCCAGTCGACCTCGGCCCAGAGGGCGCCCGCCGCGGCCGCGCGTAGCATTTGATCATGCGTGGCCTGACCGCGCGGCGCGGCGGAAATCGGCGCATCTCTCCTGTCGTGCTAACGAGATCCGCCCATGAACTCCACGCGGTCGGCGTGGCCACACTGCTCCCGAGGGCCGAGGCGGCGCGGTTCGATAGGCTCGGCGAGCGATGGACGACTATCCGATCCGATCGATCACTGCCGACGAGCTCCCGGCGTTCGAGGAGGCGCTCGCGCTCGCGTTCCACGAGAGTGGCATCGACGAGCACCTGAAAGACGACCAGCTGATCGCCGAGCCGGACCGGTGGTTCGTCGCGACCGACGACGGGCGGATCGTCGGAACAGCGGGTGCCTGTACCACCCGCCTGACCGTGCCGGGTCCGAGATCGCTCCAGGCCCCCGGCGTGACGGCGGTGAGCGTGCTCCCGTCGCACCGCCGTCGGGGAATCAACACCCGCCTCATGGACACGCTGCTCGACCAGGTGGCCGAGCGCGGCGAGCCGCTGGCCTACTTGTGGGCGTCCGAGTCGTCGATCTACGGCCGGTTCGGCTACGGGATCGCGTCACTCTGCGCCGAACTCGAGGTGCCGACCGAGCGCTCGGAGTTCATCGACGGCGTGGAGATCGTCGGCCGGGTCCGGGCACTGACACGCGAGCAGGCACTGCCGCTGATGCGCCCGGTCTACGAGGTGGCCGCCGCCGCGCGGCCCGGCATGATCGCGATCGACGACCGCTGGTGGACCGTGCTCTCGCGCCAGCGGAAGAAGGACGAGGACGACCCGCTGTTCTTCGCCGTCCACGAGGACCCCGACGGGGTTCCGGACGGCTATGCGACCTACAAAGTTAAGCACGAGTGGCCACACGGCGTCGCCTCGAACGAGCTGACAGTTGAGTCCCTGATCACTGCATCGCCCGAGGCGACAGCCGCGCTGTGGCGGCACTTGCTCGACATCGATCTCGTGGCGACGGTAAAGGCCTGGGGTCGTCCCGCGGATGAGGAGATCCTCTCGCTCGTTCGAGAGCCGCGACGACTCAAGTTCACCGTCTCGGACGGACTCTGGGTGCGCCTCATCGACATTCCAGACTCGCTGACCGGTCGTTCCTACTCGTCCGACGGGCGACTGGTGGTCGACGTACGCGATGCGTTCCGCCCGAGGACGTCGGGGCGGTACGAGCTGGTCGTCGAGGGCGGCGAGGGCAAGTGTGCTTCCACCGACGCCGAGCCGGATCTCGCCTGCGGGGTGGCGGTGCTTGGGGCCGTCTACCTGGGCGGGTCGTCGTTCCGCCGCCTCGCCCGAATCGGCCAGGTGCGGGAGCTGACCGACAACGCGCTCGCGCGGGCAGACTCGATGTTCGCCTGGGACCCGTCGCCCTGGTTCGGCTTCATCTTCTGATGGACGACCTCGTCGCCGACTA
>DATHII010000239.1:0-3931 GCA_035316885.1 Jiangellaceae bacterium | reverse complement strand
ACGCCGTACGCGCACTCCACAAGGTCTCCGCCTCGGACCGCTCGGACGTGCTCATCGCAGACGTCGACGGCCACCCTGTGGGGTTCTGCACCGTGTACCTCGACATCCTGTCCGTGAGATTCGGACAGCGCAGCTGGATCGAGGACCTCGCCGTGCATCCCGACCGGCGCTCTCAAAGCATCGGGCGTCGGCTCCTGACAGCGGCGCAAGATTGGGCACGCGAACACGGCGCCACCCACCTTGAACTGGACTCCGGCAACGACCGCACACGAGCACACCGGTTCTACGAGAGCCGCAACCGGCCTCGCGCTCACAGTGCTTCAGCTGGACCCTCTGACCACATGACGGTCCCAGCGGCCCTGTTGGCTGCGGTGGGCTGGGCACTGCCCCCCGCCCTGGCCCCGCCCACCGCAGCGATCCGACGGTATGGGCTACCCAGGACACAACCCGAGCAGCTCAGCCAACGACGAGGAAATCGATGCGGACCTCCATCGGAGGACACCGGGACTCGTCGCCACAGTTCGGCGCGCCGGTTGCGGTGACAGCGGCGTCGCCCGGTCGCAGGGCCGTCACGATCCACTCCATGAAACCGGGGTCCGCGAAGTAGTCAACCTGGGTGAGGGCGATGGCATCGCCGTCGACCGCGGGCTGATCCCACGCCCAGGAGCTGTCCAACCGAAGGGGCACCTCGGCGCCGATTGTCAGACTGATCAGCCGGCCGTCGTCGGCCTCGGTCACGACCGGTGGCGCCGGTTCCGGAGATGTTGGCATGTCGGTGTCCTGCCTCGGTGTGCTCGATTCCACAGGGGTTGGCTCGACCGTCTGATTCGTGCGGGGGGGCTCAGCAGTCTCCTCTGCTGCGGAGGCCTCAGCCGTTGGCCCGCTCGACGGCCCTTCGCCTCCGCAACTCGCGATCGCCGCCGAGAGCACGCAGGCGATGACAAGGCCACGCAACGGCCTCAATCCGAGCGACCGCCCGGCACACCGCAGAATGTCGGACATTTGAAGCAGCATCCCCGCCATGGTTTCTACATCAGTAGGAAGTTTTCATGAAGACTATCCGAATGTAAATTCGAGCGTTACTTTCTCGTTACCGCATTTTCTGGGGCAGTGGAGGGACCGCATGCGCGGCTCACCTCTGCTGATCCCAGCTTTGGCGCCGCCCACAAGGACGGCCGATCGGTCGGAGGAGTGCCATGCGTAAGAGACGAATTGCGCTGCTCACTCCGCTTGCGTTGGCATTGGTACTGGCTGTGCCCTATCCGGGCGGAGCCGCGCCGGCGCAGGACGGGGAGGAAGGTCCGGGGTTCCTGACCGGGCCCAACGAAGGCGAACCGGACGACATTGCAGTCGACTACCTGAGGGACACCCGGGAGGACTACGGCGTCACGGCGGCCGACCTGAGTGACTTGGCTGTGCGCACGAGCTACCTCAGCAAGCACACCGGGGTCACACACGTCAACCTGTATCAGGAGTACCAGGACCTCGAGGTCTTCGGCGGCACCGCAACCGTCAACGTCGCGAAGGACGGAAGCGTCGTTTTCGTCGGCCACACCCTCGTCGCCGAACTGGCCAAGGGGGCCTCCGGCAGCGCAGAATCCGACGCGGCCGGAGCGGTCGAGGCTGCCGCTGACGAACTCGGTCTCGACGATCCAGCCGGCCTGCGTACGCTACGCAGCCCGAGCGGCCCGGACCAGGAAACGTTGCTGTCCGGAGGCGGCATATCGGATGCACCGATTCCTGCCCGCCTGGGCTGGCAACCCACCGACGACGGCCTGCGCCTGGCGTGGCAGCTCGTCATCGACGACTCCTCCGACGTGCATCTCTACAACGCCACGATCGACGCTGAGACGGGCGACCTGCTCGACGTCGACGACTGGACGACCGAGCACAACACGGCCGCGATAGCGAGCACGTTGGCCCGGTCGGGTGCGCAAGCATCGGCGGCGGCGGCGAGTTCGGTCGGTACGCACCAGCCGGCGAACCCGGTGGAGGACGGCTCCAACTACCGGGTTCTCGAGGTCCCGACCGAAAGCCCGAACGACGGGCCGCGGACATTGGTCACCAATCCCGCCGACGGCGACTCCTCGCCGTTCGGCTGGCACGACACCGACGGCGTTTCGGGACCGGACTTCACCGTCACCCGAGGCAACAACGCTCACGCGTACCTCGACCAGGACAATAACAACCAGCCCGACTTCGGGCAGGACGTCGACGGCGGAGCGGGATTGAGCTTCGACTTCGACGCCGATCTGACCGAGCACGCCCAGGAGTACCGGAACGCGGTGGTGTCGAACCTGTTCTACACGAACAACGTCATCCACGACGTGATGTACGGCTACGGCTTCGACGAAGTGTCAGGCAACTTCCAGTCCAACAAGTACGGCGCCACGCTTCCCAATGGCGACCCGGTACCGGGTGGCGACTACGTAAGGGCCGAGGCCGCGGATGGTGGCGGTACCAACAACGCAAACTTCTCCACGCCGGCGAACTACGGCGGCACGCCGCGGATGCAGATGTACCTGTGGCCCGGCAACCAGTTCGGTTCGCAGAACACGGTGACCATCGGCGAGACCACGTTCGGCGCCAACTTCGCCCGGTTCGGCCCGCCGGCCCGCAACGCCCCCGTTTCCGGTCAGCTCGTGTACGCCGGGACCGGATGCGACGCGAGCCTCTACCCGGCCGACCCGCCGGCCGGCTTCGTGGCCGTGGTCGACGGTCTCACCAGCGGAACAGGGTCATGTACGCATCCGGTGCGTACCGGTGTGGCCGAGTCGCTCGGTGCCTCCGCGGTGATCGTGGCCAACATCGCCACGACCGCAGCTCCGATCCTCGGCGGCTCACAGGCCGGACCGCCGTCGCCGATCGGCATCCCGGCCGTGAGCGTGACCCAGGCCGACGGCAACGCGATCAAGGCTGCGGCAGGGGCGACGGCGAGTGTGCACAAGAGCGCGAGTCACCCGGGGATCCGCGACGGCGACTTCGAGAACGGGATCATCATCCACGAGTACGGTCACGGCATCTCGAACCGGCTCACCGGCGGGCCGGGCATCAACTGCCTGTCCGGCAATGAACAGATGGGCGAGGGCTGGAGCGACTACTACGCGATCACCATGTTGCTGGACCCGGCGCTGGACAACCCCGAGGTCGGCCGCGGCATGGGCCCGTACGCGTTGTTCCAGGACGACCGCAACGGTGCCGGCATCCGCCCGCGTCCGTACACGCGGGACATGAACGTCCAGCCGTTCACCTACGACCGGATCAAGACCAACGCATGGATCACCGGCGCATCGCTGGCCATCCCGCACGGCATCGGGCACACCTGGGCGGCGACCCTGTGGGACATGAACTGGAACCTGATCGAACGCCACGGGTTCAACCCGAACATCTACGACGACTGGAGCGCTGGGGGCAACAACCTCGCCCTCCAGCTCGTCACCGACGGTCTGAAACTGCAGGGGTGCGGCCCCGGCTTCGTGGTGGGCCGCAACGCGATCATCGCGGCGGACCTCGCGCTCGCCCAGAGCTCGGGGACACCGGACAACAACTGCCTGCTCTGGAGCACGTTCGCACGGCGTGGTCTCGGCTTCAGCGCGGTTCAGGGCACGACCAACCGCGACGACAACACCGAGGCGTTCGACGTGCCGCCGTGGTGCCGCGCTCCGGGCGCCGGATTCGTCGGGCCCACAGCGGGCAGCGCGCTGAACACCGTCGATGCGGGCTCCGTAGCACCGGTTCAGTTCAATCTGGGCGGCAATCTGGGGTTGGACATCCTCAGGTCCAGCCACTCGCCGTCCTCGCAGCAGATCAGCTGCGAGACGCTTCAGCCGCTCCAGTACGCGATCACGACGCCAACCCAGAAGCCCGGGAAGACGGCGCTCACGTACAACTCGGCGCGGAGCCGGTACCAGTATCTGTGGGAGACCGACGC
>DATHII010000238.1:0-8786 GCA_035316885.1 Jiangellaceae bacterium | reverse complement strand
CGGGGATGGGCCGCAACCCCATGACCGCGCGCAGCGGTTGGACCGTGCGCGGCGCCGGGGTGTCGTCGCCGCCGCGCACGGTGAGGCGCGGGTCGTCGGCCAGCACGGTTCCGGTACCGACGAGCACGGCGTCGCACTCGGCCCGCAGGCGATGGACATCGGCTCGGGCCTCGGCAGAGGTGATCCACCGGCTGGAGCCATCGGCGGCGGCGCTGCGCCCGTCGAGCGTCGCAGCGAATTTCCAGGTGACGAACGGGCGACCGTGCTCAACGGCGAACGTCCACGTCGGGTTGACCGTACGAGCGAGGTCGGCCAGCACGCCGCCCTCGACGTCGATGCGCGCCGCCCGCAAGGTCTCCGCACCCCCGCGCGCGACCGGGTTCGTGTCGGGCTGTCCGAACACCACGCGTGCGACCCCGGCCGTGATCAGCGCCTCGGTGCACGGTGCGGTCCGGCCGGTGTGGTTGCAGGGCTCGAGCGTCACGACCGCCGTCGTACCCGTGGCCCGCTCTCCGGCGGCCCGGAGCGCGTCGGCCTCGGCGTGGCGGCCACCGGCGCCGCGACCGTATCCCTCGGCGACGATCCCGCCCAGAGCGTCCAGCAGGACGCAACCCACCCGGGGATTGGGGCCGAGGGGAACGCCGCGGGTTCGCGCAAGATCCAGGGCACGGTGCATAGCCGCGACCTCTGCGGGACTCGCCATCCCGGCCCCTCCTCGCCACCTCGGGCGGGCTCCGGGGTTCGCGTCGGATCACGCGGCGGGCGGTCGCCGGCAGCGGGCGCGGATCGCGCGCCCGGCCACCGTGGCCGGCCCGAGCGTGCTGCCTCCCATCCGGACTTTCACCGTCGGTCCCGGAGTTCCACCGGGTCAACCGGCCGTCGTCCCTGCAACAGGACGGCTGCCGGGTCGCGGACTGTCACCGCCGGTTCGGATTTTCACCGACCCCGGAGCACGCGTCGTTCTCGTCGAAGTCTAACCGCGGACGCGCGCACCGTGTTCCGCGAGACGGCGCAGGTCCTCAACGGCGGCCGCGGCATCCTCGGCCCCGTACACGGCCGAGCCGGCCACGAACACGTCGGCGCCCGCGCCGGCGCACCGCTCGATCGTCTCGGCGGAGATCCCGCCGTCGACCTGGACCCAGATGTCCAGGCCGGCGCGCGACACCATCTCGCGGGCGCGGCGGATCTTCGGCAGACACACGTCGAGGAACTCCTGACCCCCGAAGCCGGGCTCCACCGTCATGACGAGCACCATGTCGATCTCGGCGAGCATGTCCTCGAGCTGCTCCACCGGTGTGGCCGGCCTGAGGGCGACACCGGCACGCGCCCCGAGCCGGCGGAGCTCGCGTGCCAGCCGGACCGGCGCGGCGGCCGCCTCGATGTGAAAGGTGACGCTGTCGGCACCCGCCTCGGCGTACTCGGGCGCCCACCGGTCGGGCTGCTCGATCATCAGATGGCAGTCGACCGGGCGCTCTGCCCGCGCCAGCAGCGCCTCCACCACGGGCAGGCCGATGGTCAGGTTGGGGACGAAGTGGTTGTCCATGACGTCGACGTGCACCCAGTCGGCGTTCGGGATCCGGGCGATCTCAGCCGCGAGGTCGGCGAAGTCGGCAGCCAGGATGCTCGGCGCGATCTGCATGCCCACGGAAGCGGAGGCTATCGGGATCCGCCTCAGCGGCGTCGGAGCAGCGCCAGGTACATCGCGTCGGTGCCGTGCCGGTGCGGCCACAGCTGGATGTCGGGACCGTCGCCCAGCCCGGGCAGCCCGGGCAGGACGGTGCGCGCGTCGATGCGCTCGACGTCGGTGCGGCTCCGCAGTACCTCGGAGACGACCGTCGACGTCTCGGCCAGGTGTGGTGAGCAGGTGGCGTACCCGACCATGCCGCCGGGCCGGACGGCCGCCAGCGCGGCCGCCAGCAGGTCGACCTGCAGAGCGCGCAGCTGTGGGACGTCGGAGGGTTGACGTCGCCAGCGCGCCTCCGGACGGCGCCGCAGGGCTCCGAGGCCGGAGCACGGCGCGTCGAGGAGGATCCGGTCGAACGGATCCTCCCCCGGTATCGGTTGAGTGCCGTCGGCGACGAGGACCCGGTGCCCGCCGGAGTCTCCACGCAGGGCCTGCTCGACCATCCGGGCGCGGTGCGGCTGGCGTTCGACCGCCAGTACCCGGGCCTCCCGCCCGGTGGCGAGTCCGCCGAGCAGGGCCGCCTTGCCGCCCGGGCCGGCGCACAGATCGAGCCAGCGACGGTCGGGACCGTCCAGCGGGGCGGCCGCGAGGGCGAGCGCAACCAGCTGGCTGCCCTCGTCCTGGACACCGGCCCGACGCTCGCGTATGGCCGGGATCGCGCCGGGGTCGCCTTCGTCGAGGACAGCGCCGTGGGGCGACCACCGGGTCGGGCGGGCGCCGGCGGCGACGAGCTCGGCCACCTCGGCCCGGCCCGGTCGCGCCACCAGCGTGACAGTGGGGCGTTCGTTGTCCGCAGCCAGCGCCGCGGCGAGCTCGTCGGCGTCTCCCCCGAGCGCGTCGAGGAAGGTCCGGGCGATCCACCGCGGATGCGCGTGCTGCAGGGCGAGCCGCTCGAGCGGGTCGGTTGTCGCGGCAGGGGCGATCTGCTCGATCCACGCCGGCAGATCCCGGACGCTCACCTTGCGCAGGACCGCATTGACCAGCTTGGCCGGCCCCTCGCCGATCCGGTCGCGGGCCAGCTCGACCGATGTGTCGACCGCGGCATGTGACGGGATCCGGGTGCCGAGCACCTGGTGAGCGCCGAGTCGCAACGCGTCGAGCACGGGCGGGTCGAGCGCATCCGGCGCCCGGTCGAGGCAGGCGGCCAGCACGGCGTCGTACGTGCCCAGGCCCCGCAGCGACCCGTAGACGAGCTCGGTCGCGAGGGCAGCGTCGCGGCCGGTGATGCCGCGCTCGCGCAAGAGCCCAGGCAGCACCAGGTTGGCGTACGAGTCGCGCTCGGCAACAGCGCGTAACACGTCGAATGCCGCCTCACGCACCGGGTCCTTCCGGCCTGGCCGACGCATGGTCACCGCCCGAGCCGCTCACCGGGTTCGAGCCGCACACCGCGCGCCCAGTCCGAGGCCGGCATGGCTCTCTTGCCCTGCGGCTGCAGCCCGCCGAGTCGGACGGCGTGACTGCCGGTGCCCACCCGTACGGCGTCACGGTCGCTTCGCAGCTCGCCGGGAGCCAGGTCGGTCGTGGCCGGTTCGAGGCTGACCGGACCCAGCTTCAGCCGCTCACCCCGGAACGTCGTCCACGCGCCCGGCGCCGGTGTACACGCCCGAACGAGGCGGTCGACGCGAAGCGCCGGCGCGGTCCAACCGACCTCGGCATCGGCCACGGTCAGCTTCGGCGCCGACGACACCCCCGTGGTCGGCTGCGGCGTCGCGACGAGCCCACCGTCCTCGATCCCGTCCAGGGTGGCGACGAGCAGGCCCGCTCCGGAATCGGCCAGCCGCGCCAGCAAGTCGCCGCTGGTGTCCGTCGGCCGGATCTGCTCGGCGACGACGCCGTACACGGGACCGGTGTCGAAGCCCTCCTCCAGCTGGAAGGTGCAGGCGCCAGTAACCTCGTCGCCGGCCAGCACCGCATGCTGTACCGGCGCGGCGCCGCGCCATGCGGGCAACAGGGAGAAATGCAGGTTGACCCACCCGTGCTTGGGCACGTCCAACGCCGCCCGCGGGATCAGGCCGCCGTAGGCGACGACCGGCGCGCAATCAGGTGCGATCTCGGCGAGCCGGGCGAGGAACTCAGGGTCGCGTGGTCGCGCCGGCTTCAGGGTTTCGACCCGCGCCTGCTCGGCGAGCTGTGCGACGGGGCTCGGGGTGAGCCTGCGGCCACGTCCGGCTCGGGCGTCGGGCCGGGTCAGCACCGCGACGACCTCATGTCGCGAGGCGAGAACCGCACGCAACGACGGAACGGCGACCTCGGGCGTGCCGGCGAAGAGCACCCGCATCGTCACGACCGCTGCAGGAGCGGGTTGCGCGTCACGAGGTCGGTGAACCTCCCGAAGTCGCGATCGGCGGACCACAGCTCTCGGACACCGTGTGCCTGGCAGACCGCTGCCACGCGAGCATCATGGATCATCGGACCGCGCACCTTTCCGTCGAGGACCAGCGTCCTCAACGTCTGCCAGTGATCGACGGCCTCGCCAAGTGGACGGAGAGTCGGCGACTCCAGCCACGCATCGACCTGCTCGACGGCCTGCTCGGGCGTGCTGGGTGGATCGTAGATGCGCGGATGGGTCACGACGGCGAAGAACTCGTGCAGGCAGGGCCACGGTATTGCCCACGACGCCTTTCCCTCCGCGAGTGCGCGCAGTGAGCGCACTGCAGGAGCGTGGAAGTCCGCATCCTGACGATGTGCATAGACCAGAATGTTGGTGTCGACGGCGATCACGGCAGAGAACCGTAGATCTCATCGCGGATCCTCTCCCAACTGGCGCCGCGGAGCTCCGGACGGACACCGTGGCCGGCGACGCTCGCATCGCGCAGTGTGAACTCCGTGGCCGCCTGGCGACGCGCCAGGACTGTGCGCAGGCCGTCCTCGATCAGTGCCCGGAGGGTCGTGTTCGTCGCCCGCGCAGACTCCTGCGCCTCACGCAGCAGACTGTCGGGAAGGTCGACGGTCGTCTTCATATGGCTGACCATACATTGGTAGCCATACCGCTGTCCTCAGAGGGCGCGACCATGGGTCGGATGGGGCGAGAGCTTGACGGCCGGAACCGTCCCGCCCGCCCATTCGGCCTCGCGGATCGCCCTCATCGCGGCCTTACGGGAGGTGCGGTCGAGCCGGTCGATGAACAGCACACCGTCGAGGTGGTCGGTTTCGTGTTGGATGCAGCGGGCCAGCAGGTCGCTGCCTTCGATGACTACCGGGTCCCCGTGCTCGTTGAAGCCCTTGGCGACGACATTGTGGGCGCGGATGCAGTCGTACTCGAGACCCGGCAGCGACAGACAGCCCTCGGGACCGTCCTGCTCCTCCTCGGAGAGGTCGAGGTCAGGGTTGATCAGGTGTCCGAGAACGTCGTCGACGAAGTACGTGAACACCCGCAGCGAGACACCCAGCTGCGGAGCCGCCAGCCCGACCCCGGGCGCATCCATCATCGTGTCGGACAGGTCCTTGACCAACCGGCGGAGCTCGGCGTCGAAGTCGACGACCGGATCGGCCTTTGTCCGCAGGACCGGATCGCCGAACAGCCGGATCGGCCGGTTCGCCACAGGCGTACTCCTCGTAGTTCTCCCACAACCAGTTCATGATCATGGGATGGGGTAGCTCCAAGTCTACGGATCGAGGCTGCGCCGCGTGCCGCCGTGGACGTCGGCCAGAACACCCAGCCCTCCGAGGTCGTTGCGCAGCCGCACCGGGCCGGTGAAGAGCAGGCTCACCATGCCGAGGGCGCGGGCCGTCTCGACGTTGGCCTCGACGTCGTCGACGTAGACGGTGGACGACGGGTCGAGCCCGTACCGTTCGAGCAGGATCGCGAAGATCCGGGGATCGGGTTTGACGATGAGCTCATGCCCGGACACCACAATCCCGTCGAACCAGGACAACCACTCGAACCGAGGAAAGGTGAGGTCGAACTTCTCGGCCGACCAGTTCGTCAGCGCGTACAACCGGACTCCGCGCTCCCGCAGGTCACGCAGCGCCTCGACCGAACCCTCGATCTCGCCGCCGAGGGTCTCGGCCCATCGCTGGTCGTACGCGGCGATCAGCTCGGCCTGGTCGGGGAAACGCGCCGATGCCACAGCCACGGCCTCGGCCCACGGCCGCCCCGCGTCCTGCGCGGCGTTCCACTCCGGCGTGCACACCTCGGCCAGGAACTTCTCGACCGCGGTCTCGTCCGGCAACAGCTGCCGGTAGAGGTATCGCGGGTCCCAGTCGACCAGGACGCCGCCGAGGTCGAAGACGACCGCCGACGGCGCCAGGCGCGGCAGCGCAGAAGGCGCCACGCTCAGATGTTGAACCCGAGTGCGCGCAGCTGGTCGCGACCCTCATCGGTGATCTTGTCGGGGCCCCACGGCGGCATCCACACCCAGTTGATGCGGAAGTCCTGCACGAGGCCGTCGAGCGCCGTGCGGGTCTGGTCCTCGATCACATCGGTGAGCGGACAGGCGGCGCTGGTCAGCGTCATGTCGATGGTGGCGACGTTGGTGTCGTCCACGCCGATGCCGTAGACCAGGCCGAGGTCGACGACGTTGATGCCGAGCTCGGGATCGACGACGTCGCGCATCGCCTCGGTGACGTCGTCGACGGAGGTGGTGCTCGTGGTACCCGAGGACTCAGCCATCGTGGCCCCTCTCGTTGTCGGCGATTGCCCGTGCGGTGGCGTCGCGGAAGGCCATCCAGGACAGCAGCGCGCACTTGACCCGGGCCGGGTAACGCGCGACGCCGGCGAAGGCGATCCCGTCGCCGAGGACCTCCTCGTCCGGCTCGACGGTGCCCCTGCCCTCGATGAGCTCGACGAACGCCTCGTGCCGGTGGAAGGCGTCGGCGATACTGCGCCCGGACACGAGGTCGTGGAGCACGCTGGCCGACGCCTGGCTGATCGAGCATCCCTGCCCCTCGTAGGACAGGTCGGCCACGGCGTCGCCGGTGACCCGGACCCGGACCGTGATCTCGTCGCCGCAGGTGGGGTTGACGTGGTGGGCCTCGGCGTCGAACGGCTCACGCAGCCCGCGCCCGACGGGGTGCTTGTAGTGATCCAGGATGATCTCCTGGTACAGCGACTCGGTGGTCACCCGAAGAACCTCTTCACGTGTTCGACGCCGTCGACCAACGCGTCGATCTCGGCGGTGGTCGTGTACACGTAGAACGACGCTCGGGTGGTGGCGGGTATTCCGTACCGGACGCACACCGGACGCGCGCAGTGATGGCCGGCCCGGACCGCGACTCCGCGCTCGTCGAGGACCTGGCTCACGTCGTGCGGGTGGACACCGTCGAGTGTGAACGACACCGTGCCCCCGCGCGAGATCGGCAGCCGGGGGCCGATGATCCGGACTCCCCCGACATCGCCGAGTCGATGCAGCGCGTACGTCGTCAGTGCCTTCTCGTGTGCCGCGACATTGTGCATGCCGAGCCCGGAGAGGTAGCCGACCGCTGCTCCCAGCCCGACCACCTCAGCGATCGGCGGTGTTCCCGCCTCGAACTTGTGCGGGATCGCCGCGAAGGTGGAGCCCTCCATTGCGACGGTCTCGATCATCTCTCCGCCACCGAGGAACGGCGGCAGTGCGTCGAGCACCTCGGAACGGCCCCACAACACCCCGATCCCGGTCGGGCCACACATCTTGTGCCCGGTGAACGCGATCAGGTCAGCGCCGAGATCGGTGACGTCGACGGTGGTGTGCGGGACCGACTGTGAGCAGTCGAGAAGTACCAGGGCGCCGACCTCGCGGGCCCGCGCCACGATCGGCGAGACCGAGTTGACCGTGCCGAGGATGTTCGACTGGTGCACCATCGAGACGATCTTCGTCCGCTCCGTGACGAGCTCGTCCAGGTTGGACAGGTCGAGCCTGCCCTCGTCGGTCAGGCCGAACCACCGCAGAGTGGCGCCGGTGCGCTGGCAGGCGAGCTGCCACGGCACGATGTTGGAGTGGTGCTCCATCTCGGTGATGACGACCTCGTCGCCGGGGCCGAGGCGGTACCTGGGGTCGTCGGCCAGACCGCTGGCCAACGTGTTGGCCACCAGGTTGAGCGCCTCGGAGGCGTTCTTGGTGAACACCACCTCGTCGCGGGACGGCGCGCCGATGAATGCGGCCACCATGTCGCGGGCGCCCTCGTACGCGGCGGTGGCCTCCTCTCCGAGCTGGTGGAGGGCGCGGGCGACGTTCGCGTTGTGCCGCTCGTAGTGGTCGGCGAGGGCGTCGAGGACGGCCCGTGGCTTCTGCGAGGTGTTGGCGGAGTCGAGGTAGACCAGCGGCCGGTCGCCGGCGAGGCGTCGGTCGAGGATCGGGAAGTCCTTGCGGACCCTCTCGACGTCGAGCGGGCTCTGCAGGTCGTACACCGTCGCTCCTCCTCTCGCGTTGCGGCCGCTGTGCCGGGTCAGGCCGGCGTGTCGGCGTAGCTGACGTAGCCGTCGGCCTCGAGCTTGTCGGCGAGGTCCGGGCCACCCTCTTCGGCGATCCGGCCGTCGACGAAGACGTGGACGAAGTCGGGCTTGATGTAGCGCAGGATGCGCGTGTAGTGCGTGATCAGCAGCACGCCCTTGCCGCCGCGTGCGTGGAACCGGTTGACACCCTCGGCGACGACCCGAAGCGCGTCGATGTCGAGGCCGGAGTCGGTCTCGTCCAGGATCGCCACCCGCGGGTCGAGGAGCTCGAGCTGGAGGATCTCGTGGCGCTTCTTCTCCCCGCCGGAGAACCCGGTGTTGAGGTCGCGCTCGGCGAAGGTGGAGTCCATGGCGAGGTCGTCCATGGCGGTCTTGACGTCCTTGACCCAGGCGCGCAGCTTCGGCGCCTCGCCTGAAACGGCGGTCTTGGCCGTGCGAAGGAAGTTGGACACCGAGACGCCGGGAACCTCGACCGGGTACTGCATGGCTAGGAACAGCCCGGCCCTGGCCCGCTGGTCGACCTTCATGGCCAGGACGTCCTCGCCGTCGAGGGTGACTGTGCCGCTGGTCACGGCGTACTTCGGGTGCCCGGCGACCGAGTAGGCCAGCGTGGACTTGCCCGATCCGTTCGGCCCCATGATCGCGTGAATCTGGCCCGCTCGGACGGTGAGGTCGACGCCGCGGAGGATCTCCTTGGCACCGGTCTCGGTCTGGACCGAGACGTGCAGATCG
>DATHII010000237.1:0-59272 GCA_035316885.1 Jiangellaceae bacterium | reverse complement strand
GTACGAGGACGGCCGGCGCCCGTCGTCGACCTGGTCGGTGATCCCGTCGGCGTCGAAGCGGAAATGGCGGGCAGGCTCGTCGTACGGCCCGTTGATGATCGGGTTCGCGATGACGAGGTCGCCCACGAGCCACGACGGTAGCCGCCTCGCCGGACAGATGTGCCGGGCACCTTGGCACACGCGACCTCGGCACGAAAGGATCGCGCGGTGAGTCCAGTCAGCCGTGGCCGTAAGAAGAAGTCCCGCTCGGGCAAGGGTCGCCAGCGGCTCTCGTCCGTCCCAACCTTCGATGGGGTCTATCGCGCCGTCGTCGACGGGTTCCGCCCGCTCGTCTCCGCACAGGATCCCTTCGAGGTCGAGATGTTCACCTCGGGCCTGCTCGGTACGCTCCAGAAGCCCGAGAGCATGGGCCACGAGACCGACCCCGACCTCCTGCTCGGCCTGATCGGCTACTGCCGGCGCACCGGCTCACCCCAGGCCGTCGCAGCACTGCACGCGCTCCGTGTGGTCGCGACGACGGAGGAAGCGCGCGACGCAGCCGCGGCTGCGGTCGATTCGCTGAACCGGCCCGCGCCACCATGGGCCGGTCGCATCGGCGAGGTCGATGTGCACGAGGCGTGGTGGATGGGCGAGGTCTACGGTGACCAGGCCGACGTCATGTGCGTCTTCGGCTACGGGGCCGACCGGCACGCAGTCATGACCCTGGTCGACTTCAACCACCTCGGTGGCTGGGTAAAGGACGTCTTCCCGACGGACGACCCCGACCAGACCCTCGTGCAACTACGGACTGCTGTCGAGGAGAGCGACGGGATCACCACCCTCCGGCCTGTCGAACCGGCCGATGCACGGCGGCTCCTCGAGAAGGGCTTCGAAGCCACCGAGATGACCTGGCAGCCCGACGTCGCCGACACCTACGCGGAGTTCCGGGCGCTTGCCCTGGCGCGTATCCGGGCTCTGCCGGACACGGCGCCGCCGCTCGCCGAGCCCGCCGAGGTGACCGCCGACGAGCGGGAGCGGATCATCGAGGACTTCCTCGCATCGGACGAGGTCGCGAAGCTCCCATCCGTGGAGTCCGCACGCTACTGCGCCCGGTTGATCGTCGACTACGGCTGCGACTACGACGAATCGCAACCGATGCGGGTGAGCCCGGCGAAGATGGAGAACTTCCTCCTCGGCTGGCTTCCCCGCAAGGTGATGCTCGACGAGGACGACAAGGCGGCCATGCCCGCGGCCGTCGCCGCTTGGACCCGATGGGCAGCAGGGCGCAGCGACCTGCCGGCGGTGGCCGTGGCCGAGGTCGTCGAGGTCGTGGAAGGCGCCGGCGAGGCATTCGCCGACACCTACGATGACCCCGCCAACGCGTCACCCGGGCGCCTCATGCTCCAAGGTCTCGGTCAGCTGGACGGCATCGAGGACGTCCAGGGCGTGCTGGAGCGGCGGCACTTCACGATGCCGTACTTCGGCACCCGCATCGGCGACGAAGACTTCCCGCGGCTTGACCCGAACGACCCCGACGAGCGGCGCCTGCTGATCGAGGGCGAGCACCCGGAGTACCACGGCGCGCTGAGCGACCCGTCCTTCGACGGAGAGATCGACGGGGTCAACCCGCGCCTGCACATCGCCATGCACGAGATCGTCGCGAACCAGTTGTGGGACGACGACCCGCCGGAGGCGTGGGCCGCTGCCCAACGCCTCGTAGCGCAGGGTCACGACCGGCACGACGTGCTGCACGCCCTCGCCGACGTCGTCGCCAGACAACTGCACGGGGCCCTGTCCACCGGGCTACCCATCGCGGACTCCGCGTACCGCCGGGCGCTCGACGCCCTCGGCGGAGGTCGCCGCCGCGGCACCCGCTCGGCGAAGCCGCGGCCGGCCGCGGCCCGCGACGCCGCCGCGTACCAGGTCAAGATCGGGATCCGGGGTGCGAAGCCGCCGATCTGGCGGCGCCTGCGCCTGCCCGCCGACACGACCCTCGCGGACCTCCACCACGTCATCCAGGCCGCCTTCGGGTGGGAGGACTGCCACCTGCACCACTACTTCGACGACGAAGGGCGCCGGTACACACCGGCCGACTACGAGTCCTGGGATGAGTCCCCTGCCGACGAGGCGGCGACCAGGCTGCGCGACGTCGTCCGTCAGGTCGGACACAAGCTCCTCTACGAGTACGACTTCGGCGACTCGTGGGAGCACGACATCGTCGTCGAGGACGTGCTCGCCGACCGGTCATCCACAGTCGTTTGCGTCGGCGGCCGCCGGGCCGGACCGGTCGAGGACTCCGGCGGAGTGTGGGGGTACGCCGCGCTCTGCGAGGCCATGGCGGACCCGACTCACCCGCAACACGCGGAACGGCGCACATGGGTGCACGACGTCGTGGGCGTGCCGCGCTTCGACCCGGCGGCGTTCGACAAGGACGCCGTCAACAGGGCGCTCGCATCCGTCCCCGTCGGCGTCGGTCGCAGCAGATGACTGTTGTCAGTCGAGATGCTCGAGGACGAACCAGATACCGACCGCGGGCTCGTCGCCGTCGTTCCGGTAACCGTGCGGAGTCGTCGAATCGAACGAGACGGCGTCGCCCACAGCGAGGCGGTGCTCGTCGAAGCCGAGGGTCAGCACGAGCTCGCCGCTGATGACGAAGCCGTACTCGGTGCCGGAGTGGCGCATGAGCAGACCGGTGCTCGACGACGATCCGCCCGGCTGGTAGGTGATCCGCAGGAAGTCCACGTGGGCATGCGGCACCTGTCCGAGCAGTTCCCAGGTGACGCCCGAGTCGAGGGTCAGGATCTCGCGCTCGTGCGTCCGCACGATCGGTCCGACGCGCCGGCGACGGTCCTGGCCGAGGACGGCGAGGGCAGCGGTCACCCCTGCAGAGGCATCCGTCGGGTACCCGGGCGTCTGCGCCTCGCCGCCGGGTCCGTGGCCGCCTTGCGCGACGGTCGGCGCACGCGCGTCGAAGAGGTCCTCGATCGAGATCCCGAGTGCTGTGGTGATGGCGTACAGCGTGCTGACCGACGGCTTGCTCTTGTCGGTCTCGATCTGGGAGATCAGGCTCGCCGACACGCCGATGTCGCGCGCCAGCCGCCGGGCGCTCATGCCCTTGCGGATGCGCTCCTCACGGATGCGCTCACCGATCAGCGGCACGGTCGACGCGCCCACACACCCTCCGGTCGTCCAACGATGTTGAGTAGAGGTTACCGCCCAGGCTCCCCACCTTGACGGACATGACCGCCTTCGCTTAACTGCGGTAAGTAGCACTGAACGCCTCGGGGCTGCCGTCATTCCCGAGGGCTCAGTGATCGCACCTGGCTGTCGACGCAGAAGGGTGTGCAGGGCGATGGCGATCCGCACATACGGCCCGAACGCGGTCGACTGGGAGCAGCGGATCGACCTCGACCGCCTGCGCGATGAGCGGCTGGCCCGCCTGCGTGACACGTTGGAGCGCTCTGACCTCGCCGCCCTGCTCGCCTTCGACTTCTCCAACATCCGGTACATGACGTCCACGCACATCGGCACCTGGGCGATGGACAAGCTGATCCGCTTCGCGCTGCTCCCCCGCGGCGGCCAGCCGATCAGCTGGGACTTCGGCTCGGCCGCCCGTCACCACCAGCTCTACAACCCGTGGCTCGACGGCGAGAAGCGGGCGCGTGCCGGTATCTCGACGCTGCGCGGTGCCTTCCATCCCGACGCCGGCATCGCCGAGGAGGTGGCACGCAAGATCGCGGTCGAGCTCGCCGAACACGGCCTCACCGGTACGCCGGTCGGCGTGGACGTCATCGAGCTGCCGATCCTCGCCGCACTGCGCGACCAGGGCATCGAGGTGGTCGACGGCCAGCAGGCCTTCCTCGAGGCCCGCCGGACCAAGACGCCCGACGAGATCGCGTTGCTCACCCAGGCGTGCTCGATGGTCGACGCCGCGTACGAGCAGTTGTACGAATTCCTGCGGCCCGGGGTGCGGGAGAACGAGTGCGTCGGCCTGGTCAGCAAGGTGCTCTACGACCTCGGCAGTGAGTACGTCGAAGGTGTGAACGCCATCTCCGGCGAACGGTGCTCGCCGCACCCGCACGTCTACAGCGATCGGATCATTCGACCGGGTGACCCGGCCTTCTTCGACATCCTGCACAGCCATCTGGGCTACCGGACGTGCTACTACCGCTGCTTCGCCGTGGGCAGCGCGTCACCGGCACAGCGTGACGCGTACGTCCGGTGCCGCGAATATATGGACCACGCCATCGCACTGGTCAAGCCCGGCGCGACCACAGCCGACATCGTCGCCGTCTGGCCGCGCGCAGAGGAGTTCGGCTTCGCCAGCGAGGAGGCCGCGTTCGCCCTCCAGTACGGCCACGGCGTCGGCCTGTCCATCTGGGAGAAGCCGATATTCAGCCGGCTGGTGTCCCTCGACCATCCGGAGGTCCTGGAGGAGGGCATGGTCTTCGCGCTCGAGACCTACTGGCCGGCGTCGGACGGCTGGTCGGCAGCGCGCATCGAGGAAGAACTCGTCGTGACCGCTGACGGGTGCGAGGTCATCACCAAGTTCCCAGCTGAAGAGCTGCTGGTGGCCGGGCGTCGATACTGGACGGTGGGCGGCGAGCTCAACACGTTGCGGGAGTCCCAGTCGCATCTGAACACGGGCAACGGTGGCCCGCAGTGACCGACCTCGGCATCGAGCATGACGCCGACGTCGGCACGGATGAGCTGCTCGCCCTGTACGAGCAGATGGCCATCATCCGCCGCACCGAGAAGGCGGCCTACGACCTGTTCATGTCCGGCCTGGTCAAGGGCACCACCCACCTGGCCTCCGGGCACGAGGCCGTCGCCGTCGGCGCCAGTGCCGCGCTGCGGCCCGACGACTACGTCTTCGCCACCTACCGCGGGCACCACCACGCGATGGCCCGCGGCGCGACGCCCGAGGAGTGCCTCGCCGAATTGATGAGCAAGTCCACCGGCCTCTGCCAGGCCAAGGGCGGGTCGATGCACCTGACGAAGGCGTCGGTGGGCATGCTCGGCTCGTACGCCATCGTCGGCTCGCACCTGCCGATGGCGGCCGGTGCCGCATGGTCGGCGATACTCCGCGGAACCGACCAGGTCGCCGTGGCGTTCTTCGGCGACGGCGCGACGAACATCGGCGCCTTTCACGAGGCCCTCAACCTCGCCGCGGTGTGGGCGCTGCCCGTGCTGTTCGTCTGTGAGAACAACCTCTACATGGAGTACACGCCGATCTCGGCGGTCACGGCGGCAGAGAACCCCGCCGCCGACAGGGCGGGGGCGCACGGCATCCCGGCCGAGATCGTCGATGGCAACGACGTCGTCGCCGTCCGGCAGGTCGTGGCAGCGGCGGCCGTCCGGGCGCGCCGCGGCGACGGGCCGAGCGTGATCGAGGCGCAGACCTACCGGCACTACGGGCACAGCCGGGCCGACCCGGCGAAGTACCGGCCGGCCGAGGAGGTCGAGCGGTGGATGAAGCACGACCCGCTCGACGTCGCCCGGGCCCGGTTGGAGGCGCTGGACGTGCCGCCGGGCACGGTCGAGGAGGCCGACGCCAGGGCGGCACAGATCGTCGAGGCAGCGGTCGACGCGGCGAAGAACGCTCCCGACGCCGACCCCCGGGAGGCGTTCACCGACGTGTGGGCGGACGGAGGTGCGACGTGGCGGACGTGATCACATACCGCGAGGCGGTGGCGGAGGGCATCGCGCGGGAGATGCGCCGTGATCCCACGGTCGTCTGCCTGGGCGAGGACATCGGAGCGGCCGAAGGCGTTTTCAAGACCACGGTGGGTCTGTTCGACGAGTTCGGGCCGAAACGGATCTGGGACACGCCCATCTCCGAGCAGGCGATCGTCGGCGCGGCGATGGGCGCAGCCATGACCGGCATGCGTCCGGTCGCGGAGATCATGTTCAGCGACTTCCTGGCCTGCTGCTGGGACTACCTTGCCAACGAGATCCCGAAGGTCCGGTACATGACCGGTGGCCAGGTGACGGTTCCGCTCGTCGTCCGCACCGCGAACGGCGGCGGGCTGGGCTTCGGCGCGCAGCATTCGCAGGCGGTGGAGAACTGGGCGCTGACCGTACCCGGGTTGAAGATCGCCGCACCGTCCAACCCGGCCGACGTCGTCGGGCTGATGGCGGCCGCAGTACGCAGCGACGACCCGGTCGTGTTCTTCGAGCACAAGGGCCTGCTCGCCGGCAAGGGCCCACCGGCGCCGCCGGACCACGTGGTCGAGTTGGGGCGCGCCGCGGTGGTCCGGGAGGGCAGCGACGTCACCGTGGTCGCGTTGGCGTCGACCGTTCCCCTCGCGCTCGCAGCCGCTGACGAGCTCGCCGATGACGGCGTGTCCGTCGAGATCGTCGACCTGCGTTGTCTCATCCCGATGGACCTACGCACGGTGCTCGACTCGGTGGGGCGCACGTCGCGGCTCGTCGTCGTGGAGGAGAACCCCTACCAGGGTGGCTGGGGCGCGACGGTGGTCTCGGTCGTGGCGGACGAGGGGTTCGAGTTGCTCGACGCACCGATCCGCCGGGTCGCCGCCGCCAACGTCCCGTTGCCGTTCGCCGACCGGCTCGAAGAGGAGGTCATCCCGACCGTCGACAAGGTGACGGCGGCCATCCGTGAGATCACCGGCTACTGACGAGCACGACCCCGGGGGAATTCCGACGACGACGTCGAACCAGTGGAGGTACCAGTCATGACCAACCGGATGCTGCTGCGCGGCGGGCACGTGCTGTCGATGGACGCCGAGGTGGGTGACCTGGCTCGCGGCGACGTCTTGATCGAGGACGACACGATCGCTGCCGTCGGGCCGGACCTCGACGCCGATGCCGAGGTCGTCGACGTGTCGGGGAAGATCGTCATCCCCGGATTCATCGACTCCCACCGGCACACGTGGGAGGCGGCGATCCGCGGCTGCGCACCCAACGCCACGCTGGACGACTACTTCGTCGAGGTGCTCGACACGTTTGCACCCCTCTACCGGCCAGAGGACGTGTACGCGTCGAACCTGGCCGGATCGCTCGAGTGCCTGAACGCGGGCATCACCACGCTCGTCGACTGGTCGCACATCAACAACACGCCCGACCATCCGGATGCGGCCGTCACCGCGCTGAAGGAGACCGGGATCAGGGCGCAGTACGCCTACGGCAGCGCCAACACGTCGCTGGCGAAGTACTGGTTCAACAGCGCCGAGGCAATTCCGGGCGACGACGTCCGGCGGATCCGCGAAACCTACTTCTCCGGCGACGGCGGGCTGCTGACGATGGCACTGGCCACCAGGGGGCCCGGCTTCTGCCAGGACGACGTGGTGCGCGCCGAGTGGGCGCTGGCGCGCGACCTCGGCATCCCGATCACCATGCACATCGCGATGGGCCGGCTCGCGGGCCGGTTCGCGATGGTCGAGCAGCTCGATCGGATGGGACTGCTCGGCCCGGACACCACGTACATCCACTGCTGCTACTTCAGCGACCACGAGTGGCAGCGCGTCGCCGACACCGGCGGCACGATCTCGATCGCGGCCCAGGTGGAGCTCCAGATGGGCCACGGTTGGCCTCCGGTGAGCAAGTCCTACCAGTTCGGCCTGCGCCCGAGCCTGTCGATCGACGTCGTCACGACCGTCCCCGGCGACATGTTCACCCAGATGCGCGCCGCGTTCGGCGGCGACCGCGCCCGCGTGAACGCGACGTGCTGGGAAGCCAACACGACCGTCCCCGAAACCATGCTGACGGCCCGGCAGATGCTCGAGATGGCGACGATCCACGGCGCCCACGTCGCGGGCGTTGAAGACCGCACCGGCTCGCTGACACCGGGGAAGAAGGCCGACGTCGTCGTCATCGACGCGACCGCCCTCAACGTCGCACCGGTCATCGACCCGGTCGCGGCCGTGGTCCTGTGTGCCGACGTCAGCAACGTCGAGACTGTGATCGTCGACGGAGTCGTCCGCAAGCGGGACGGCCGGCTGCTGGCCGACGTCGACAACGCGCGCGGCCTGGTCGAGGCCGCCCGCGACCACCTCGTCGCGGCGGCGGAGCAGGCGGCGGAGCAGAAGGTGAGCGCGTGACCTCACGCCATCTCGTCCGCCGGGCGGCGGAGGCCGACTACGCCCCGCCGTCCGGCTGGGCGGCCGCGGGAACCGGCTACCGGCGATGGTCGGTCGTCGGCGAGGAGGACGGCGCAGTCCATACCGGCTTCGCCCTCTGCGAACTCGCGCCACGTGGCTCCGTGCCCACGCACGTGCACTCGTTCGAGGAGAGCTTCCACGTGCTCGAGGGCGACGGTGCCGTCGACACGTCCGAGGGTGCATTCCGGGTCACCGCGGGTGACTACGGCCTGGTCCCCGTCGGATCCCCCCACGCCTGGCGCAACGAGAGCGACGCGCCCGTCCGGTGGGCCGAGATGCAGGGCCCGCAGCCGCGGCAGGAGTTCGGCGACGACACCTTCCTCGTGCCGCCGGTGTCGTCCCGCGATGCCGTGCCCGTGGACGTCCGGGACCCGCGGACCCGACGGCTGGGCACGATCACACCGGCGCACATGGACCCGGCCAAGCAGGGGCAGGACATGCTCGCCGCGTCGGCGAGCATGCGCACGGCCCTGCTCGTCTACGGCGGCGTCAATGTGAAGATGATGATCGACAGCGACCTCGGCGCCCAGCTCACGACCATGTTCATGGTCCAGTACGAGCCCGACGGCGCCGCCGGCGCCCACGACCATCCTTTCGAGGAGACCTACCTGATCCTCGAGGGCGCCGTGGACGCAAGGTTCGACGGCCGGCCGTACCGGCTGGAGGCCGGCGACGTCGGCTGGGCCGGAGTCGGTTGCGTGCACTCCTTTTCGAACACCGGCGACGGCCCGGTGCGGTGGCTGGAGACTCAGGCGCCCGCTCCCCCTCCGCGTTACTCGTACCGCTTCGCGCGTGACTGGGACTACCTGCGCGAGGCCCTGGCCCGGGACGGAGAAGGCAATGGCTGACCCACGCACGATCGTGGTGGTCGGTGGAACGACGGGAATCGGTCTCGAGGTCGCCGGCGACGCACGGGCCCGCGATGACGAGGTTGTCGTCACCGGCCGCGACGTCGCACGAGCGAAGGACGTTGCAGCGTCCTTGGGAGACGGCGCACGCGGCCTCGGGTTCGATCTGTCCGAGCCGGAGACGATCGGCGCAGCGCTGGCGGACGTGGAGCGGGTCGACGGGCTGGTGCTCGCCGCGATCGAACGCGATGCGAACACGGTGGCCGACTACGACATCGGGCGCGCTCGGCGGCTGATCACGCTCAAGCTCATCGGGTACACCGAGGTCGTCCATGCGTTGCTCCCCCGGATGAGCCCGGAGGCGTCGATCGTGATCTTCGGCGGTCGGGCCAAAGATCGTCCGTATCCAGGCTCGACGACGGTGTCCACGATCAACGGTGGCGTGGTCGGGCTGGTCAACACGCTCGCGCTGGAGATCGCGCCGATCCGGGTCAACGGCCTGCACCCGGGCATCGTGGGTGACAGCCCGTTCTGGTCGGCCAAGCCGGACGAGGTGCTCGCCGGCTACCGGGCGCGCACGCCATCGGGCTCACTGGCGACGATGGCTGACATCGTCGACGCGGTGAGCTTCCTGCTCAGGAACCGGTCGGTGAACGGCACCAACATCTACGTGGACTGCGGGTGGGGCATCACGTGAGCGACCTCCGCGTCGCCCTGATCGGCACCGGGCACATGGGTGCTGCCATGACGGCCCGGCTGCGCACGTGCGGAGCCGACGTCATCGTCCACAACCGGACCCGTTCGAGGGCCGTGGCGGTGGCGGCCGCCACCGGAGCCGCCGTGGCGGAGACGGCCCGCGACGCGGCGGCCGGGGCGGACGTCGTCCTGGTCTCGCTCGCCGACGACGCCGCCTGCGCCGAGGCGTACGGCGGCGAGGACGGGATCGTGGCCGGACTCTCGTCGGACTCCGTCGTCGCCGACACGAGCACCGTCGGACCGTGGACGGCCCGGCGCCTCGCCGCTCTGGTCGGCGAGCGCGGCGCCGGGATGCTCGACACGCCCGTGTCCGGCAGCGTCTCCCTCGTCGAGCGCGGCGAGCTGACCGTCATGGTCGGCGGTGCGGCGGACGACCTCGACCGCGCGCGTCCGGTCCTCGACCTGCTGGCGGGCCGCATCGTTCACGTCGGAGCGACAGGGGCGGGCGCCACCATGAAACTGGCCGTGAACTCGGTCGTACATGCGCTCAACCAGGCACTCGCCGAAGCCCTCGTACTGGCCGAGCGGTCCGACGTCGACCGCAGCACCGCCTACGGGATCTTCGCGGCGAGCGTCGTGGGTGGCCCGTTCGTGCAGTACAAACGCGCGGCGTTCGAGGACCCAGGCGGGACGCCGGTGGCGTTCCGCCTCGACCTCGTGGCCAAGGACCTCGACCTCGTCCTGGAACTGGCGTCGCAGGTCGGCCTCGCGATGCGGCAGACGGAGGTCAACCGAGCCGAAGTCGCGGCCGCCGTCGCCGCCGGCCTGGGCGAGCGGGACATGAGCGCTCTCGCCGAGATGCTGCGGGGCCAGTCCGAGCAGTAGTCCTGCCCTTCCTGCAGCCCTAAGCCGTGTAGACCGCCCGGCCAGCCTCGACGTCAGCCATGGGACACCTGCGCCCGCATGGAGACCCGAGCTGAGGACGCCGGCCTCGTCCGGCACGTCGATACCGAAAGTCGCGTCAACCGCCGCTCCGAGCCGCCGTTGACGCGACTTCGAGTATCGAGGTCGGCCCGCGAGTACCCGCTCAATGTCATCTCTCGACCACGGACACGGCCATGAGGTGATCACGCAGGTTCGGCTGCTGCCCGCAGGGCCGCTATGTCGATCTTCTTCATCTGGAGCATCGCAGCCATCACGCGCTGCGCCTTTGCAGCATCCGGATCGTTGAGCAGTTCGGTCAGCGCCACTGGGATGATCTGCCACGACAGGCCGTACTTGTCCTTCAGCCAGCCACACGGCCCCTCATCGCCACCCTCAGCGAGGAGATTCCAGTACCGGTCGACCTCTTCCTGCGTCTCACAGTTCACCTGCAACGACACCGCCTCGGTGAACGTGAACTCCGGCCCGCCGTTCAGCGCGATGAACTCCTGTCCGTCGAGTTCGAAGGTGACGGTCATCACCATTCCGGCCGGCCGCGGCCCTGCTTCGCCGTACCGAGAAACGTCCAGGATCGTCGAGTTCTTGAAGACGGAGACATAGAAGTTCGCTGCCTCCTCGCTCTGGGTGTCGAACCACAAGCTGGGGGTGATCTTCTGCATGACGCCGCTCCTTCGTGAGGATTCGTCTACGGTCGCGTTCCCTGCATGTAGAACGATCGTCGGGACCAGAAGTCATCGGTCACCTCTCCCACGACTCGACGCCGGCTGATCGACTCCCTGCCCGAGCCGGTTCCCTTGCCGCCTCGGCGGCTACCCGAGTTGGGCCGTCAGCACGGTGATCATCAGCAGGGCGAGGAGTACCGCACCGGCCAGCCCGACGATGAGCGCGGTGGGAGCCGAGCGGTGCGTACGGCGCGCCCGGCGACCCGCGTGCCGGTGCGTGGCCATGCGCTTGGGCGGCATCGGGGCGTCGAGTTCCGACCAGACGGCGGCAAGCCCGAGCAGGCTGGTGTCGTCGGGCGACGCCTCCGGAGGCGTGCGCCGGTTCCGGCGGTGCGAACTCATCGTCTCCTGCTCGCTCAGGCCCGCCCTGACCAGCGACGGGGCGGATCGAGGCTAACCTTCCGCGTTGCCAGATCGGTAGTGGTCCCGCCTGCGGGGCAGCGCTCCGAGCCGGTGCACCCGCTGATATGAGCGTCATGTGTAGACGTCGCTGCGCTTGGCGACGCCGCTGGGCCGAGGATCGTCGCCAGTGCGTCACACGAGAACGACGACGCCGGTCAGGGCCAGCTGCACGAGGGCGAGGGGCACCAGCCACTGCCAGGCCAGCCGCTGGAGCTGGTCTTCGCGCAGACGCGGGAAGGCCACGCGCAGCCAGATCACGACCACGGCCAGCACCATCGTCTTGAGCAGCGTCCACAGCCAGCCGAGCGTGTCCTCGAACGGACCGTGCCACCCGCCGAGGAACAACACCGCCGTGAGGGCGCTCAGCAACACGATGCCGGCGTACTCGGCGAGCAAGAAGAACGCGAAGCGAAGCCCGGTGTACTCGGTGTAGGCGCCGAAGATGATCTCGGAGTCGGCGACCGGCATGTCGAACGGCGGCCGTTGCAGCTCGGCCAGCCCGGCGATGAAGAAGACGACGGCGCCCGGCAGCTGCCAGAGCAGCCACCACGGCTGCCAGACCTCGACAATGCCCGGCAACGAGAGCGTGCCGGCCGCCATCGCCACCGATGCCGCGGTGAGCACGAACGGCAACTCGTACGCGATCAACTGGGCCGCCGTACGCAGGCCACCCAGCAGCGAGTACTTGTTGCCGCTGGCCCACCCTCCCATCAGTGAGCCCAGGACTCCGACGCCCATGACGGCGAGGACGACCAGCAGCCCGACCTCGACGTCCACACCGACCCACCCCGGCGCCAGCGGCACGAACGCGAGAGCGACCAGGTAGGGCACCATCGCCACACCGGGGGCGAGCCGGAACACCACCGGATCGGCCCTGGTCGGGACGACGTCCTCCTTCTGGGCGAACTTGACGCCGTCGGCGATCAGTTGCGCCCAGCCGTGGAAGCCGCCCGCGTACATCGGCCCGACCCGCCCCTGCATGTGTGCCATGACCTTGTGCTCGGTCTGGCCGACGAGCAGCGGCAGGAGGAGGAACGCCGCGACGACCGCGACGACGCGCACTACGACCTCGAGGACGTCGATCACGGCGCCTCCTCCGGTCCGGGTTCGCCGCCGGTCTGGTCGGGCTCGCCGCCGTCGGACGGATCGGTGCCGCCACCCGGCGGCCGCGGACCCCACGACGGGTCGGGGACACCGGGCGGCAGCATCCGGCGGCGCGACGGCGACGCCGCACCCGGGCCACCCTCCCCTGGCTCCTTCGCACCGGGCCAGGGCTTCGCCGCCCTCGCGGCGAGGACGAACTCCTTGCGCAGCGGATGGCCTTCGAAGCCGTCCGGGAGCAGGAGCGGGTCGAGCGCCGGATGGCCCTCGAACCCGATGCCGAACATCTCGTGGGTCTCGCGCTCGTGCCAGGACGCACCCCGGTAAACGCTGGTCGCCGACTTCAGAACGGCGCCCTCGCGGGGCACGCGCGTGCGGACGAGCAAGTGCAGCACGGGACGCCGGGAAAGGTCGGCGACGTGCGCCACGATCGAGAACCCGTCGTCCAACTCGTCGACGGCCGAGAGCCAGTCGAAGAATGTCAGGCCTGCATCCTGCGCGGCACGCAGCGTGGCCACCCAGTGCTCGGCAGTCACGTCGAACACCGGAACGCCGAAGGCGTCGCCGACCTCAGCGCCGTCACCCGCCGCCTCGGCAAGCTTCACGGCCCAGTCGCCGTCCTGGTCGGCCACCGCTGCAGACTCCTCGCTCGGCTGGTGGGCAGTCTACGAGGTCTGCGGGTCTATCCAGGCGCCGGTGAACCGACACGCACCGATCGTGGCGGGTATCGCCCGCTGCTCAGTGCTGATGACTTGCGTAGTGGGCGGCCAGCAGGTCGTCACCCCAGTCGTTGCGGAGATCCCGCCACACCGAGTGGATGTGGTTGGCGCCGTCCTGGGTGTTGTCGTACTCCAGGAGGAACGTTGGACCACGGACGGCGTAGTAGTGACCCTGACCGCGAACGTCCGAGCCGCTCCAGCTGAAGGTCACGCCGTCCAGGCCGCCGTCGAGCACGTCCCGCCATGCCGACGCCGCGGTCTGGGTCGGCGCCCGGTCGAAGTAGAGCCGGATCACGCGCTGCAGGAGTTCACCCTGCTTCGGCGACATGTCGCCGTACGGCAGCCCGGCCGGAATCACGTGCGGATCGGCGACCGGATCGTCCCTGGTCAGGATGTCGGACGGCGCCAGGTCGGACGCGACCGCAAGCCGACGCTGCGCGGGGTCGAAGGTGGACAGGAGAGCGCGGGCGAGATCCTCCTCGTCCGGCAGCGTCCGCAGCCCGCGATGCGGTCCCTGCAGGACGACGGCAGGCTCGGCGCCCAGGAAGTGCGGCGTGATTGTGATCGCATCGCCGACCACTGTGACATGCACCGCCAGATGATGTCCGTTCATCCGCCACGCCCAGGGTGCGTCGCCGTCCGGATCGCCCAGGATCCGTACCCAGAACCGGTGGTCCGCCGGATCGGGCTCACGGCCCGGCCCGGCGGCGAGCTGACGCCGGATCATGTCCAATTCGACGACAGCTCGGGCGGTGCGTGCACCCGCCTCGCTGGCCCCGGCGTCAAGCAGCCCCAGCGCCAGCATCTGCTGGTCGGCCGTCATCCGGGCGAGGGCGAGGCCGGGACGTCCGCCCGGCAGGTAGGTCCACCGGCGGTGGTCGGCGACGTCGAACGGCGCGGTCGCGGCCACGCGCTGCGAGGAGTCGAGCGACGCCAGGAGTGCCTGGACGGCCGACGCGGACCTGTCGGCGAGGCTCACGGCCGATCGCGGTCGGCCGCTACGGGTGACACCAAGGGACGGGTCAGCTCGGTGGCCGACGCACCACGGCGGGCGACCCCTGAGCCTGCGTAGCGTTCGGCGAGGTTCTCGCCGGCGATCTTCTCCTGGAGCTTGAGGATCCCCTGGAGCAGCGCCTCGGGCCGGGGCGGGCAGCCGGGAACGTAGACGTCGACCGGCACCACCTGGTCGACGCCCTTCGTCACCGAGTACGAGTCCCAGTACGGGCCCCCGGAGTTGGAGCACGCGCCGAAGGAGATGACGTACTTGGGCTCGGGCATCTGCTCGTAGAGGCGCCGCACGGCAGGAGCCATCTTGTCGGTGACCGTCCCGGACACGACCATCAGGTCGGCCTGGCGAGGGCCGGGCGCGAACGGGATGACACCGAGCCGGATGAAGTCGTGGCGGGCCATCGACGCGGCGATGAACTCGATCGCGCAGCAAGCCAGCCCGAAGTTGAAGACCCACAACGAGTACCGGCGTCCCCAGTTGAGCACCACCCGCACCGGGTCGGGGACCAGCCGCTGTGCCGCTCCGATCCGCCCGGGCCCGTCGCCGTCGACCAGGCCGTGGGACGGCGGGTCGTCCTGCGGCGGTCCGTGCCCGGGCAGGCCCAGGTCCGTCACTGCCATGTCAGCACACCTCGCCGCACCGCGTAGAGGATGCCCGTTGCCAGCAGGCCGAGGAAGACGAACATCTCGACCAGTGTCGTGAACCCGAAGCCGGGCGCCGCGAACACGGTTGCCCACGGGAACAGATAGACCGCGTCGACGGCGAATACCACATAGAGGAAGGCGTAGACGTAGTAACGGACGTGGGTGTGGGCCCAGCCATCTCCGACCGGGTCGACGCCGGACTCGTAGGTCAGCAGCTTCTCGCGGGTGGGGCGGCTCGGGGCGAGCAGGCGGTTGGCGCCGTACGCGAGAGCGACGAACCCGACACCAGCCAGGGCGACCACGGCGACGACGACGTACGGGGACAGATACGCCTCCATGGCCGTCACCTCCTGGAAGCCTCGCGGCGTCGTCGACGAGCTGTCTCCAACGTACCCTCACGCGTGGGCCATGCGGATCGTCAGCCCGAGGTCGCGCCGGGTGTCGGATCCGCGCCCGGTGCCGGGTCCGGGGGCGTCTCCGACCCGGTCGGATCCGCGAGCCGCCACCCGAGCAGACCGGCGAGACCGAGTGCCAGCAGTCCCGACGCCGCCAGGAGCTGGACTCCGCGCAGCGCTCCGATCGCCTCCACCACCTTCGCCAGGCCGTCGGGTGTGAGCGATGTCGTTCCGCCCCCGGCGGACTGGGTGGAGTCGGCCGGTGCATCGACGGTCCGCCCGCGCACCTCGACGAGGACGGCGTAGGCGGCCACCGCCAGCAGCACGATGCCGACCGTCGCGGCGAGGGAGGCGATGATCGCTGCATCCGCGGCTCCCGCCGGGCGGTCCGCGCCGCGCATCGTCCATGCCCGGACGACGAGCGGGAGCCCCACCACGAGCACAACCAGGCCGAGCACCCAGGCCGTGAGCGTCGCGAAGCCCTTCCGCCAGACCGGCGGCGGCAGCTCGGTGGTCGGGACCGGCTCCATGACGATCACCGTCGCGGTTGACGACGCGCTCGCACCGTCCCTGGCCGCCACCACGGTCCATGTCCCGGACTCGGCCGCCGTCACCTTCTCGACGAGATGCTCGGCGCCTGCCGCGCCGTCTACGGCCTCGTTGTCGTGCTGCCAGGAGTATGTGACGCCCCGGTCGCCGCCGTCGACGACCACGGCGAGGCGCAGTGGCTTTCCGGTGACGATGACCTGGTCGGCCAGGTGCGTGCTGAAGCTCGGCATCAGAGTCCCCCGATCACGGCGTCACCGTCCCAGTACCAGCTCGGCGGCCAGGCACAACAAGCCGTAAGCGCACGCCCACAGCGTGAGGTTGAACAGGATGGTGGCGATCGCGATCTGACCGTCCGAAGCGACGTCGATCGCGACCAGCCCCGCCTGCAGCAGGCCGAGCAGCACACCTACCACCAACGCCACGCCCGCGACCTTGACCGTCAGCGACGGGTCGTCTCCGGCGAGGGTCAACACCAGGGCGAGCACCACACCCTGCAGGGTCACGAGAGCCGCGGCCGGGGCACGGAACGCTGCCCCGTGCCCACCGGCGCTCCGGCCGTGTGGGTCGTCGAGACGGTCCCAGAACACGGCGATCGCGAGCAGCGCGTAGACGGTGGCCGCGAGGCCGAGCGTCGCGGCGCCGAGCGGGGAGCGGCCGGAGGCGATCAGCGCCAGGCCCGCCGCGGCGGCCACAGCCGGTCGCCGGCGAATCCCCAGAGCCCCGCTGCGGCATCGCCGCCCCCTTGATCGCGACACCGCGAGGTTAGCGGTGCGGAGGCCCGCGTGGCGCGCAGTTGTGACATACCGCTACCAGCGCGGCAGAAAGGGGCCACACGGTCGTACGATGGTAGTGGAGCGTTCTCGCGGACGCAGAGCCGACGGTCGGCCATGCGTCCGGAGGTGCCACAGGGGAGGCGTCGACACACGGTGACCGACAAGCAGGTCCGGGAGATCGACCGTGTGATCATCCGGTTCGCCGGCGACTCCGGCGACGGGATGCAGCTCACCGGAGACAGGTTCACCGCAGCGACGGCGTCGTTCGGCAACGACCTGTCCACATTGCCCAACTTCCCCGCCGAGATCCGCGCGCCCGCCGGCACGCTGCCCGGCGTGTCGAGCTTCCAGCTCCACTTCGCCGATCACGACATCCTTACCCCCGGCGACGCACCGGACGTCCTGGTCGCGATGAACCCGGCGGCGCTGAAGGCCAACCTCGCCGATCTACCGGACGGGGCGACGATCATCGTCGACACCTCCGACTTCACTGCCCGCGCGCTGAAGAAGGTCGGCTACGACGCGAGCCCGCTTGACGACGGCACCCTCGAGCCGTTCAAGGTGCACGCCCTCGACCTCACCGGCATGACCATGGAGGCGCTCAAGGACTACGGCCTCACCCGGAAGGAGGCAAGCCGCTCGAAGAACATGTTCGCGCTCGGCCTGCTGTCCTGGATGTACGGTCGGCCGGTCGAGGGCACGCTGCGCTTCCTCGAGACCAAGTTCGCCAAGCACCCGGCGATCCGCGACGCGAACGTCACCGCGGTGAAGGCGGGCTGGAACTACGGCGAGACCACCGAGGACTTCGCGATCTCCTACGAGGTCAAGCCCGCACCCCTACCGCCGGGTCGGTACCGCAACATCACCGGAAACCTCGCGCTCGCGTACGGCCTCATCGCGGCCTCCCAGCGCAGCGGTCTGCCACTGTTCCTGGGGTCGTACCCGATCACGCCCGCATCGGACATCCTGCACGAGCTGTCCAAGCACAAGCGCTTCGGCGTGCGCACCTTCCAGGCAGAGGACGAGATCGCCGGCATCGGCGCAGCACTCGGTGCCGCCTTCGGCGGCGCGCTGGGGGTCACGACCACCTCGGGGCCGGGCGTCGCACTGAAGTCCGAGACGATCGGCCTGGCCGTATCTCTGGAGCTACCGCTGATCGTCTGCGATATCCAGCGCGGCGGCCCGTCCACCGGGCTGCCCACCAAGACCGAGCAGGCCGACCTGCTGCAGGCGATGTTCGGGCGTAACAGCGAGGCGCCGGTGCCGATCGTCGCGCCCTCATCGCCCGGCGACTGTTTCTACGCGGCTCTGGAGGCCGCCCGGATCGCACTGACCTACCGGACGCCGGTGCTGCTGCTCTCCGACGGCTACCTGGCCAACGGTGCCGAGCCATGGCGGATCCCCGCGGTCGCCGACCTCCCCGCACTCGACGTCGAGTTCGCGACGGCACCGAACCACCATGGCGGCAGCAACGGCAACGGTGCCGACACCTTCTGGCCCTACCTGCGCGACCCCGACACCCTCGCCCGCCCGTGGGCGGTGCCGGGAACTCCTGGCCTCGAGCACCGGATCGGCGGCATCGAGAAGGCCGACGGCTCGGGCAACATCTCCTACGACCCCGACAACCACGACCATATGGTGCGGGTGCGCCAGGCGAAGGTGGATGGGATCGCGTCGAGCATCCCGCCGCTGGCCGTCGAGGATCCGTCCGGCGAGGCCCGGCTGCTGGTGCTCGGCTGGGGATCGACCTACGGACCGATCGGCGCCGCCGCGCGCCGGGTGCGGGCAGGCGGAATGCCGGTCGCCCAGGCACACCTTCGGCACCTCAACCCGTTCCCGGCCAACACCGGTGAGATCCTGCACGCCTACGACCGGGTGCTCGTACCGGAGATGAACCTCGGCCAGCTCGCACTGCTCCTCCGGGGCCGCTATCTGGTCGACGTCAGGGGCTACAACCGCGTCCGTGGGCTGCCGTTCAAGGCCGACGAGCTCGCCGACGTCATCGAGAAGGCGATATCCGATGTCTGAGACCACGGTCGCGCTCCACCTTCCCGGGCTGCGTGGCGTCCCTGCCACCGACGTTCCCGAGACCAAGAAGACGTTTACCAGCGACCAGGAGGTGCGCTGGTGCCCCGGCTGCGGCGACTACGCCATCCTCGCCGCCGTCCAGGGCTTCCTTCCGGAGCTCGGCCTACGTCGCGAGAACATCGTGTTCGTCTCGGGCATCGGGTGTTCATCGCGCTTCCCGTACTACCTCGACACGTACGGCATGCACTCGATCCACGGTCGGGCGCCGGCCATCGCCACCGGCTTGGCGACGTCGCGCCCGGACCTCTCGGTCTGGGTGGTCACCGGCGACGGCGACGCACTCTCGATCGGTGGCAACCACCTCATCCACGCCCTGCGGCGCAACGTCAACATGACGATCCTGCTGTTCAACAACCGGATCTACGGGCTGACCAAGGGGCAGTACTCGCCGACGTCGGAGCTGGGCAAGATCACCAAGTCGACGCCGATGGGGTCGCTGGACGCGCCGTTCAACCCGGTGTCGCTGGCGTTGGGCGCCGAGGCGACCTTCGTCGCCCGGACCATCGACTCCGACCGTCGCCACCTGACCTCGGTGCTGTACGCCGCCGCTGCCCACCGCGGTACGTCGCTGGTCGAGATCTACCAGAACTGCAACATCTTCAACGATGGCGCCTTCGACCTGCTGACGAGCCCGGAAACTCGGGACGACACGCTGGTCCGCCTCGAGCACGGCCAGCCGGTCCGCTTCGGCGCGGACCTCGACCAGGGGGTGCGCCGCGACCCGTCGACAGGGGCGCTCGAGGTATGCGCCGGCGACGACCCCCAGATCGTCGTGCACGACGCGCACGCCGCCGACCCCTCGCAGGCCTTCGCGCTGTCCCGGCTCGCCGATCCCGGGTCGCTCGCACACTCGCCCATCGGCATCTTCCGGCAGGTCGAGCGTGCCACCTACGGCGACCTCATGACCGCGCAGCTCGACCAGGACGTCGAGAAGCGGGGTCGCGGCGACCTGGCCGGCCTGCTCGCCGGCGCCGACCCCTGGACGGTCGACTGACCGCGCGGCGGATCGTTTCCGCCGACGTTCGCTCGATGGCGGTGGTCAAATGAGGTGGGCTGACCGGAGACAGTCCGGCCGCTAATCCGACGGCACCGGGTCAGCCGGTGTGTCCGAGCGCCAGGGAGCTCTCGATTCTGCGGCTTCCCACGCGTCCATGATGTAGATCCGCTCGTGGACCACTTTGTCACCGCGGAACTCCATCAGGTTGACGGTGTGCATCCACGGGCCACCGTCGTAGCTGATCAGGTTCTCCGCGACCACCAGGTCCTCGCGTCTGGTGATCCGCCGGATCTTGAACTCCAACGCCGCCGGGTACTGGCGGCGCCAGGGCAGGAAGTTCTCCACCCCTTCGAACCGCTCCCCAGACTGGGGGAACTCCAGCACCGCGTCGGCGTGGTAGATCTCGTGGGCGATGTCCTCGTCTTTGCCCGAATAGTCCCAATGCCGTTCCAATTGGGCCCGCAGAGACGTGTCATCGAGCATCGCACCGCTCCCATCCACCGACCGCCGTGAGCCTACCGGCGAAGAACCTCACGTACTGCTCCTGCTCGCCCCTTTCATGCACAAAGACCTGCCTGATATGCCGGGATTGCGGAGGCGTGAACGGGGCGAAGCAGCCGCAGGCGGCCACTGGCGGGACCGAGGGCTCGACGCGGTGCGCTCCAGCGTGGGCGGAGTGCCCGACCAAGCTTTCGGAGCGGACCCTGTGTGACAACACGGCGCAGGTGTGATTGCCTGTTCCCCGGCGTACGGGGGTCCGCGACGACGACAAGGGTGATGCGCAAGTGCCGAAAGGCCGACATAGGCGCGGCAATACCCTTCCCCACAAGCGCCGTATCGCCACGTTCGCTATCCCTGCAGCCGTGGTGGTGATCGCACCCGTCGGCGTGGCCGTATGGCCCGATCGGGGCGATGCCTCTTCCGCACGTGAGGCCATTGCGGGCTTGGGGGAACTTCAGCGGCCCGTCCCCCTCAGCCGTGGTCTGGGCGAGCGGACGCCGTTGCCGTCTCCTTCGACATCGCCGACGCCCACGCCGACGACGCCTCAACCGACTCCTACAGAGACACCCACGCCTGAACCGACCGTCACCGGCTACTTGTACGTCACGACCGGACTGAACGTGCGCATCGCGCCGGCCGAGCACGCGAAGGTGGTGACCGTACTCGCGCGGGGCACCAAGGTCGGGGTGACCGGGACCACAGACGGCTCGTGGGTGCAGATCATCTATCAGGACCAGCCCGCGTGGGTCAGTGGTGACTACCTGTCCGAGTCAGAACCGCCGGCCGCCGAAGCCGACGACGGCATCTCGTTCGCCGAGTGCGAGTCAGGGTCAGCGGTCGAGTCCGGCCTGACTCCGGACGCTGTCCGAGTGCATCGGGCGGTCTGCGCGGAGTTTCCCGACGTGTCCTCCTACGGCGGCGTGCGATCCGACGGTGGCGAGCACGGCTCGGGCCAGGCCCTCGACATCATGGTGTCGAGCAGCTCGCTCGGTAGTGCCATCGCGGCGTGGGTCCGTGATCACTACGACCCGCTGGGCGTCAGCGAGGTGATCTGGTCACAGCGGATCTGGACCGTGGAACGCAGCGCCGACGGCTGGCGCTGGATGGAGGACCGCGGGTCCGATACCGCCAACCACTACGACCACGTTCACGTCACCGTCTACGGCAACTCAGGCGGCGGATAGCTCGCTCGGCACAGCTGGCGCCACCAGGCTCGCACCCAAGTACGCAGCTGAAGAGCCCGGAGGTGAGCATGGCCGCTGGCCTGGTGGCCCGTTCGATCATCAGTGGTTTCGCATGGGGTGCTCTGTTCGGCGGAATGCTCGGCGGCATTGTTGCCCCATTGACATTCGGCTGGCCTCCGGACTACATCGGGACCTACCCCGCGATGGTCCTCACCGGCTTCACGGTCGGCATGGTTCCCGGAGCGATTCTCGGTGTGGCAGCAGGCGGCGCTGCGGGGTGCGCCGTTGCCGTCTCGGCTCTCCGGTCCTCACGTCGCTCGTCCGGGGCGTCGGTTGCTCACCTCAGGTACGTCGCCGGCGCGACGGCGGCGAGCACGACGGTCTTCGCAACGGCGGCGTGGACGGCCATCACAGGGAACCTCAACGTCTTCGACAGGTGGCTCGCGTGGCTCGCAGTGCCGGCTGTCATCGCCGGTCTGGTCGCAGCCTGGAGACTTCCCGCCGTGTTTGCGGGGGCACCCGCCCCCTTGCCCTGACAACAGGCCGCATCGCCACGTTGTCAGGCTCACGCGCTGCGACGTTGCCGGTCGCCTGGCACCTCACCCCTGACAGGTAGGAAGGTGCGTTGTGGCTTCGGTGCGTCGGGGCGGTTCAGGCCGTGCGGTCGGCCACGGAGTCGCACAGCGCTTCCAGCGCCCGCCGGGCCGGGACGTCAGGCAACGGTGCGAGTACCGTCCGAGCGTCGTCGGCCCACCGGCGGACCTCGGCGCTCGCCTGCGCCATCGCCGGGTGGCCACGCAGCAGGGCAAGCGCTTCGGCGTGTACGGCATTGTCGGTGAGCGGGCCGTCCAGCAGCATCCGCAGCCGGTCGCCGGACGCGTCGAGCGAGCGCTGCGCGTAGAGCACCGGGAGCGTCGGCACCCCTTCGCGCAGGTCGGTGCCGGGCATCTTGCCCGACTCGGTGGAGTCGCTGGCGATGTCGAGCAGGTCGTCGGCGAGCTGGAAGGCCATGCCGATGCGCTCGCCATAGCGGGCCAGCACGTCGACGACGTCGTCGGGCGCGCCCCCGTGCAGCGCACCAAGCCGAGCGGACGTGGCGATGAGGGACGCCGTCTTGTCCGAGAGCACGCCCAGGTAGTGGGCCACCGGGTCCTCGCCGTCGCGCGGTCCGAGCGTCTCGCGGAGTTGCCCGTGCACCAGCCGCTCGAAGGTCCGGGCCTGGATGCGCACCGACTCGGTGCCCAGGTCGGCGGCGATGTCGGAGGCCCGGGCGAACAGGAAGTCGCCGGCGAGGATCGCGACCGTGTTGCCCCAGCGCGCGTTCGCACTCGACGCTCCCCGGCGCAGCGCGGCCTCGTCCATGACGTCGTCGTGATAGAGCGTGGCGACGTGCGTGAGCTCGACCACGACCGCGGCTCGGACCACACCCGGAGCGTCGGCGTCGCCGAAATGGCCCGCGACCAACGCGAGCAACGGCCGGAACCGCTTGCCACCAGCGGCCACGAGATGGCGCGACGCCGATGCCAGCAGCGCGTGATCGGACTTGACCGCCTCGGCGAGCCGCTCCTCCACCTCCTCGAGCCCGCCCGCGACCGAGGCCTCAAGGGCCGGGTCGACGGCCGGGATGCCGAGGACGGGCGAGGACACCACTGCCCTCCTCACGACTGTCAGCGGACGAAGACGGACGCCTGTTGGGCCAGCTCGAGCAGTGGACCGGGCAGGATGCCGAGGACGACGGTGGCGGCAACGCCGACGGCGATACCGACGGTAGTCCACGCGCTCGGCACGGCCACCGTCGGGCCGTCGGGCGCCGGATCGGAGAAGAACATCAGCACGATGACGCGGACATAGAAGAACGCGGCCACGGCGCTGGCCACCACACCGACGATCACGAGGGGCAGTGCCCCGGCCTCGATCGCCGCAGAGAACACGACGAGCTTTCCGACGAACCCGCTGGTCAACGGGATTCCCGCGAACGCCAGCAGGAACAGCGCGAAGGTCGCCGCCAGCACCGGAGCCCGCTTGCCCAGCCCCGCCCACTTCGCCAGGTGGGTCGCCTCCCCACCGGCATCGCGCACGAGTGTCACGACCGCGAATGCGCCGACCGTCGCGAAGCCGTACGCGGCGAGGTAGAACAGCACCGCCGCCGTGCCGATCGAATCGGCGGCGACGATTCCGGTGAGGATGAACCCGGCGTGGGCGATCGACGAGTACGCGAGCATGCGCT
This sequence comes from Jiangellaceae bacterium, assembly GCA_035316885.1. Taxonomy (GTDB): domain Bacteria; phylum Actinomycetota; class Actinomycetes; order Jiangellales; family Jiangellaceae; genus DASRTE01. Next base: position 35,373 of record DATHII010000237.1, on the reverse strand, counting down.
TGACGTCGGTCTGGGTCAGAGCGACCACCACGCCGACCACCATCGTCAGGATCGCGATCGCCCAGAACATCGGCTGCCAGTCGGTACGCATCCCGCCGAAGGCGACGTAGAAGATCCGCGCCATCGCCCCGAACGCCGCCACCTTGGTGCATGCCGCCATGAACCCGGTGACCGGTGTCGGGGCTCCCTGGTAGACGTCCGGTGTCCAGGCGTGGAACGGCGCTGCTCCCACCTTGAACATCAGGCCCACCGTGATCAGCCCGACGCCGGCGAGCAGCAGCCCCTCCTGGCCAACCCGAGCGCCGAGCGCCGTGTCGATGTCTGAGAACCGCAGCGACCCGGCGAAGCCGTAGACGAGCGCCGCGCCGAAGAGGAAGAACGCGGACGAGAACGCGCCCAAGAGGAAGTACTTCAGCGCCGCCTCCTGCGAGAGCAGGCGACGCCGGCGGGCCATGCCGCACAGCAGGTACAGCGGAAGTGAAAGAACCTCGAGCGCGACGAACATGGTCAACAGGTCATTGGCCGCCGGGAACAGCAGCATGCCGCCGACGGCGAACATCATCAACGGGTAGACCTCGGTCTGCAGCACCTGTTGCTGGACGAGCGTGCGCTCGGCCTCGCCGCCGGGCAATGTCGACGCCGCCGGCGCGAACGTGTCGCCACCCCCCTCGGGCCGCCGCTCGGCGAAGAACAGGACGCTGATCGCGGCGAACACGAGGATCGCGCCCTGCAGGAACAGGGCCGGTCCGTCGATGGCCACCGACCCTTCGGCGCCGATCACGGAGGTGCCAGCCAGGCGCACGACCTGGACGAACGCGGCCGCGAGGGCGAGCAGGGCGAGCCCGACCTGCAGCGCGTGGCGCGGCGCCCTCGGTGCGAACGCTTCGATCAGCACGCCGAGCACCGCCGCGCCGAGGACGATCAGCATCGGCAGCACGGCTGCGTACTCGATGGTGGGGGCGCTCACGGGCCGGTCCCTTCGGCGGTGGTGGTCGAGTCGACCTCAGGGCTCGGATCGCTCACGTCGACCTCGCTGAGCGTCGTGCCGACGCCCTCGTCGATCACGTCGAGCACGGGCTTCGGGAAGAACCCCAGCGCCAGCAACAGCGCGACCAACGGCGCAACGATGACGAGCTCGCGACGATGCAGATCGACGAAGCCTCTGGTCTCGTCGCGGACCGGTCCGGTCATGGTGCGTTGGTAGAGCCAGAGGATGTACACCGCGGCGAGGATGGTCGCGACCGTGGCGACGACGGCCGCCACGCGATATCGGCCGAACGTCCCGACCAGCACCAGGAACTCGCCGGTGAACGTCGCCAGTCCGGGAAGTGCCAGCCCGGCGAGGCCGGCGAACAGGAACGACCCGGCGAGCAGCGGCGCCGGCGTCGAGACACCGCCGTAGTCGGCCACCATGCGCGACCGACCACGCGTGATCATGAAGCCGACAATGACGAACAGCGCCACCGTCGAGAAGCCGTGGGCCACCATGTAGAACGTCGCTCCGCTCGCGCTCTGGGTGGTCAGCGCGAAGATGCCGAGCACGATGAAGCCGAAGTGCGAGATCGACGTGTAGGCGATCAGGCGCTTCATGTCGGTCTGTCCGATCGCCAGCAGAGCACCGTAGATGATGCTGACCACGGCCAGCACGACGATGGCGGGGGCCAACTCGCGGGCGGCGTCCGGGAACATCGGCAGCACCAGCGCGATCATGCCGTAGGTGCCGACCTTGTCCATGACGCCGGACAGGTACGCGGCGTTGGCGGGCGTGGCCTCGGCCGCCGCGTCGGGCAGCCAGGTGTGGAACGGCCACAGCGGTGCCTTGATCGCGAAGGCGATCATGAATCCGAGGAACAGCCACCGCTGGAGGTCGACCGGGATGTCGAGGGCCACCAGGTCCGCATACAGGAACGTGCCGGTCCCTTCACCGCGGGAATGGACGTACAGCCCGATCACCGCGGCCAGCATGAGCAGCCCGCCGACCAGGTTGTAGAGCAGGAACTTCACCGCTGCGTAGCGGCGCTGAGGTCCGCCGTAGAGCCCGATGAGGAAGTACATCGGGACGAGCATCGCCTCGAACAGCACGTAGAACAGCAGGAGGTCGCGGGCCGCGAAAGCACCGATCATCATCGCCTCGAGCAGCAGCACGAGGGCGAAGAAGGGCTTCGGGTTGCGCCGCTCCGCCTCGGCCTCGCGCCACATCGCCATCAGCACGATCGGGGTGACGGCGACGGTGAGCAGGATGAGCACGAGCGAGATGCCGTCGGCGCCGAGGGACCAGTAGACGCCGAACGACTCGACCCAGCCGTACTGCTCGACGAACTGCAGCGGCGCGCCGTCGGCCACGAAGGCCACCGCGGCGATGCCGGCCAGGATCGCCGTGACGAACGCCATGAACAGCGCCAGTTTCTTCGCGGCGAGCTCGAGCCCACGGGGAACCAGCGCTGTCAGGACGGCACCGAGGGCGGGAACGGCGATCAGCGTGGTCAGCCAGGGAAAGGTCACGGCAGCCTCACCAGGAGCATGGCCACGACGACGATCGCCGCACCGGCGAGCATCGACAGGGCGTAGGAGCGGACGAACCCGGTCTGCCATCGTCGAAGCCGGCTGGACAGGCCGCCGACTGCTGCCGCCGTGCCGACCACCGCACCGTCGACGCCGCGGTTGTCCAGGTAGACCAGGAACCGGGTCAGGTACTGCCCGGGTCGCATGAGCAGCGCCTCGTTCACGGCGTCGCCGTAGAGGTCGCGGCGGGCGGCCGCCGTGACGAAAGAGCCGCGCGGAGCCGTCACCGGGATCGGCCGGCGCCCGAAGACCTGCCACGCCAGCGCGATGCCCACCGCCACGACAGCCAGAGTGATCAAGGTCATGGCCCAGACCGGGATGCCCAGCTCGTGGGTTTCCTCGCCCGTGACGGGCTCGAGCCAGTCGATGATGCCGCCGCCGAGGTAGAGCAGGCCGGCGCCCCCGATCACGGACAAGGCAGCGAGAATCCACAACGGGACGGTCATGATCCGCGGCGACTCATGCGGATGGGCGTCCTCGGCCCACCGCTTCTCCCCCAGGAACGTCATGAGCATCAGCCGGGTCATGTAGAACGCGGTGATGCCCGCGCCGATCAGGGCACAGAGCCCGAACACGACGTTGTCGGCGAACGCCGCCTCGATGATCCGATCCTTGGAGAAGAACCCGGAGAACAGCGGGAACCCGATGATCGCCAGATAGCCGGCGGTGAAGGTCAGGAACGTCACGGGCATCGCGGCGCGAAGTGCTCCGTACCGCCGCATGTTCACCTCGTCGTTCATGCCGTGCATGACCGAACCGGCGCCGAGGAAGAGCTCGGCCTTGAAGAAGCCGTGCGTGAGCAGATGGAAGATCGCCAGCGCGTAGCCCGCTGGCCCGAGGCCGGCGGCCAGCATCATGTAGCCGATCTGGCTGATCGTCGATCCGGCCAGGACCCTCTTGATGTCGTCCTTCGCGCAGCCGATGATCGCACCGATCAGCAGCGTGACGGCGCCCACGATCACGACCGCCGTCTGCGCGACCTCGGCTCCCGCGTAGATGGCGGCCGAGCGGACGACCAGGTAGACACCGGCCGTGACCATCGTCGCCGCGTGGATCAGCGCCGACACCGGTGTCGGGCCCTCCATGGCGTCCAGCAGCCAGGACTGCAGCGGGAACTGTGCGGACTTGCCGCACGCGCCGAGGAGCAGCAGAAGCCCGATGGCGATCAGCCAGCCCTCCGACGCCCCCAGCGCTGCCGGGAAGACGCCCGCGAACGCCGTGGTGCCGAAGACGACGAACATCGACATCACCGCGAGGGACATGCCGAAGTCGCCGACCCGGTTCACGATGAATGCCTTCTTTGCCGCAACTGCCGCCGCGGGCCGGTGCTGCCAGAACCCGATGAGCAGGTACGACGCCAGGCCCACGCCCTCCCAACCCACGTAGAGGATCAGGTAGTCGTCGGCCAGCACCAGGAGGAGCATCGCCGCGACGAACAGGTTGAGGTAGCCGAAGAACCGCTGCCGGTTCTCGTCGTCGGCCATGTAGCCGATCGAGTACACATGGATGAGCGAGCCGACACCGGTGACGAGCAGGACGAACGCCATCGAGAGCTGGTCCAGCAGCAGCCCGACCGAGACTTCGTAGCCGCCCACCGAGAACCAGTCCCACAGCGGCACGGAGAAGGCACGCTCGTCCTGACCCCGGCCCAGCATCGCCGTGAACAGGACCACGGCGACGACGAACGCCGCGACGGGTCCCACACAGCCCAGCACTGGCGCGATGTCCCGCAGCCGGCGCCCGCCCAGCAGCAGCACAGCGGCGCCCAGCAGCGGCAACGCGATGAGCAGCCAGGTCGCCGAGAAGACGCCCTCGGCGGCCCCGACCGTCTGCTCGGTGGCTTGGGCACCGAGCATGGACGCGAGTGTCACGGGTTCCCTCACCACGTCAGAGCTTGAGCAGGCTGGCGTCGTCGACCGACGCGGACCTGCGGGTCCGGAAGATCGTCACGATGATCGCCAGGCCGACCACGACCTCGGCGGCCGCGACGACCATGACGAAGAACGCGACGATCTGACCGTCGAGGTTGCCGTGCATCCGGGCGAAGGTGACGAAGGCCAGGTTGCACGCGTTAAGCATCAACTCGACGCTCATGAAGGCGATCAGCGCGTTGCGCCGGAGCAGCACGCCGGCGCCACCGATGGTGAACAGCAACGCCGAGAGCACGAGGTAGGGCGTCGGGCTCATGGCCGCTCCCCGTCCTCGTCGTCCGACTGTTCCCCGGTGAGCTCGTCCACCTGGCGCTCCAGTCGTGCGACGTCGCCGGCGTCCTCCTCGGTGGCGCGGACGGCACCACGCGCGACGAGGACCTTCGAGATCGACAGCTCGCTCGGGGTTCCGTCGGGCAGTAGCGCCGGCGTGTCGATGGCGTTGTGCCGGGCGTAGACACCGGGACTCGGCAGCGGTGACGCGATGTCGCCACCGGCGCGGAAGCGGTCCTCGGACTGCTCACGCTGATTCGCCCGCCGGAACAGGTGCTCGCGGTGGGTGAGCACCATGGCGCCCAGCGCCGCGGTGATCAGCAGTGCGCTGGTGACCTCGAAGGCCCACACGTACCGGGAGAAGATCAGGTCGGCGATGGCCGGGACATTGCCGTCGGGTGCGGCTTCGGCCAGGCCGACCGGCTGTGGCACGAGCGCGTTGCCGACCACCGCGATGAGCAGGATGCCCAGCCCGATGCCGGCCAGCACCGCGGCCACCCGCTGGCCGCGGATGGTCTCGACCCGTGAGTCGCTCGTGTCGACGCCGACGAGCATGATCACGAACAGGAACAGCATCATGATCGCGCCCGTGTAGACGACGATCTGGACGACGCCGAGGAACGGCGCCTCCAGCGCGATGTACAGAGCGGCCAGGCAGATCATCGTCACGGCGATGAACATCGCGCCGTGAACGGCCTTGCGCGAGATCACCAGCCCGAGCGCGGCCAGTACCGCGATCGGACCCACGAGCCAGAACAGCACCGTCTCGCCGGTGTGGCTGCCGGTCTCCGCGGCCTGCGCGAGCACGCCTGCCGTCGAGACGGGAATCTCGAGGTTCACGACGCCGTCTCCCCACCACTCTGTTGATCATGGCGCAACGGGGCTGAATCGGCCCGCTGTTGCCCCACTCCTCCATGATCAACGTTGGAGGACGAGGCGGCGGCGGTGGAGCGCAGGCCGGACCCCGACCGGAGGTAGTAGTCACGCTCGGTGTCGCCCAACCGCATCGGGTGGGGCGGCTCCTCCATGCCGGGCAGGATCGGCGCCAGTAGATCCTGCTTCTCGTAGATCAGGCTCTCGCGGCTGACGTCGGCGAGCTCGTACTCGTTGGTCATGGTCAGTGCCCGGGTGGGGCACGCCTCGATGCAGAGCCCACACAAGATGCAGCGCAGGTAATTGATCTGGTAGACGCGGCCGTAACGCTCCCCCGGCGAGTACCGCTCCTCGTCGGTGTTGGTCTCACCCTCGACGTAGATGGCGTCGGCTGGGCAGGCCCACGCACACAGCTCGCAGCCGATGCACTTCTCCAGGCCGTCGGGATGGCGGTTGAGCTGGTGTCTGCCGTGGAACCGCGGCGCGACCGTGTGCCGCTGCTCGGGGTACTGCTCGGTGACCACCTTGCGGAACATCGTCCGGAAGGTGACGCCGAACCCGGCGATCGGATCGAGGAAGTCAGGCACCGGTGCCCTCCTCAGGGCTGTTGCTCGTGCCGGGGCCCTCGCCCGGCTGCGAGCCGCCCACGCTGGCGCCGGCTGCGACCGGTGGCTCCAGCCGCTGACCCGGCATGGGCGGTACGGGGTGGCCGCCGGCGAAGGCGTCGAACGGTTCGGGTCGGGCCGCCTCGGCTTCGGCGCCGTCGGGTTTCCTGTCCGGGATGATCATGCTGACGACGAACATCACCACGACGATTGCACCGCCCCAGATCAGGATGTCGCGGCGCTCTATGCCCTCGTTGAAGGCCAGCCGCATCGCTGCCACGGCCAGGATCCAGGCGATGGAGCCCGGGATGAGCACCTTCCAGCCGAGCTTCATGAACTGGTCGTAGCGCAGCCGGGGCAGTGTGCCGCGCAGCCAAACGAAGACGAAGATCAACAGGATCACCTTGGCCAGGAACCACAGCAACGGCCACCAGCCGGTGTTGAAATAGCCGTCCCCGATGGCCGAGACGGGCCACGGCGCCCGCCATCCCCCGAGGAACAATGTCGTCGCGAGAGCGGAGACGTTGACCATGTTGATGTACTCGGCGAGGAAGAACATCATGTACTTGACCGACGAGTACTCGGTCATGAACCCTGCCACCAGCTCGCCCTCGGCCTCGGGAAGGTCGAACGGGGCGCGGTTCGTCTCGCCGACCATCGAGACCAGGTAGACGACGAACGAGGGAAGCAGGATCAACGCGTACCAGAACTGCTCCTGCGCCGCGACGATCTGCGAGGTCGACATCGATCCCGCGAACAGGAAGACCGCCACGAACGACAGTCCCATCGCGATCTCGTAGGAGATCACCTGGGCCGACGACCGGACAGCACCGAGCAGCGGGTAGGTCGAACCGCTCGCCCACCCGCCCAGCACGATCCCGTAGACGCCCACGGACGCGACGGCCAGGACGAACAAGACCGCCACGGACATGTCCGTGAGCTGCAGCGGGGTCGTCTGTCCGAAGATCGACACCTCCGGACCCATCGGGATCACCGCGAAGATCAGGAAAGCCGGGATCGCCGCGATGACCGGTGCCAGCACGAAGACGACGCGGTCGACCCCCTTGGGCGTGATCGTCTCCTTGAAGATCAGCTTCATGCCGTCGGCCAGGCTCTGCAGTGTGCCCCACGGCCCGGTGCGGTTCGGCCCGACGCGGTGCTGCATGCGGGCGACCACCTTGCGCTCGAACACGATGTTGAACAGCGTCAACCCCAGCAGCAGCACGAAGATGGCAACGGCCTTGAGCAGCACGAGCCACCACGGGTCATCGCCGAAGCCCTCGATCTGGTCCGAGGCCTGCGCAGCCACCTGGCCCAGCGCGGTCACACGACACCTCCGGAGTGCTCGTCGGCGTGGACAACCTCGGCCGGCGCGGCCGTGATCGTCACGACCGTCCCGGCGCCTGCGCCGAGATCGAGATTGACCTGGCATCCCGGCGAGTTCTGCGGCACCCACACCACCCGGTCCGGCATCTCGGTGACCTCCAGTGGCAGGGTGACCGACCCGTGCTCCGTACCGACCGTGAGCAGCCCGCCGTCCCCGACGCCGGTCTCCTCGGCGGTGGCAGCCGACAGCCGCGCGACCGGCGCTCGTGCCGTACCGGCCAGGTAGGGCTCGCCGTCCTGCAACCTGCCCGCGTCGAGCAGGAGCCGCCAGGTGGCCAGGACGGCCTCGCCCGGGCCCGGGTGCGCAGGATCAGCGGCGGCGGTCGTCGGCGCTGCGGCCGGGGTGCCGTCCCAGTGACCGAGCTCGGCGAACTCCGAGCGCGCCGCCTCGACCGTCGGTAGGCCGAGCCGCACGTCGAGCTCGTCCGCGAGAGCGGCGAGGACTCGGACATCGGGCATCGCCCCGGTGTCGGCGAGGACGGCCGGGAACGGGCGCTCCCGGCCCTCCCAGTTGACGAAGGTGCCGGCCTTCTCGACGACCGGTGCCACCGGGAGGACGACATCGGCCAGCGCTGTGATCTCACCGGCCCGGACTTCGAGGCTCACCACGAAGGGGGCGACCGTCAATGCCGCGAGAGCGGCGGTCGGGTCGGGGAGGTCGGCCGGGTCGACGCCTGCGACCAGGGCTCCGGCCAGCCTGCCGTCGGCGAGCGCGGCGATCATGCCGGACGTGTCGCGACCGGTCCGCCACGGCACGTGCTCGACCCCCCAGGCCGCGGCGACGTCGACCCGCGCCTCGGCACTGGCGACCGGCCGCCCGCCGGGCAGCAGCGTGGGAAAGGCACCGGCGTCGAGTGCGCCGCGCTCGCCCGCCCGGCGTGGGATCCAGGCCAACCGCGCACCGGTGGCGTCGGCGACCCGCGACGCCGCAGAGAGCGCACCCGGCACTGCGCCGAGACGCTCACCGACGAGGATCAGCGCGCCGGCTCGGCTCAGCGCTGCCGCGAGGTCGCCGACCCGCCGGTCGCCGTCGGCGACCGCACCGAGCAGCTCGGCCTCCGCGCCCGGGGCGGTGGGGACCAGAGATCCGGACAGCTTGGCCAACCCGCGGCTGGCGAAGGGCGCCAGCGCATGGACGGCGGTCGTCCCCCTCCGCACCGCCTTCCGCAGCCGGAGGAAGACCGTCGGTGCTTCCTCCTCGGGCTCGAGCCCGACCAGGAGCACGGCAGGCGCCATCTCCAGGTCGGCGTACGTGACGCCGAGTCCGGCTCCCGCCACTCTCCCGAGGAAGTCGGCCTCCTCGGCGGAGTGGGCGCGTGCGCGGAAGTCGATGTCGTTGGTGCCGAGCACGACGCGGGCGAACTTCGCGTAGGCGTAGGCGTCCTCGAGGGTCAGCCTGCCGCCGGTGAGCACACCGACACCGGCAGCGTCGCGCGCCGCCGACAGCCCGCGAGCGGCGAGGGTCAGCGCCTCAGGCCAGGACGCGGTGACCAGCTCGCCGGTCTCCTCGTCGCGCACCATCGGGTGGGTCAGCCGGTCGTCGAGCGTGGAGTAGCGGAAGGCGAAGCGGTCCTTGTCCGAGATCCACTCCTCGTTGACGTCGGGATCGTCGCCGGCCAGCCGGCGCATCACCGTGCCCCTGCGGTGGTCGACCCGGATCGCACTGCCGCAGGCGTCGTGCTCAGCGACCGACGGCACCGAGACGAGGTCGAACGGCCGTGAGCGGAAGCGGTAGGCCGCCGAGGTCAATGCCCCGACCGGACAGATCTGGATCGTGTTGCCCGAGAAGTAGCTCTGGAACGGCTCGGACTCGTAGATGCCGACCTGCTGCAGCGCACTGCGCTCGAGCATCTCGATGAACGGGTCGCCGGCGATCTCGGTCGAGAACCGGGTGCAGCGCGCACACAGCACGCACCGCTCGCGGTCGAGCAGGACCTGGGTGGAGATCGCGATCGGCTTCGGGTAGGTGCGCTTGCTGCCCTCGTAACGAGACTCCGAGCGGCCATTGCTCATGGCCTGGTTCTGCAGCGGACACTCGCCGCCCTTGTCGCAGACCGGACAGTCCAGCGGGTGGTTGATCAGGAGGAACTCCATGATCCCCTGCTGAGCCTTGTCGGCAACCGGTGAGGTCAGCTGCGTCCGCACGACCATGCCCGCCGCGACGGTCATGGTGCACGACGCCTGCGGCTTGGGCATGCCGCGCCCGTTGCCGGCGTCGACGACCTCGACCAGGCACTGCCGGCAGGCGCCTACCGGGTCGAGGAGCGGGTGGTCGCAGAACCGCGGGATCTGGATGCCGAGCAGCTCCGCTGCCCGGATGAGCAGTGTCCCTTCCGGCACGCTGACCTCGAAGCCGTCGATGGTGAGTGTGACCAGCTTCGTCGTGGGCTCGACAGCACTGTCGGAGGCGTTGGACGTCACCGTCATCAGGTCGCACTCGCCTTCTCGTTCGCTGCGCGGACGGCCCCGAGAGCAGGGCCGGCCACTGCGCTCACTCGGCGGCTCGTTGCTCCGGACATCAGGTCGTCGCTCCCGCACTCTGGGCGAACAGGGTGGACTCCGCCGGGTCGAAGGGGCAGCCGCCGTTGTCGAAGTGGGCAACGTACTCGTCGCGGAAGTACTGCAGCGACGACGTGATGGGCGCAACCCCGCCGTCGGCCAACGCGCAGAACGACCGGCCGGCGATGTTGTCGGACAGGTCGAGCAACTTGTCGAGGTCCGACTCCGTACCCTCGCCCGCCTCGAGCCGATCGAGGATCTGTACCAGCCACCAGAACCCCTCGCGGCAGGGCGTGCACTTGCCGCAAGACTCGTGCTTGTAGAACTCGGTCCAGCGAGTGACGGCTCGCACCACGCAGGTGGTCTCGTCGAAGATCTGCAGGGCTTTCGTGCCAAGCATGGAGCCTGCGGCCGCGACGCCTTCATAGTCCAGCGGGGCGTCGAGGTGCTCTGCTGTCAGCAGCGGCGTCGATGATCCGCCGGGCGTCCAGAACTTCAGCTCGTGGCCCTCGCGCACACCGCCGGCGATGTCGAGCAGCTCGCGCAGCGTGATACCCAGCGGTGCCTCGTACTGGCCGGGGTTGGTCACGTGTCCGGACAGCGAGTAGAGGGTGAACCCGGGGGACTTCTCAGTGCCCATCGAGCGGAACCAGTCGACCCCGCGGCTCACGATCGACGGCACCGAGGCGATCGTCTCGACGTTGTTGATCACCGTCGGCGACGCGTAGAGGCCGGCGACGGCCGGGAACGGGGGACGCAGGCGTGGCTGGCCGCGGCGCCCCTCGAGCGAGTCGAGCAGCGCGGTCTCCTCGCCGCAGATGTACGCACCCGCGCCGGCGTGCACAACGATGTCGAGATCGAAGCCGGAGCTGAGAATGTCTCTGCCCAGGTAGCCGGCGTCGTAGGCTTCCTGCACTGCGTTCTGGAGCCGCCGGACCACGTGCAGCGTCTCGCCGCGGACGTAGATGAACGCGTGGTTGGCCTTGATCGCATACGAGGCGATGATCGCGCCCTCGATCAGCAGGTGCGGCGTCGCCAGCATGAGCGGGATGTCCTTGCAGGTGCCCGGCTCGGACTCGTCGGCGTTCACGACGAGGTATGTCGGGTTGGGGTTGTCCGCCGGGATGAAGCTCCACTTCAGGCCGGTGGGGAAGCCTGCGCCGCCGCGACCGCGCAGGCCCGCCTCCTTCACCAACTCGGTGATGTCGCCCGGTTCGCGCTGCAGGGCCGCGCGCAGGCCCTTGTAGCCGTCGTGCCGCTCGTAGCCGGCCCGCGAGAACGAGTCGGTGTTGTGCCAGTGCTGGGACAGGACCGGGGTCAGTGTGCTCACTGCGCGGCCTCCCCCGGCCTGGCCTCGAGGGCGGGGGTGCCGCCCTCAGGCGCCTGCCAGCCCTTCTCGTGCGCCAGGACCAGCCCGGCAAGGCTCGCTGTCCCTGCCTGTCGTCCCTGGTTGGCCTGACCGTCCGGGAAGCCCGCGAGCACACGTGCGGCCTCCCGCCAGGTGCAGACGACGGGGCCCCGCGTGGAACGGACCTCTTCACCCGCGCGGAGCTTGTCGACCAGCTCATGGGCGGACTGGGGGGTCTGGTCGTCCATGAACTCCCAGTTGACCATCACGACCGGAGCGAAGTCGCAGGCCGCGTTGCACTCGACGTGCTCCAGCGAGATCCTGCCGTCGTCCGTGGTCTCGTCGTGCCCGATACCCAACTCCTCGGTCAGCTCCGCCCAGATCGCGTCGCCGCCCATGATCGCGCAGAGCGTGTTGGTGCAGACGCCGACGTGGTACTCGCCCATCGGGCGGCGCTTGTACATCGTGTAGAACGTCGCGACCGCCGAGACCTCGGCCTGGGTCAGGCCCAGTTCCTCGGCGCACATCTCGATGCCGGCCGGCGTGACGTAGCCCTCGTAGGCCTGGACCAGGTGGAGCATGGGCAGCAGCGCCGACCGGGGCCTGGGGTAGCGCGCGATGATCTCGCGCATCTCGCTTCGCGCGGTGTCGCCCAAGTTGGACGGTCGCACTCCGTTCCCCTGTGTCACCTGTCCGCACCCCCCATCACCGGGTCGAGGCTCGCCACGGCCACGATCACGTCGGACACCATCGACCCCTCGCACATGGCGGAGACCGCCTGCAGGTTGTTGAAGGACGGGTCGCGGAAGTGAGCGCGCCACGGGCGGGTGCCGCCGTCGGAGACGACATGGGCGCCCAGTTCACCGCGCGGCGACTCCACGGCCTGGTAGACCTGACCGGCCGGCACCCGGAAGCCCTCGGTCACCAGTTTGAAGTGGTGGATGAGACCCTCCATCGACTCGCCCATGATGTGCCGGATGTGGTCGAGGGAGGTGCCGAGGCCGTCGCCGCCGAGGGCAAGCTGTGCCGGCCAGGCGATCTTCTTGTCGGCGACCATCACGGGGCCGGGCTCGAGCCGGTCGAGGCACTGCTCGACGATCCGGAGCGACTCGCGCATCTCGTCGACCCGGATGCGATACCGCCCGTATGCGTCGCAGGTGTCGCGCACCGGGACGTCGAAGTCGTAGGTCTCGTAGCCGCAGTAGGGCTGCGCCTTGCGCAGGTCGTAAGGCAGACCGGTCGAGCGCAGCACCGGGCCGGTCATGCCGAGAGCCGTGCAGCCGGTGAGGTCGAGGTAGCCGATGCCGACGGTGCGACCGCGGAACACGGGGTTCTCGTTGAGCAGGTCTTCGTACTCCGGCAGGTGCGTGTCCATCCACCGGACGTACTCCCGGACGCTCTCGACCGCGCCCGGCGGCAGGTCCTGGGCCACGCCGCCGGGCCGGATGTAGCCGCTGTTCATACGCAGCCCGGTGATGAGCTCGAACAGGTCGAGCGTGCGCTCGCGCTCGCGGAAGCCGATCGTCATGATTGTGAGGGCACCGATCTCCAGGCCACCGGTGGCGAGGGCCACCAGGTGTGACGAGATGCGGTTGAGCTCCATCATCATGACCCGGATGACGGTGGCCCGCTCGGGGATCTGGTCGGTGATGCCGAGCAGCCGCTCGATGCCCAGCGAGTACGCGGCCTCGTTGAAGAACGGCGACAGGTAGTCCATCCGGGTGCAGAACGTGACACCCTGCGTCCACGTCCGGTACTCCATGTTCTTCTCGATGCCGGTATGCAGGTAGCCGACCCCGCAGCGGGCCTCGGTGACGGTCTCGCCGTCGAGCTCCAGGATGAGCCGCAGCACGCCATGGGTCGACGGGTGCTGCGGGCCCATGTTGACCACGACCCGTTCCTGCCCGGCGACAGCGGCCCCGACGATGTCGTCCCAATCTTGACCGGTGACGTTGTAGACCGCACCCTCGGTGGTCTCGCGGACACCGGCGTATGCGTCGGACGGCACACCGGCCCCGGCGGGCGCGGTGAAGGTGACGTCGTCAATGCCGTTCGTCCCGGTCACGTGTAGGCCCTCCGCTCGTCGGGCGGTGGAATCGTCGCCCCCTTGTACTCGACAGGGATGCCGCCAAGCGGGTAGTCCTTGCGCTGCGGGTGACCCGGCCAGTCGTCGGGCATCTGGATCCGGGTCAAGGCAGGGTGGCCGTCGAAGACGATCCCGAAGAAGTCGTAGGTCTCCCGCTCGTGCCAGTTGTTCGCCGGGTAGAGCTCGACGATCGAGGGTACGTGCGGGTCGTCGTCCGGGCAGGCGACCTCGACCCGCACCCGGCGATTATGAGTGATCGACAGGAACGGGTAGACCGCGTGGAGCTCGCGCCCGGTCTCCTCCGGATAGTGGACACCGCTGACCCCCAGGCACATCTCGTAGCGCAGGGCCGGGTCGTCGCGCAGCGCGCGGGCCACCTCGACCAGGTGCTCGCGCCGGACGAAGAGGGTGAGCTCGCCGTGGTGGACCAGTACTCTCTCGACCGCCTCGTCGAAGGAGCCCCCGGCGGTCTCGAGCGCCCCTCCGAGGGCGTCACCGACCTCGTCGAAACCTGGACCCCACGGCCTGGGTGTGGAGCCGTGGCGCACAGGGCTGGTGTCGCGCTCCACCAGCCGCCCGTACCCGGAGGTGTCTCCGGTGCCGGTCACGCCGAACATCCCGCGCCGCGACGGATGGGCAGGGGGCGGTCCGGGCAGGTCGGCGCGGGCCACCTCGGCGGGAAGGTCGCCAGGTCCGGCCGTGGTGGCCTCGGCGCTCGGCCGTTCGTCGGTCACCGCAGCAGGCCCTTCATCGCGTGTGCGGGTACGGCTTCCAGAGCGGCCTGTTCGCGTTCTGCGTCCGCCTCCTGCCGGTTCGCTCCCAGCGGCGCGTGTTGGATCTTGTCGTGGAGCTTGAGGATCGCGTCCATGAGCATCTCGGGTCGCGGTGGACAGCCCGGCAGGTAGATGTCGACGGGCACGATGTGGTCGACACCCTGGACGATCGCGTAGTTGTTGAACATCCCGCCGGTGCTGGCACAGACCCCCATCGCTATGACCCACTTGGGCTCGGGCATCTGGTCATAGATCTGCCGTAGCACCGGTGCCATCTTCTGGCTCACCCGGCCGGCCACGATCATCAGGTCGGCCTGGCGCGGCGAGGCGCGGAACACCTCCATGCCGAACCGCGCGGAGTCATGGCGCGGCCCGCCGAAGGCCATCATCTCGATCGCACAGCAGGCCAGCCCGAATGTGGCCGGCCAGACCGAGCTCTTGCGCATGAAGCCGACGAGCTTCTCGACGCTGGTGAGCAGCACTCCGCTCGGCAGCTTCTCCTCGATACCCATGTCAGACCCCTAGTCCCACTCCAGCCCGCCACGTCGCCAGACGTACGCGTACGCGACGAACACGGTGAGGATGAACAGGCCCATCTCGACCAGGCCGAAGATGCCGAGCGCGTCGAACCTGACCGCCCACGGGTACAGGAAGATGATCTCGATGTCGAAGATGATGAACAGCATTGCGGTCAGGTAGTACTTGATCGGGAAGCGACCGCCGCCCACCGGCTGCGGCGTCGGCTGGATGCCACATTCGTACGAGTCGACCTTGACCCGGTTCCAGCGCCTGGGGCCGGTCAGGGCGCCGAGCAGGATCGACGTCACCACGAAGCCGCCGGCGACGACGGCGAGCACGATGATCGGGACGTACGGGTTCACGCCTTCCCCTCTCCGGCTCTCGTGCCGTCCACAGCCGTCGCCAAAGCGGCGACCGCGGACGCACGGGTGCCCATCGTAGTGAGGCGGATCACTTCTGTGGCCGCCATCATGCTGCCGGGGTCAGCCGAGTCATCGCGTTGATGAGACGGTCCATGGCGTCGCCGTCACGCCGGTCGGTGAGATTGGCCAGCAACTTGAGCGTGAACCGCATCAGAGTCGGGTGCGGCAGGCCGTGGCGCGTGCACAACTTCATGATGCGAGGGTCGCCGATCAGCTTCACGAAGACACGGCCGAGTGTGTAGTAACCGCCGTGTTCGTACTTGAGCACGGCCGGGTACTGCTGCAGGACGCGCTCTCGGGCGGCGTCAGCGGTATGCGCCCCGGCGTCGGCAATGACAGTGGCCGCGAGGTTGGCGGCCTCCATCGCGTAGTCGATGCCCTCGCCGTTGAACGGGTTGACCATCCCGCCGGAGTCGCCGACCAGAAGCAGGCCCCTCGCGTAGTGAGGCTGGCGGTTGAATGCCATCGGCAGCGCGGCGCTGCGGATCTCGCCGACCTGGTTCTCCTCGGTGAAACCCCACTCCTCGGGCGTCTGGGCCACCCAGCGGCGGAGGAGCCGTTTGTAGTCGACCCGGCCGAACGCCGTGGACGTGTCGAGTACCCCAAGGCCCACGTTGCTGGTGCCGTCGCCGGTGCCGAAGATCCAGCCGTAGCCGGGCAGAAGGTCGAGTTCGCCGCGCTCGTTCTCCTCCCACAGTTCCAGCCACGACTCCATCCAGTCGTCGTCGTGTCGGGGGGTGGTGAAGTAGGTGCGCACCGCGACGCCCATCGGACGGTCGTCGCGACGGTGGATGCCCATCGCGGTCGACAACCGGGACGAGGTGCCGTCGGCGGCGACCACCAGTGGCGCCCGGTAGGTGACTTCCGGGCCGGCCGGTCGCGTGTCGTCGTCGAGCGGGCGTGCCCTGACGCCGGTGATGCGACCGGTGCGTTCGTCGATGACCGGCCCGGTCACGGCCGTCTGCTCCTGCAGCCGTGCGCCGGACTTCTGTGCGTGCCGGGCGAGTATCTCGTCGAAGTCGGTGCGCGTGCGGACCAACCCGTAGTCGGGGTAGCTGGCGAGTTCGGGCCACGGCATGTGCAGGCGCATGCCGCCGCCGACGATTCGCAGCCCCTTGTTGCGGATCCAGCCAGGTCCGGAGGTGTCGACGCCCATCCGGACGAGCTGGCGGACGGCCCGCGGGGTCAGCCCGTCGCCGCAGACCTTGTCGCGGGGGAAGGCGGCCTTTTCCAGCAGCAGGACGTCGACGCCGGCCCGGGCCAGGTAGTACGCCGTGGTGGAGCCGGCGGGTCCGGCGCCGACGACGATGACGTCGGCGTCGCTGGCCGCGCGGCTCATCCGGTCGCTACCTCACGGTGGGTCGTGGCCGCTCGTGAATGCGTTCACGAGCGCTCGTCCGGGTCAGTCTAGGACCACTCTGCCGGCTTGATCGAGCGGGGTGGCGGCACCCTCCCGACCGGTCAGGATCATGCCCTGACCTGCGGATTTACCGCCCGAGCCCGTTGCGTATTTCGGGTCTGCTCCGGGCGGACGGCGTGGTGGAGGGAGACGATGCCGCCGGACAGGTCACGCCACCGGACGTCGGTCCATCCGGCCGCTGCGATCCAGGCCGACAGCCCTCGCTGGGAGGGCCACGCCCTAATCGACTCGGCGAGATAGACGTACGCGTCCGGACTGGTCGACAACCGCCGTGCGAGGGCGGGCAGGGCACGCATCAGGTACTCGACGTAGACGGTGCGGAACAGCGCCCAGGTCGGGTGGCTGAACTCGCAGACGACCAGGCGCCCGCCCGGCCGGGTGACCCGCAGCATCTCGTGCAGCCCGGTATCGGGGTCGTGCACGTTCCGGAGGCCGAACGAGATCGTCACCGCGTCGAACGACGCGTCCGCGAACGGCAGCCGGGTGGCGTCACCGGCCACGAACGGCAGCTGCGGCCGCTGCCGCTTCCCTTCCCGCAGCATGCCGGTCGAGAAGTCGCACGGGACGACCCGCGCACCTGCCGCGGCGAACGGCGAGCTGGACGTGCCGGTACCCGCGGCGAGGTCGAGCACCCGCTCACCTGGCGCCGGAGCCACGGCCCGTACCACTGCACGCCGCCACCGCCGGTCCTGGCCCAGCGACAACACGTCGTTGGTGAGGTCGTAGCGAGCCGCCACCCCGTCGAACATCGCCGCGATCTCGCGTGGCTGCTTGTCCAGGCGAGCGCGCGTCACGGTCGCCCACCCTACGGGCGCCGTGAACAGCCGTCGGGGGGCGGTCACCCGCCCCCCGACGCACTGACCGGCCTTCAGTCGAGCAGGTATCCCATCGAGCGCTCGACGAAGTCGTCACGCTCGCCGGGTGCTAGACCCTCGAGTCCGAAGCCGACGTACACGGTGTCCTCCGTGGTCGTCACGGCCCCTTCCTCGAAGCCGAGCTGGGTGCGGAGCCAGTCGTTGGTGTTGTCGACCGAGCCCTCCGGCGAACCGGGCGGGGCGGCTCCGGGCGGGGCTGATCGGGCAACGTACGCTCACCTGACGTGACGACCCTCCGCGCCCCCACGCGCGGCCCCGTGTCCCTCGTCGTCCGGACTGTTCCGGTCCCCGATCCCGGACCTCTTCTCGCGTTGCTCCCCGAGGCAGGTCCGCTGGCCTGGATCCGGCGCGGCGAGGGGCTGGTGGGGTGGGGCCGCGCTGCGTCCTTCCGGGCACAGGGCCCTGAGCGGTTCGGGCACGCAGAGCGGTGGTGGCGTGAGCTGGTCGGTACGGCGGTCGTCCGCGACGAAGTCGGGCTGCCGGGCTGCGGGCCGGTCGCGTTCGGGTCGTTCGCGTTCGACGACGGCGATTCCTCCTCGGTCCTGGTGCTCCCGGAGGTCGTCGTCGGGCACCGCGCCGGACGGTGGTGGGTGACGACGGTCGGCGTCCAGGGTGCCCTGCCCCCGGCGGCGGTCCTGCACGGCGGCACCCCGTTCCGACGCCCTGACACGGTCGCGTTCGCCGACGGTGGCCGCAGCGGCTCCGAGTGGGAGCTCGTCGTGGCCAAGGCCGTCGGCCGGATCGCCGGTGGCGAGCTCGAGAAGGTCGTACTCGCGCGCGACCTGGTGGCCGAATCGCCGACGCCGGTCGATCCCCGCTGGCCACTCGCGCGCCTGGCCGAGTGCTACCCGCGCTGCTGGACGTTCAGCGTGGACGGGCTGCTCGGCGCGACCCCGGAGATGCTCGTCCGCCTCGAGCGCGGTCTGGTGACCTCGCGCGTTCTGGCCGGTACGATCCGTCGCACCGGCGACGACGCCCACGACCTCGCGCTCGCTGCCTCTCTTGCACGCTCGAGCAAGGATCTCGAGGAGCACGAGTTCGCGGTGCGTTCGGTCGCCGGCGCGCTGACGCCGTACTGCTCCAGCATGAACGTCCCCGAGACCCCGTTCGTCCTGCACCTGGCGAACGTCATGCACCTCGCGACCGACGTGACCGGTGTCGCGGCCGACTCGTCGAGCTCATTGACTCTGGCTGCCGCGCTGCATCCGACGGCGGCGGTCTGCGGTACGCCCACCACCGAGGCCGCCGAACTGATCAGCGAGATCGAAGGGCTGGACCGGGGGCGCTACGCCGGGCCGGTCGGCTGGATCGACGCGTCCGGTGACGGCGAGTGGGGCATCGCCCTGCGCTGCGCCGAGATCGACCCCCGCGATCCGGCCCGGCTGCGGCTGTTCGCCGGGTGCGGCATCGTCGCCGGATCCGACCCCGAGGCTGAGCTCGCCGAGAGCGTCGCCAAGCTCGTCCCCATGCGCGACGCCCTCACCAGCTGAGCCCACCCGCACCTGCACGGCCGCGGAGAGCTGGATGGCCTGCTGTGCATGGCACCTCCGCCCGACCGGGCTGGATTCGATGCGAAGGCGCGGACTAGCCACGCACAGTCGCGCACCCGTCAACGGAAGGCCAATAACGAGCGTCCGAAATGGCGGGCACTCCTACTGCTTCGCTGACGAATACGATGCACGCGGCCGTCGAGCGGAGTCCATTCGACGGATTCATCCGCGAAGCGGCGGCCGGCGCCCGTAGGAGCATTCACCCAGCCCCCATTGTCAGGCGAGGGCGGCGTCTACTGCTTCTCTGATGCGGGCGTGGAGCGCCCGGTGGGCGGAGCGGTCGACGGCGATCTCGACGACGCGCAGGCCCTTCTGCGGCGCCAGTGCGGCGTCGAGGTCCTCGAGTCCGACGCGGTCGTGCGGCGTTCCCGTGGCGGCGCAGAGGGCAGCGAGGTCGGCGCCGTGCGGAGTGCCGAAGACGCGCTCGAAGACGGCCGAATGCTTCGGCGCTCCTTGTTCGAGCAGTGCGAACAGGCCACCGCCGTCGTCGTTCAGCACGACGACGCACAGGTCCGGCTGAGGCTCGCCCGACCCGATGACCAGCCCGTTCGAGTCGTGCAGGAACGTGAGGTCGCCCATCACAGCGTAGGTCGGCAGGTCGTCGGCCCGGCCACGAGCGAGGGCCGCGCCGACAGCCGCCGAGACGGTGCCGTCGATGCCCGATACGCCGCGGTTGGCGAGGACGTGGGTGGGGAGCCGTTCCCCCACCAGGTCGACGTCGCGCACGACCGACGACGAGCCGAGGAACAGCACCGCATCCTCCGGGAGCCCACGCTGGACCGCGCGGACGGCAGCCGTCCCGCTCGGGCGGGCACCACCGGCGAGAGACTGGTCGAGAATCAGGCCGGCCGCGGCGTGCGCGCGTTCACCGGCGGTCAGCCATCCCCCCAGCAATGGCCACCTCCGTCCGACGTCGACGGGTCCGATGCCCGTGGCCAGCCGCAGGTCGCCGTCCGTGAACACACGTCGGGCCGCGTGGGCATGGTCGGGCCACCGCGGGCCGGACGTCACGACATCAACAGGAGCGACCGACCCGCCGATCAAGTGAGCCACCTGACGGGACAGGGTCGGCCGACCCACGACGAGAACACGCTCGGGAGCGTTCGTGCGCAACCACTTCCTGCTGCCCACAAGGAGCCGCCCGCACGGCACGCCCGCATGCGGGCGCCGCGCCCACGGCTCTGCGATGACCGGCCAGCCACGACCGTCGGCGAGCTCCCACGTCGCCATCACTGCCGACGACGGCGCATCGCCGAGGACCACGACCGTTCCAACGTCGGCGACCAGCTCCGGCGGTCCGTGACCCGGCTCGGCGCCGACCTGCAGTGAACGGGCAGCCTCGGTCCACGGCCGGTCGCCGTCACGACCGTCGAGCGGTTCGACCCAGGAGCCGTCGCCGTCCGGCACCAGCGGTTCGCGGAATGCGACGTCGAGATGAACCGGGCCCGGGTCACCGTCGACGGCACCCCGAGCAGCGATACATGCGCGTGAAACCGCCGAGCGCCAGTACGCGACCTGGCCGGGCCGTGTGTCCGGTGCCGCAATCTCGTGGAAGAGCCGGACCGCGGCACCGAAGATCCCCACCTGGTCCGTGGTCTGGTTGGCGCCCACGCCGCGCAGCTCGCCGGGCCGGTCGGCGCTGAGCACGATCATGGGAACGCCCGCGTGGTGCGCCTCGAGCACCGCCGGGTGGAGGTTGGCGACCGCGGTGCCCGACGTGGTGACGACCGCCGCCGGTCTCCCGTCGGACCTGGCCATGCCCAGCGCGGTGAAGCCCGCACACCTCTCGTCGATCCGCACATGCAGGCGCAGGCGCCCGCCCGCGTCGGCCGCATGGAGCGCGAACGCGAGCGGAGCGCTACGCGAACCGGGGGCGAGCACTACGTCTCGTACACCGTTGCGGGCGAGCTCGTCGACAAGCACGCTTGCCAGCGCAGTCGACGGGTTCACGGATTCGATTCTCCCGGACCCGACGGGGAGAGCCCGACTGGGTCAGGCCACGAACCCGGCCACACGTACCGCACGGTCGCGCCACCACGTGGCCGTTGCGTCGTCCGCACGCGCGGCCGCCAGGGCCGTCGGGGTCGGCTCGGGCCGGCGCACGACCAGCGACCCGTCGACCGCGACGAGCGGATCGCCGACGACGTCGCGGGCGAGCAGGCCGACTGTTGCGAGTCCGCACGCGTACGGCAGTTCCGGTAGCGCCGCCGCGAGCGCGACCCCGGCGGCGATGCCGACCGACGTCTCGAGCGCGCTGGACACCACGACGGGAAGCCCGATGCGCTCGGCGATCCGCAGACACGCGCGCACCCCGCCCAGAGGCTGCACCTTGAGTACGGCGACGTCGGCGGCTTCCAGGCGGGCCACCTCCAGCGGATCGGCGGCGCGCCGGATCGACTCATCGGCGGCGATCGGCACGTCCACGCGGCGTCGGAGCGTCGCAAGGTCGTCGACGCCGGCGCAGGGTTGCTCGGCGTACTCGAGCCCTCCGGCCGCGCGGTCATAGCGCGGAAGCAGCCGCGCCGCGGTGTCGACGTCCCATGCGCCGTTGGCGTCGACACGGATGCGGCCGCCGGGTCCGAGCGCGTCACGGACGGCCGCCAGCCTGGACTCGTCGTCGCCTGGACTCTGCGCGGCAACGGCCACCTTGACCTTGGCAGTGCGGCAGCCGGGGAAGCCGGCCAGGACGGTGGCCACGTCGTCCGGCTCGACAGCGGGAACGGTCGCGTTCACCGGTATCCGCTCTCGCACGGCAGCTGGCCAACCCTGGTCCGCGGCCTCGCTTGCGGCAGACCACCAGGCAGCGGCCTCGGTGTCCTCGTAGTCACGGAACGGTGAGAACTCACCCCAGCCGGCTGCGCCGCGGACGAGCACCCCTTCCCGTACGTCGATGCCGCGGAACCGGGTACGCAGGGGCACGGCATAAACGTGGAGGTCGTCGGGAACCACCGGGCGGCCGGGCCCGCGCGCGGTCATGACGTTTCGACGTCGAGGGAGCTGGTCAGGTGCTCGAAGGTCTCCTCGACGAGGTCGCGTCGATCGGCCGGACCGACGACGAGGGGCTGCAGGACATGGTCGTCGACGTCGACCAGTCGGAACAGAACCACCCGCCCGCCGCCGAAGGAGACCTCGACGTCGACCGCGGCGTGCCCGTTGACCGCAGTGAGCCGGGACGACACGACCCGCCCGTCGAGGCTGGTCGCGACCTGGTCGACGCCGGCGTCGAAGTCGTAGCGGCCACCACCGGTGTCGAGCACGTTGAAGCCGACCTCGACGGCACCGCCGGCCGCCGAGGCGGTGTAGTTGCGCAGCGTGACAGCCGGCCCGTTGGCCGCCCTCGCAGTGTCGGAGGTCGACTCAGCCGCCTCGGGCAGGTCTATCCGGGCACCACTCGGCCCGTCGGTGACGGTTGTCCAGCCGTCGACCGGGGTGGCCCGTTCATCGGCACCGCACGACGCCACGAGGGCGAGAACGCCACACGCGATGACGAACGGGAGCGAACGACGGGTCATCGAGGAGCTCCCCCGAGCGCGAGTCGACCGTCGGCGACCTTGACTCTCCGAGGCTAGTCCGATCTTGCCCGCCCGTGGGCGATCAGGGACCCGACTGTGGAGGAGTCTTATCCTCGGGTGACTTGCGCGAAGGAGCGCCCCATGACGTCCCGACCGTTCGACCCCTCGTTGTGGCGCACCGTCGACGGGTTCGACTTCACCGACATCACCTATCACCGGCATGTCGTCGACGGCGTAGACCGCGGCACCGTGCGGATCGCCTTCGACCGTCCAGAGGTGCGCAATGCGTTCCGCCCGCACACCGTCGACGAGTTGTACCGTGCCCTCGACCATGCCCGGATGACCACCGATGTCGGGTGCGTGCTGCTCACCGGCAATGGTCCGTCGCCGAAGGACGGCGGGTGGGCGTTCTGCGCCGGTGGCGACCAGCGCGTCCGCGGGCGGGACGGATACCGGTACGCACTGCCGGACGCGGCGACCGATGTAAACGGAGAGACGGTCGACCCCGCGCGGGCGGGACGCCTTCACATACTCGAGGTCCAGCGGCTGATCAGGTTCATGCCCAAGGTCGTCATCTGCGTTGTCCCGGGCTGGGCCGCGGGAGGCGGACACAGCCTGCACGTCGTCTGCGACCTGACCATCGCCAGCGCGGAGCACGCCCGGTTCAAGCAGACCGACGCAGACGTCGGGTCATTCGACGGCGGCTTCGGGTCCGCCTACCTCGCCCGCCAGGTCGGGCAGAAGTTCGCCCGCCAGATCTTCTTCCTCGGAGAGGAGCACTCGGCCGCCGAGGCGCACGGAATGGGGATGGTCAACGCCGTGGTCCCGCACGGCTCGCTCGAGACCGTCGCGCTGGAGTGGGCAACCATGGTCAACGCCAAGAGCCCGACCGCGCAGCGAATGCTGAAGTTCGCGCTCAACGCCGTCGACGACGGCCTGGTCGGGCAACAGGTCTTCGCCGGCGAGGCGACCCGCCTCGCGTACATGACAGATGAGGCCGTCGAGGGCCGCGATGCGTTCCTCGAGAAGCGCGAACCCGACTGGTCGCGCTTTCCCTGGTACTTCTGACCCCCGGGTTCGACCACGCGACCCACGCGCTGGCGCTGCGGCACGTGGCACGCTTCGCGGTTCCACAAACTGCCACAACTCGGGCGCCGGAGCGACCGTTCAGCGTGCCACGTCCAGTCGCCGAGGATTCTCCGGCGGAACGACGGGCGTGACGGATGGCCACCGGGTCCGTACCCTGAACCGCGGAATGCAGTCCTCGACTTCCCCGGTCACCCGGCCGCTCGAAGCCCTTCGGGTCCCTCTCGGGCCGGCTGTGCTCCGCCGGATCTTCCCCGCGGTCGCCGCCGCCCTCGAGGGCGGACCGGCGCTGCTGCCGGTACCCGAGCGGCCCACTGCGGTCCGCGACGCGATGCTGCAAACGTTGCGGCCGGGCACTCCCCTCGAGGACGTCGAGGGCGACCCGGTGGCGCTGGTCGTCCCGACCTCGGGATCGAGCGGCGAGCCCAAGGGCGTCCTGCTCGGCGCCGCCGCGTTGAAGGCCGCCGCCGATGCCGCTCACGCGCGGCTGGGCGGGCCCGGGCGCTGGCTGCTCGCGCTCCCGGCCACGCACGTGGCCGGGTTGATGATCCTCGTCCGCTCGGTCGCCGCCGGTACCCAGCCGGTCGCCGTCGACCTCACCGACGGATTCGACCCCGAGTCCTTCGCGGCCGCGAGCGTCCACGTTCTCGGCGGCACCGCCAGCCGGCGCTACACGGCACTCGTGCCCCATCAGCTCGGGATGATCCTCGATGCAGGCGGCGCAACGGTCGACGCGCTGACCGCGTACGACGCCGTGCTGGTCGGGGGTTCCGCAGCGGCGCCCGGCCTGCTCGACCGAGCGCGCGAGGCCGGAGTCCGCGTGGTCACGACGTACGGCATGACAGAGACCTGCGGCGGTTGCGTCTACGACGGCTTCCCGCTCGACGGGATCCGGCTCGCGACGACCGACGACGGGCGCGTCCGGGTGGCCGGCCCCACGCTCGCCCGGGGCTACCGGCTGCGTCCCGACCTGACCGCGGAGGCCTTCGCGGACGGTTGGTTCACCACGGCCGACGTCGGCCGGGTCCATCCCGACGGCCGGCTCGAGGTCTGCGGGCGAGTCGACGACGTCGCCGTCTCCGGCGGTGTCAACGTGCCCCTCGCCGCGGTCGACGCGGTCGTCGGCGTGCACCCGGGTGTAGCTGCTGTGGTAGCTGTCGCCCTGCCCGACGACGACTGGGGGCAGCGGGTGGTCGCTGTCCTCGTCCCCCGCGATCCCGACCATCCGCCGACGCTCGAGTCCGTGCGCGCCCACGTCACCCGCAGGGCGCCCGCGGCACATGCTCCGAAGGAGCTCGTGGTCGTCGATGAGCTGCCCTTGCTGCCCGGCGGCAAGCTCGACCGCCGAGGGCTGGCGGCGCATCTGCTGAAGACGTCGCCCGCCTGATGGCCACCGCCGGCCTCTGGACGGCGGGTGCGCGCCCACGGACGTTGCCCGCGGCAGTCGCACCTGTCCTCGCTGGAACCGGTGCCGCGGCGGCGGTGAGTTCGGCAGTCCTTCCCCGTGCGCTCCTCGCTCTGGTCGTCGCCGTCGCCATGCAGGTCGGCGTCAACTACGCCAACGACTTCTCCGACGGTTTGCGGGGCACCGACGACGACCGGGTCGGACCGCTCCGCCTGGTCGGCTCGGGCGCCGCCTCGCCGGGAGCCGTTCGGGCCGCGGCGTGGGCATGCTTCGCGATCGCCGCCCTGGCCGGGCTGGCCCTCGTGCTGATCACCCGCGAATGGTGGCTGCTCGGGGTCGGCGCGCTGGCGGTCGCTGCCGCCTGGTTCTACACCGGAGGCTCCCGCCCGTACGGATACCGAGGGCTCGGCGAGCTGTCGGTGTTCGTCTTCTTCGGCCTGGTGGCAGTCGTCGGGACAACCTACGTCCAGGTCGGGCGGGTGACGGCGGCGTCGGTGGTCTCCGGGGTTGCAGTCGGGTGCTTCGCCTGCGCGATCCTGGTGGCCAACAACCTTCGCGACATGCGCGGTGACGCGCGAAGCGGCAAGCGGACGGCCGCCGTTTACCTCGGCTCGCGGCGCACCCGGATCCTCTACCTGGTGCTCGTGACGACCGCTTACGCGTTGGCGATCGCTATCGCCGTGGCCGGCCGGGCGTGGGCGGGTCTGGCCCTGCTCTCAGCGCCGCTGGCCGTCCGCGCCGCAGCGCCCGTGGCACGCAGGGCGCGTGGCGCCGATCTCGTCCCCGTGCTCCGCGACACGGCCGTGACGGAGTTGGTCTTCGCGGCACTGCTCGCGCTCGGGTTGGCCATCAGCGGAATCTGAGAGTTCTCGATCTGGGAGTTCTCGCCGGAAGAACACGGCGGCGGGCGGTCGGTTCAGGCGTCCGCACCGCGACGCGAGCAGGGGATCTGCACCAACACAGCCGCGCCGCGGTACGTCCACCCGTTCACTCGATGGCCTGGAGCGTTCTCGGCATGCCATCGAGGAGCCGAAGGATCCCGTTATTTATTTCTCCACTTGCAGGTGCACGTGCGCTATCGTGCTCCCTATGGCGTGCAAACGCAAGAGTCAGTGCACATGCACGTCGTCCGTGCAGCGGGCGATAGCCGATTCGCGGCCGTCCTCGCGTGCATCCGTCATGTCCGCCCCCCTGTGAAGAGAGTCCGATGAGCCAGCCGTACAACGGCATCCCCGCCGACCAGCTGACCACGGTCACCTGGCAGAAGAGTCGCCTCAGCAACCCGAGCGGCAACTGCGTCGAGATGGCGCGGCTGCCGCGCGGCGCAGGCGTCGCGGTCAGGAACTCGCGCGACCCCCACGGGCCGGCGCTGGTCTACACCGCCGACGAGATGATCGCCTTCATCCGCGGTGCGAAGGACGGCGAGTTCGACAACCTCATCCCGTAGCGTTCGGGTGTCGCCGGGCTGCGGCCCGCGACACCCGAAGGCACGGTATCGGTTCCTTTTTCGTGACTCCCGGTCATAGCATGCTGGTCTAAGGACCGCAGTGGCCCGCACCGGGCCGAGTTGGCACCTGGGGGTCAGCACGTGACGATGGCACAACCGGAGAGCGGGTCGACCGGCGGGCCGACCGTTCTGCGGATGCTGCTGGGTGCACACCTGCGCCGCCTCCGGGAGGCGCAGGGGGTCAGCCGCGAGACCGCCGGCTGGGAGATCCGCGCCTCCGAGTCCAAGATCAGCCGGATGGAGCTCGGTCGGGTCAGCTTCAAGGAACGTGACGTCGCCGACCTGCTCTCCCTCTACGGCCTGACCGACGACGAGGAACGCAACGCGCTGCTGGAACTGGCCAAGAACGCCAACACTCCAGGGTGGTGGCACCGCGAGGGCGACATCCTGCCGAGCTGGTTCCAGTCCTACCTGGGGCTCGAGGCGGCGGCTGCGCTGATCCGTACCTACGAGGTCCAGTTCGTGCCCGGCCTGTTCCAGACCGCCGACTACGCACGCGCCGTCATCCTGCTCGGCCACGGGGCCGCGTCGAATGAGGAGGTCGAGCGCCGGGTCAAGCTGCGCAAGAACCGCCAGCAGTTGCTCACCCGGCCGGACCCTCCCCAGGTATGGGTCGTGGTCGACGAAGGAGCACTCCGGCGACCGGTCGGCGGGCCCGAGATCATGCGGGCCCAGATCAGCGCCCTGATCGACGCCACCAAGCAGCCGAACGTGAGGCTCCAGGTGATCCCGTTCCGGGCAGGAGGACACGCCGCAGCGGGCGGATCCTTCAGCATCCTCCGCTTCCCTGACCAGGACCTGCCCGACGTCGTGTACGTCGAACAACTGACCAGCGCCCTCTACCTGGACAAGCGCGAGGACGTCGACCTGTACGCCACGGCCATGGAGCGCCTGTGCGTCGAGGCCGACCGCCCTTCCCGCACGTCCGACATCCTCGGCCGGATGCTCAAGGAACTCGACGCCCAGGACGCCTGACTGACGGCCGTCGCCGGTCGGGTCACTGGTTGTTCAACTCGGCCCGGTCAGGCGTTCCCGGCCCGGCGGGAACGAAGCTAGGGTGATACGGACAATCCCCCAACCCCGTGGAGGAAGCACTGATGGCGTCGGATCCCCTGTCGCACATTGACACCTCTGTCGCGCACTCCGCCCGGGTCTACGACTACTGGCTCGGTGGCAAGGACAACTTCGCAGCCGACCGCGCCCTCGGTGACGCCATGGTGCAGGCGATCCCGAACCTGCCGACGATGGCCCGGGCCAACCGGGAATTCCTCGCCAGGGCGGTGCGCTACCTTGCCGCTGAGGGGGGCGTCCGGCAGTTCCTCGATATCGGTACCGGTATCCCCACCGCCGGCAACGTCCACGAGGTTGCCCAGGAGGTCGCACCGGAGAGCCGGGTCCTCTACGTCGACCACGACCCGATCGTGCTGGCGCACGCCCGGGCGCTGATGACCAGCACGTCCCAGGGCCAGACCGAGTTCATCATGGCCGACCTTCGCGATCCCGAGGGCATCCTCACCGATCCTGCGCTGGCGAAGACGCTCGACATCGAGCAACCGGTGGGGCTCATTCTGGTCGGGATCCTCATGTATTTCCGCGACTCGGAGAACCCTCAGGGCATGGTCTCCACGTTGTTCGATGCCCTACCGTCGGGCAGCTACATGGCCATCACGCACCCGACCGCCCACTTCGACCCGCCGGCCTTCGAGGCTGCATCCGCGGCGGCCGCGCACGCCGGCATCACCCTGGTATCGCGCAGTAAGGCCGACATCGAGCACTTCTTCAGCGGACTCGAGATCGTCGAGCCGGGCGTCGTGCCGGTGCTGGCCTGGCACCCCGACGGTGAGCCGCCCGAGGACCCGAACGCTGCCTACTACTGGGCCGGGGTCGCGCGCAAGCCCTGATCAGCCGTGAAGTACGGATTCGTGCTGCCACAGGGCGATGCACGCACAGCAGCCGAGACAGCCGCTGAGGCAGAGCAGGCGGGCTGGGACGCGTTCTTCGTCTGGGAGCCGGTGTGGGGCATCGACGCGAGGGTGTGCCTCACCGCGGCAGCCATGCGCACCGAGCGGATCCGCCTCGGCACCATGCTCACTCCGCTGTCCCGGATGCGGCCGTGGAAGCTCGCGAGCGAGACCGCCACGCTGGACAACCTCTCCGGCGGGCGGGTGATCCTCTCCGTCGGCCTCGGCGCGATCGACTCGGGCTTCGAGGAGTTCGGCGAGGTCACCGACCGCCGCGTCCGGGCCGAGTTGCTCGACGAGGGGCTCGCCATCCTCACCGGCCTGTGGGCCGGCCAGCCGTTCTCCCACCAGAGCACGCACTACACGATCCGGCCGACGACGTTCATGCCGCCACCACCTCCGGTGCAGCGCCCGCGCATCCCGATCTGGGTGGTCGGCGTGGGGGCGACCGAAGTCGATGGCTCGGGCTCTTCGCTACGAGGGCCTGCTCCCCCACGTCGCCAAGCTCACCCCCGAGCTCGTCGGACAAATGCGGGCCGCCGCCGAGGCCGGCGCCACCTGGTGGATCGAGTCGCCCTGGGACTACGGCGACGACCACGACAGGGTGCTCGAGCGTGTGCGCGCGGGGCGCCACCGAGCTGACTGCGACCGGAGCGGCCCTGGCGATCTACTCCTCGGCGGGACCGGAGTCCGGCGGCCGCCCCTCGGGCGCCGCAGCCCGCCGCTGGTCGTCCCACGCGTCCTCGGCGTCCGTCCGCTTTCGCATCCGCCGCCTGGCCTCCGACATGCGCGTCGCCAGCGACGCCGACGCCGCGTCGCGGCTACGGCGCAGCACGAAGATGCTCACGACCCCGGACCCGAAGATCGCGAGCAGCAGCAGCCAGAAGCCACGTACACCGACGATCCACAGCAGCGCCGCGACGACGACGAAGACCAGGACACGCAACAGCGTGTAGCGCAGGAAGGCCATGGCACCGCCCAGGGTACGCCGCGAGGCCGGACCCATCGGAGGCACGGGACCGGGCTGGGTTCAGAGCTCAAGCCCTTCCGGCAGAGCCCCACCGTCGGCACGCCGGAACAGGTGGTCGAGGCCCTACGGGCGCTGTACGACGCGGGCATGACCTACGCGATCTGCTACTTCCCCGGCGTCGCCCACGACACCCGCGGTGTCGAACTGTTCGAGCGAAAGGTCGTACCGGCCCTGACCTGAGAGCGTCAGGCGGTGACGACCCGGGCCAGGAGAGCCGGGTCGGCGTTACCACCCGTGACGACGGCGACCGTCGGCCCGGTAAGCACCTCGGGGCGTTCGGCGTACGCAGCAACGGCAACAGCGCCGCTGGGCTCGGCGACGATCCGGCTGCTGCGCGCCAGCACGCCCATCGCGTCCAGGATGCCCTGCTCGCTCACCGTGACGACATCGTCGACGAACCGCTCGATGTGTCGCCAGTTCAGCTCGCCCACTGCCGGCAGGCGGACGCCGTCGGCGACGGTCCGGTAGGTCAGGGCCGCGTCCCAGACGACGCGCTCGCCCTTCGCGAATCCTTCGGCCAGGTCGCCCGCGAGCTCCGGCTCGACGCCGACCACGCGCACCTCGGGCCGCAGGGCCTTGAGCGCCACCGCGACTCCCGAGATGAGGCCACCGCCGCCGACCGGCACGAGAACGGTGCCGATGCCGGGCAGATCCTCGGCGATCTCGAGTCCGATCGTGCCCTGACCAGCGATGACGTCAGGGTGCTCGAAGGGCGGCACCACGACGAGGCCGCGCTCGGCCTCGAGCACGGCCACCCGGGATTCCCGCTCCGCAGGCGGGACGAGCACGACCTCGGCTCCGATGTCACGGGTGCCCTCGATCTTCACCGCCGGCGACGTGTCCGGCATCACCACCACCACGGGGACTCCGTACGCACGCGCGGCCCATGCGAGGGCACGTCCGTGATTCCCGCTGGAATGGGTGAGAACACCACGCCCGCGGGTGCGCGTGTCGAGCGCACCGAGGGCGTTGAGGGCACCGCGGATCTTGAACGCGCCCGTGGGCTGCAGGTTCTCGGGCTTGAGCCAGATCGGGCGCCTCTCGTCGGCCCACGGACAGGGTAGGAGCGGGGTCCGGACGACCTGGCCGTCGATCCTGGCAGCCGCGGTCTGGACGTCGGCAAGTTCGACGAGATTCACGGCGGCGCCTCCGGCGCCACGACCTCACCCATGGCCACAATCCTGCCAGCCGCCAGCCGCGGACCTTCGTCGCTCGGCCGCCGAGATCCGCCCTCCCGGGCCTCGCCGGCGCCGGTTTCGCCTTCCGTTCCAGTGACTGCCGGCGCAGGTGGGCCAAGGTTCGTGCCGTCGCCTAGGCTGGTCCTATGCGCACGCGTTTGACCAGGGGGCTGGAGCGGTGACCAGAGCCCTGCCCATCGTGGTGGCAGTCGCCCTCGCCGTCTATGCGTTGATCGACTGCCTGCAAACCGATCCCGCCGTAGCGCCGCGGCCGCGTCGCGGCATCTGGCTGGCGCTGATCGTCCTACTGCCGGTCATCGGTCCGATCGCGTGGATCATCGCGAAGGCCCGCCGGGGTCGGGCCAAGCCCACACCGCGCCAGGCGCCGCCACGGCCGGTCGCTCCCGACGACAACCCCGAGTTCCTGCGCGAGATCCAGCAGATCGACGAGCGCCACGAGCAGATGCTCGAGCAGTGGGAGGCCGACCTGCGCCGTCGCGAGGAGGAGATGCGCCACCGTCCCGAGGGCGACGACGACGTCCGGTGAGTCGCTGGCTCGACACGGCTCACATCGACCCGGCCGTCCACGGACTGCGGCCCGATTACCGTGCGCTTCTGGTCCTCGCCGAGGGTCTGGTCCCAGGGCCGAGCGATGCCGTCAGCGACGCCTTGCTCCTCGCCGCCGAGGACCGGGCCGGCGCCATGCTCGACGGAGCGCCCGCTGAACGGCACCCGAACGTCGCGGCGTGGCGCGATGCCTTCCGCGCCTTCGGCGCCAAACCGCAACGCACCCGTCCCAGTGTGGAAGCGCTGCTCCGGCGGGCGCCTGAAGGGTTGCCCCGTATCGACCGGCTCACCGACGCCTACAACGCCGTCTCAGTAGCCCACGTCCTGCCACTCGGTGGCGAGGACGTGGATCGCTACCGCGGCCCGCTGCGGCTGACCCGCGCCACCGGGGACGAACCCTTCGAGACCACCGCAGGTGGTGTGCCTGTCATCGAGCACCCCGATCCCGGTGAGGTCGTGTGGCGCGACGACGCCGGCGTCACGTGTCGGCGTTGGAACTGGCGCCAGTGCACCCGGACCCGGCTGACCGACCATACGACCCGGGCGGTCTTCGTGCTCGACGCCCTCGACCCGATGACGGACAGTGACCTGGACGCGGCGGGACAGGCACTGCGCGCGGCCCTTCTGGCTACCAGCCCGCAGGCACACCTGACCACCCGGCTCGTCGGCTATAGGCCGCCGTAGGAGTGCAGCCCGTTGAAGACGATGTTGACGCCGAAGTAGCTGAACAGGACGGTCCCGTAGGCGATGAGCGACACGACCGACGCCTTCGAGCCCTTCCAACCGGCCGTGGCGCGGGCGTGCAGGAAGGCGGCGTACGCCAGCCAGGTGATGAGAGCCCAGACCTCCTTCGGGTCCCAGCCCCAGTAGCGTCCCCAGGACGCCTCCGCCCAGATCGCACCCAGGATCAGCGGCCCGACCGTCCACACCGGGAACGCGATCGCAATCAGCCGGTACGAGAGCCGGTCGAGAGTTGACGAGGCGGGCAGCGAGCGGGCAAACCCGCCAGCGAGCCCCCTGACCTCGGCGCGTTCGGCGACGATCTGCAACGCGCTGACCACGGCTGCGACGGTGAACAGCCCGAACGCCAGCACCGCCGCCCCGACGTGGACGACGAGCCAATAGGAGCGCAACGCCGGGACGAGTGGGCCCGGCGGGACGTATAGCACCGTCGCCGCGAGGCAGAGCGCGACGAACACGACGAGCACGACCCAGACCGCGAGAGCGCGGCCCGCCCTGGTCCGTGCGAGGGCCAGGAAGGCGATCGAAGCCACCAGCGCAGCCGTGATCGAAAACTCGTACATGTTGCCCCACGGGGGCCGCGACACGCTGACAGCCCGCAGCACGACGCCGGCGCCCAGCAGCAGTGTGGCCAGCACCGTGACCGAGTACCCAATCCCCGCCATCCGGTCGGCCTGGTCGGCCCGGTCGACGATCCGGTCGGCGCCACCCGACGACGACCCGTCGCCGACGGCGGCGTCCGCGCCGGCGGGGCCCCGCTCGCGGGACATAGGCCGCGCTCCCGAAACACCCACCCCGGCCAACTCGGACCTACTGGCGGCGCGGCCGTGCTGTCGCAGCCGATAGGCGGTCTCGGCGCAGAAAGCCAGCCAGGCGATGATGAAGGCCGCGATCGCACCCGACACCACGAACCTGCTCCACTCACCGAGGGTTGCGGTGTCCATCCACGTCTCCATCTCCGTCGGCTGTCCGGCCGGACGACCGGGCCGTGCCTGGCGGCCTGGTCGGTAACACGCCCGTCGGGTCCGGGTCCGCAGGCGTCAACCGGTGTACCAACCCCTCGGTGATGGCGTCGACCTCCGCATCGAGATCGCCGCCTTCGGACCGCTGCAGGCCCGCGACCTCGACCACCGTACCGGCCCCGTCGCCGGGCACGACCCGGACCCAGACCCGGCGTCGCCGCACGTACAACGAGGCCAGCAGGCCGGCCAGCGCCAGCAGCGCCCCGCCGAGCACGAACTCCTTGCCCGCGTTTCGCCCGATCTGGAGGTTCACCCACGTGACGTAGCCGTCGAAGGTCACGCTCCCGTACCCCCCGGGGAGCTGCACAGTTTCGCCCACCGCCAAGGCTGCGCGGAAGACCTCCCCGTCCTCCGCCCGGAACTGCTCCATGCCGGACGTCTCGAGCCGGTAGACCGACTGGGGCTGTCCGTCGTCGAGGCCCAGGTCACCGTGGAACGCCGTGAAGAACAGCGCCGGATTGCGAGGCTCGGGAAAGATCGACCGCGGGCCCCGGTCGTCGACGACAGCCGTCGGGAGGAACAACCCCTGGACCCCGATGTCCTCGCCGAGGCCGGCCTCCGGCGCGACCTGCACCTTGCGGACGCCGGTAGAGGTGAAGGAGTTGTCCTGGGGCAGGAACGGCACCGGACCCTCGGCCAGGACGGCACCGTCGGCGTCGCGCACTGTGATCGCCGGTGCGTAGCCGGGGTTGAGAATGTGCACCAGCGTGCCGTCGACCTCGAGCGGTTCGTTGACGCGGATCGTGCGGGTCTGCTCGGGCGCACCTGGTTCGGGGGTGAACCGGACCGTCGCCTCGAAGACGTCGGGCGTTCCGAGTTGCGACCCGGCCTCGACGAACTCCATCTCGAACTCGTCCAGCTCCAGTGAGAACGGGGGAAGGTCGCCGGCGTCGAACAGCGCGCCGCTGGACAGTCCGTCGTACTGGATCACGGAGTTCGCGAAGCCGGAGCCCTCCGCCACGAGCACCGTCGCCCGGTACCCGAAAAGGCTGCCGACCGCGACCGCGACGAGGACGACGACCACGGCCAGGTGGAAGACGAGGTTGCCGGTCTCCCGCAGGTGCCCCGCCTCACCCGCCACCGAGTCGCCGAGGGGGACCTCGGCCTCGGGGTGGAGCTCGGCATCGAGGTGGAGTTCGGTCGGACGCTCGGCGGGCTCCGCGAATCGTGGCCAAAAATCATGCCACGATTCGCTCTTTAGACGCCCGCCTCTGCGTCCGGCCGAACTCCGATCACCCACAAACGCCGTCGCGATCCGGTAGCGGCGCGACCTGAGCTCTGCGCCGGCGGCGTCGAGCACCTCGGCGGGAGCGGCGAGCGTCTCGAAGCGGCGGTATACGGGCATACGGGACAGCCGGCGTGGAGCCGGGGGCGGCTGGGCCCGCATCGCCCGCCAGTGCTGAGCCGAGCGGGGCAGGATGCAGCCGACCAGGGAGATCAGCAGCGCGAGATAGATCGCTGCGAACCACGGCGCCGAGTAGACGTCGAACAGGCCGAGTCGGTCGTACCACTCCGACAGGGCCGGGTTTCGGGCCCGGAAGTCGCTGACCGTCAGCGGGTTGATGTCGTTCTGCGGCACGACCGAGCCCGGAATGGCGGCGACCGCGAGCAGGAACAGCAGGATCAGCGCCACCCGCATCGAGGTGAGCTGCCGCCAGACCCAGGCTGCGAACTCCCGAGCCGACAGCGCCGGCGGCCGGCCCGGCTCCGGCGTCACGGGCGCGGCTTCTACGTCGCGCGCGGTCACAGCGGCACCTCGAAGCCGCCGATCCAGCCCTGCAACGACGACACGATCTCCGTCCATACGCCTGTGACGAGGAGCAGCCCGAGCCCCACCAGCATGGCCCCGCCGACCCGCAGCACCCA
This sequence comes from Jiangellaceae bacterium, assembly GCA_035316885.1. Classification (GTDB taxonomy): domain Bacteria; phylum Actinomycetota; class Actinomycetes; order Jiangellales; family Jiangellaceae; genus DASRTE01. The sequence goes on along the minus strand of DATHII010000237.1, from coordinate 379 downwards.
GATCTGGTGCCGGCGTACCCACCCGAACGCGCCCAACGCCCGCCGGTAGGCGAGGGCAGCGATCACGAACGGCAGCCCGAGGCCGAGGCAGTACGACAGGGAGAGCAGCGCGCCCCGGGCCGCGCTCCCGTCGTCGAACGCCAGCGCCTGCACGGCCGCCAGGGTAGGGCCGGTGCACGCCGTCCACCCGATGCCGAACAGTGCACCGACCAGCGGCGCACCGGCCAGCCCCACCGCGGGCGACACGTGCCAGCGCCACTCCCGCGCCGCTCCAGGCAGCCAGCCCGCGTAGACCAGGCCGAGCGCGATGAGCACGACGCCCATGACCCGGGTGATCGGGTCGGCGTACTCACGCAGCGCGGAACCCAACCCGCCGAAC
>DATHII010000236.1:0-3884 GCA_035316885.1 Jiangellaceae bacterium | reverse complement strand
AGCATCGGTGAGCGCGGCGAGCTTGCGTCCGGAGCTGGAGGTGACCGTGATCAACCCCTCGTCCTCGAGCTGGCTGATGGTCGGGTAGATGGCGCCCGGACTGGGCTGCCACCGTCCGTCGGTGCGGTCCGCGATCGCGTGCATCAGCTGGTACCCGTGCATGGGCTCTTCGGACAGCAGCACGAGTACGGCGGAACGCACGTCGCCGCGAGGCGCCCGGCGGCGACCACGCCCTCGGCTGCCGTGGGCTCGTGCGGCCCGCTTGTTTCGGAGGGGTTTGTCTGATCGGTTGTCCCGGCGGCGGGTCCGCGACTGGTCGCGGCCGGAGCGCCGGCCTTCCTGCGAGTGCTCGTCATCCCTCATGGACAGTAACGATATATCGTTACTGTCCATTGGTCAACCTGCGGCTCTCGCTGCTGCCGTCGCGGGTCTTGCGGCGGTGCTGATCGGCTCGTGCCGTCGAGTGCCTTCACGTCACACTCGTCGATGAGGATGGGAACATCCACCGGATCGGCGGCGCAGTGTGGTTCGGTGACATGTCGAACGCCAACCGGGGTCGGCCCAGGGCACCTTCACCGCCTACCTCAACATCGTGAGTCAGGGCGGCGGTGTCGTCGATCGTGTCGCCCAGACCGCCCACTTCAGCAGCAACGGGACCGAGTTCTTCCTCGACAAGGGCACGTGCCTGCAGCCGGAATAGGCGACCGCTGAGGGTCGCCTGAGGTTCGGCGCGGTCCCTCAAGCGTCCTAGCGAATTCACACGCGGCAGGGGGTTCACGGCCGCTGCCACTGCCCGACACCTGTCGAAAGGCGTGCACCCGGTCTCCAACGTCTACAGGATGACCAGACGCGAGGTGCCTGCTTCACTGTACCTGCCCAGTCGGTTGGCATCGGCTCGAAGGGTCGATCGGTCAGGCCAGGAGGCACGAATGTCCAGGTCCTCGCTCAGGCGTCTTGTGGCATTGGCGGTCACCGTGGCGATCGCCGTGGCGGTTGCTCCGTCCGCCATCGCAGCGACCGCGCCGGAAATCGTCGTCGAGGACGGCGTGACGCAGCCAGTGTTCGGCTACAACGACGCCATCCGGGAACGGGTCTGGGTCGAGACCGACGTCGACAGTGAGGGCGACGGCGTCCTCGATCTCGTGGCATTGGACATCATGCGGCCGGCGGCGACTGAGCAAGGGCTGAAGTCACCGGTCGTCATGGATGCGAGCCCCTATTTCACGACGCTGTGCCGCGGCAACGAGGGCGAGTGCATCGCCGACGTGGACGGCGACGGCCTCAACGACCGCTGGCCGCTGTTCTACGACAACTACTTCGTCCCGCGCGGTTACGCGGTCATCCTGCTGCACATGGTCGGCACCGGATTCTCAACCGGCTGCCCGACTACCGGTGGGGCGCCGGACGTCGCCGGTCCCGTTGCGGCCATCGACTGGCTCAATGGCCGGCGTCAGGCCTTCGACGCAGCGGGGAACGAGGTCGTCGCCGACTGGCACAACGGCAAGACCGGGATGATCGGCAAGTCGTACGACGGGACGCTGCCGAATGGCACCGCCGTGACAGGAATCGACGGTTTGGCGACGATCGTCCCGATCAGCGCCATCTCCAGCTGGTACTGGTACACCCGTCTCGCTGGCGCCCGCCTGAATGGCTGGCACAACAACTACCCGTCATTGCTGTCGATCACGGTGACCAATCCCGACCGGCGCACCTATTGCGCCCCACTGCGAACGATCCTCAACAGCACCGACGGCGACGAGAGCGGCGACTACACGCCGTTCTGGGCGGAGCGGGACTACATGCCCCTCATCGACAACATCGACGTGCCGGTGTTCATCGTCCACGGTCTGCAAGACGACAACGTCAAGACCAACCAGTTCGGCGAGCTGTGGTACGCCTTGCAGGAGCGCGACCTGCCGCGCAAGCTGTGGCTGACCCGCGCCGGCCATGAGGAGGCCTTCGACTTCCGGCGGCCCGAGTGGGTCAGCACCATCCACCGGTGGTTCGACCACTGGCTGTTTGGGATCGAGAACGGCATCATGCAGGAGCCTCGGGTCGACGTCGAAACCGGTCCTGACGTTTGGGAGGCCCATCACAGGTGGCCCCTGCTGGGTACCACCCCCACGCACCTGTGGCTCCGCCCCGGCACCGACACGGGCCCAGGGGGCTTCGGCCTGCAGCGCCTGCCCGGCAAGATGATCCAGTCCACGTTCCAGGACAACACCGCGCAGTCCGAAGCGGCGATCATCAGCAACCTCTCCTCTGTAGCCCCGTTCCGACTCGCCTACCTGTCGGAGCCGCTCGCGGCGCCGGTGCGCATATCCGGCACGCCGAGCGTCGACCTGAGTGCGATCGTCGACCAGTCAGACACGGACTTCGGCGCCGCCCTCGTCGACTTCGGGCCACCGAAGACCAGGGTGTCGCGGAGCAGCGAAGGCGTCGTCAACGCCAACCCGCCGGTCGAGACCTGTTGGGGCGGGAGCGCGTCGGTGGCCAACGGCGACGCCTGGACCGACGACGCGTGCTACATCGAGACTGTCAAGACGCTCAGCACAGTGGATACGTGGCGGGTCGCCCGAGGCGGAGTCGATGGGTTGAACCTGTTCGACTACGCGGCCCCGACGCCGCTCGTGCCCGGTGAGACGTACGAGTTCAGCTTCGATCTCTACCCGACTGACTACACGTTCGACGCCGGCCACCAGATCGCCGTCGTCATCGTATCCAGCTACCCGCAGCTGCTCTGCTCGGGCACGGCCGCGGCCTGTAACGCCCCGAACACCAACCGGCCGTTAGTCACGGTGAACGTCAACAACAGCCGCGTCACCCTGCCGATCGTGGGTGGACAACAGGCTGCGCAGGCCGCGGGCTTCTAGCCCACTCACATCCGGCGCACGTCTGCACCGTTCCTCGTGATTAGCCCGGGCTGTGCCAGTCGTTCCGTGAACGGGTCGTGACGAGCGACTCGTGCCAGGGCCGAACTCACGCGTGACGAACGGCCCTCATCGGATCGGCAAGCCCGCTCGGCGACATGACGGTGCGGTCAGTCCTCCGCGGTCCTTCGTGACGGGCGTTGGTCGGGAGCGACCGGTGCACGTTCCTCACGTCATGGCACGTCGCGGATTGCTGGCTCTTCGGATCTGAGCGTGGGTGGTGGGGTCGGCGCGGCGGTCGGCTGAAGTGGGTGTCGGGGCCTTCAGGATCAGGAGCGACCAAGCTGCCTGATGAAGTGAAGACCCCGACATGGATCACTGTAGGTGTGGCCCGGGCGCGCGTTGGTGCGCTCGGGCTGACGCGTTGTTCGACGTGCCGGGGATGCACGTGCTGGAGGTCGAGCGGGCCGATGACGTGCTGGTGCTGACTGTCGAGACCGACGCCACACTGGCCGGGTGCCCGTCGTGCGGGGTGGTTGCGGTCGGGCACGGCCGGCGGCGACGGCGAGTGGCTGATGCGCCGTGCTTCGGTGTCTCGGTCCGGCTCGACTGGTCCATGCGGGTCTGGCGGTGCGCCGAACCGGCCTGCCCGACAGTCACGTTCACCGAGCAGCACCCGCTGGTGGCGCCGAGGGCGCGGCTGACCACTCGGGCGATCTTGTGGGCCACCGACGCATTGGCCCATGACGACACCACCGTGTCCGCGCTGGCCCGCCACCTCGGGGTGGACTGGCACACCTGCTGGGATGCAGTCGAGGTCGAAGCCGCCCGCAGGGTGGCAGACCCGATCCGGTTGACCGGCGTGCGCACGCTCGGTGTGGACGAGCACATCTGGCGGCCGAGCAGGATCGGGGACAAGGATCGGGCGGTGACCGGGATGGTCGACCTGACCCGCGACGAGAACGGCTGCCTGCACGCCCGGTTGCTCGATGTGGTCCCGGGCCGGACTGGCAC